>JALYHV010000107.1 GCA_030776205.1 Myxococcota bacterium | reverse complement strand
CGTCGGATGGCCGAACGCGTCGAGGGACTTCGCCTCGTCGAAAGCACGTTCAAGCTGGAATGGATGGATGACCCATGGGCCGACGTTCAAAGCGCGCGCGAGTGGCTTCTTCGCGTCGCGGCGGACGAGCAGCCGGACATCGTGCACCTGAACGGCTATGCGCTGGCCGCCGCGCCTTGGAGCGCAGCGCGCGTCGTCGTGGCCCACTCGTGCGTTCGCTCATGGTGGGCGGCGGTCTTGCGCGAAGCGACGCCGGTGACCTTTGCTCGCTACAAGGAAGAGGTCGAAGCCGGCCTCCTCGCGGCGGATGCGGTGGTGGCCCCCACCGGCGCGATGTTGGAGTCGTTGCGCGAACAGTATCGGGCGCGCTTCTTCGGTCACGTGATCTCGAACGGTCTGTCTCCCGCCGCGCCGCTCCGCGTCCGCAAGGAACCCTTCGTTCTCGCGGCCGGTCGTCTCTGGGACCGAGCGAAGAACGTAGCCTCTCTGGCGGCCGTTGCGCCGCGCCTGCACTGGCCAGTGTTCCTTGCAGGCGAGACGACCGCCCCCGCCGCCCCTACGCCAGCGGGCTCGCCGCCGTGCGAAGGAGCGCATCTGCTCGGGTGGCTCGAGCCGGATTCGCTGCACGGCTGGATGACGCGCGCCGCCATCTATGCGCTCCCTGCGCGCTACGAGCCGTTCGGGTTGAGCGTGCTCGAGGCCGCACAGCGGGGGTGCGCGCTCGTGCTGGGCGACATAGAAAGCCTTCGTGAGATATGGGGGGACTCGGCGCTGTACGTGCCGCCCGACGACGGCGATGCGCTGGTGCGAGCCATCAACGGGCTAATCGAGAATCCCGCGCGGCGCGCCATCATGGTGGGCGCCGCACGCGACATAGCCGAGAAGCTGACGGCGGAGCGAATGGCGCGAGGGTACCTCGAGCTCTACGCGGACCTCGCTACGCGGGGGCGAAGGACATGCGCATAGCGCTATTCTGCCACTCGCTCCTCAGCGATTGGAATCACGGCAATGCCCACTTTCTCCGAGGCGTCGTGACGGAGCTCGTCAGCCGGGACCACGACGTACGCGTCTTCGAGCCGCGGGACGCTTGGAGCGTGCAAAACCTCGTATCCGACCACGGCGAACGAATGCTCGATCTCACCCGGATGGCCTTTCCTGCCGTCCGTCCCACCCGCTACGGACCCGAGACCCTCGACTTGGACGAGGTGCTCGACGGATGCGCGTTGGTGCTCGTGCACGAATGGAACGATCCGGAGCTCGTGCGCCGCATTGGCGAGCACCGCATCGAGCGCGGCCGGTATACGCTCCTCTTCCACGATACGCACCACCGATCCGTGACGGCGCCCGAGCAGATGGGGCGGCTCGATCTTTCGGGATACGACGGAGTTCTGGCGTTCGGCGATTCGGTGCGGCAAGCCTACGTGCAGCGCGGCTGGTCCCGCCGAGTGTTCACGTGGCACGAGGCCGCCGACGTGAGGACGTTCCGCCCAGTCGATCGCGAGGGCGGCTGGGCGGGAGACCTCGTTTGGGTAGGTAACTGGGGAGACGACGAGCGCACACAGGAGCTCAGCGACTTTCTTATTTCGCCGTGCAAGTCACTTGGACTTCGCGCGACGGTCCACGGCGTCCGCTACCCACCGGCCGCGCGGAAAGCGTTGGCCGAAGCGCAGATCCACTGGGCCGGCTGGGTGCCGAACTTCCGTGTGCCTGCGGTCTTCGCGCAGCATCGCTTCACTGTCCACGTCCCTCGGGGGGCGTATGCGAAGAGCCTGCCCGGAATTCCGACCATACGACCGTTCGAGGCGCTCGCGTGCGCGATCCCGCTCGTGTCTTCTCCGTGGGACGACACGGAAGGTCTTTTTGCCCCGGGGCGGGATTTTCTCGTGGCTCGTGACTCCGACGAAATGTGCCGGCACATGCGAGCGCTTCTCCACGACGAGCCCATGGCGCGAGAGCTGGCGGAGCGAGGCCGGAAGACCGTTCTGGCCCGCCACACATGCGGTCATCGCGTCGACGAGCTCATGACGATTTGTGCGTCGCTGGGGGTCACCGGAGCGATCGGCGACCGGCGGGCGCCCGACCTGCTGGAGAGCGCCTGATGGGAAAGCTGCGAATAGCGTTCTTCGGTTCGAGTCTTGTCAGCGCATACTGGAACGGCGCCGCCACCTATTACCGCGGCATCATTCGTTATCTTCACGCGCGCGGACACTCCATCACGTTCTACGAGCCGGACGCCTTCGAGCGCCAGAAGCACAGGGACATGGAAGACCCACCCTGGTGCGATGTGGTCGTCTACTCGGGCACGGACGCGCGCGACGTCGATCGCGTGCTCTCCAGCGCCCGACGCGCGGACGTCCTCGTCAAGGCCAGTGGGGTCGGAGTCTGGGACGAGCTCCTCGAAAGGGAGATTCTGTCCGCGGGGCGACCTGGCAGCCTTGCGGTTTACTGGGAC
The DNA here is from genome assembly GCA_030776205.1 of Myxococcota bacterium. GTDB lineage: Bacteria > Myxococcota_A > Polyangia > Polyangiales > Polyangiaceae > Palsa-1150. Next base: position 15,541 of record JALYHV010000107.1, on the reverse strand, counting down.
GTGGACGCGCCTGCCACTCTCGCGCGGCTGCGCGCCGCGCCGGATGACCCGCTGCGCAAGCTCATTCCAAAGTACGATCTGGTCCTTACCTATGGCGGAGGCGAGCCCGTCATTCGAGGTTTTCGCGACATTGGCGCGCGAGAGTGCGCGCCGGTTTACAACGGTGTCGACCCGCAGACGCATCATTCGGTCGCGCCGGAGCCGCGCTTCGCGTGTGACCTCGCGCTCCTGGCCAATCGCTTGCCGGACCGCGAAAAGCGCGTGGACACGTTCTTCTTCGAGCCGGCCGCGCGCATGCCGGAGAAGCGCTGGATACTTGGGGGCAACGGGTGGGCCGACAAGCCCATGCCCCCCAACGTGACGGCGCTCGGCCATGTCTACACTGCCGACCACAATGCCCTGAATTCCACGGCGCTCGCCGTGCTCAACGTGGCCCGTGACAGCATGGCCGACGTGGGCTGGTCCCCGGCGACACGCATTTTCGAGGCCGCCGGCGCGGGCGCTTGCATCATCAGCGACATGTGGCGCGGGCTCGACGACTTTTTGGCGCCGGGCACCGAGGTCCTCGTCGCCGAGAGCGGCGAGGACGTCGTTCGGTTGCTGCGAGGCCTTTCGCAAGGGGCGGCGCGGGCGATCGGTGAGGCCGCGCAACGTCGCGTGCTCAAATCGCACACCTATTCGGAGCGCGCGCGCCAGGTGGAGCTCCTTCTTCGCCACCATGCGGTCGACGTGAAAGGGGTATTCCCGCTGTGAAGGATTCGCTCGATATCGTCATTCTTGGCCTCTCGATCACGTCCTCCTGGGGCAACGGTCACGCCACCACGTACCGTGCGCTCGTCCGCGCGCTCGTCGAGCGGGGGCACCGGGTGTTGTTTTTGGAGCGGGACGCCCGCTGGTACGCCGAAAATCGAGACCTGCCCCATCCCCCCTACGGCGAGACGCGCCTTTACCGCAGCCTCGATGAGCTGCGTGATCGCTTCACGGCCGCAGTACGAGTCGCGGACGTCGTGATTGTCGGCTCCTACGTACCCCAGGGCTCCGCGGTGGGAGCCTGGGTAACGGCGACCGCCAGCGGAAAAACGGCCTTTTACGACATCGACACGCCCATCACGCTACGAAATGTGGAGCTTGGCACGTGCGAATACCTCTGCGCCGAGCTGATGCCCCGCTACGACCTTTACCTTTCGTTCACGGGCGGGCCCGTGCTTCGCGCCATCGAGTCGAAGTTCGGCGTCGCTCGCGCGAGGGCGCTGTATTGCTCGGTCGATCCCGACGTCTATTTTCCCGAGCATCGCGCCACGGAGTGGGATTTCGGTTACCTCGCAACGTACAGCACGGACCGGCAAGCCAAGCTCGACGCCATGCTCCTCGGACCGGCACGCGCCTGGCGCGAAGGGCGGTTTTGCGTGGCCGGTCCGCAGTACCCGGCGGACATCGTCTGGCCCGCGAACGTGAGCCGGGTGGAGCACCTGGCGCCGAGCGAGCACCGTGCGTTCTACGGCTCGCAACGCTTCACGTTGAACGTGACCAGGGCGGACATGGTTCGCGCCGGCTGGTCTCCCAGCGTTCGCATTTTCGAAGCGGCGGCGTGCGGAACGCCGATCGTCAGCGACGCGTGGCCGGGGCTGCGGGAATTCCTCGAGCCAGGTCGCGAGATTCTCCTCGCGCGATCGACCGAGCAGGCGCTCGCCATCCTGAGAAACACGACCGATGACGAGCGGCAGGGTATCGCAATGCGTGCCCGAAAGCGCGTCTTGGCCGAGCACACGGCCGCATCGCGTGCCGCCGCGCTCGACCGCTTCGTTCGCGAGCTGTTCGAGGCAGATGCATCGCGACGGGGAAAACCGCGCACTCGCGCGCTGTCAGAAGTGACCTAGCTCGCCCGAACGATCGATGCGCAAGCTGTCGTTGCTTTGGTCGACCGCGCCCCACGTGTATTTGTACGATTCGGCCCCCCGCAAAAAGTCGACGACGGACACATCTTCGTCCAACGCGTCGCGGAGAGCGGCGGCGACCAGCAACGTTCCGGGGCTGGCGCGCGCGAGCTCCGGCTCGATCCCTTGAAGATAAAAGTAAAGTCGCTCGCGCCAACGGAAGCCGTAGATGACGGCTCCGACCTGCGACCCGATCCGAAGGACGTAGAGCCTCAACATGCCGAGGCGCTGGAAGGCGGCAGCGACCTCGCCGTGAAGCTCTCGGAGTCGTCCGTCCGCGAGCACGCCTGCCGTTCCGCGCGTCTGCCATCGGCGAGCGTGCAACGCAAATAGGACATCGAGAATCGGCGCGGCCTCCTGAACGTCGGCCCTCTCGAACGAGACGGCCCCCAGGCTCGCGGCCCGCTGGCCATCCCTCCGCACACGCTTCATCTGCAATGGAGGGACGACACCGTCCAGCGAGGTCGCCCCCATCGGAAGCGCAATGGCCGGGCAGACGCTCTGCGGTTGGAGCGCCGCCGCCGTGCAGCGGGGTGGGCGCAGGTCGCGGAGCAGCGCGCGCGGGCCTATTTCGTCGAAGCTACAACGGTCCCAATCCGTCTCGCACGATTCGAGCCAGGCGGTGAAGGCGTCCAGAATGGCCGTTTCGAATCCCGGCGCAGCCACGATATCGAGGTAGTCCGAAATTCCTGCGCCAAGCAGCGAGATCGTTCGGCACGACCCCGAATCCCATCGGAACGTCGGCGCCACACCAACGAGATGCCCTCCCGCGCGAATCGCGATGAGTCGCGGCTCGGAAACGGGCAGAAAGCGCATCCACGCAAGCACCCAGTCCGGCGACTGAAAGGGTGTCGCCGAAGGACAGCTCGCCCACAACGCGCGCCACTCGTCGCGGAGGCGCTCTGCTTCGTCCACGCATCGATGTTCGCTCACGGTGAGCACGGGGCCTGCTTGGATCGGGGCGAAGGCGCCAGTCGGCGGTAGACATCGATGTAGCGCGCGGTCATCGTGCTGGCGCTGAAGCGCCGCTCGGCGGCCTGACGACAGGCTCGCGGATCGATGGCGCCCACCTCGCGAATGGCGCGAGCCATCCCGTCCACGTCGTCGACGAGCCACCCCGTGCGCCCGTGCTCGATGATGTCCACCAACGCACCGGCCCGGAAGGCGATCACCGGTGTGCCGCACGCCATGGCTTCCATTGCCACGAGCGAGCTCGTCTCCGGCACCTGACTCGGAATCAGGAGCGCGCGGGCGCGCCTCAGCAGCGAGCGCTTGCGATTCCTCGCCACCGGTCCGACGAAGCGGGCTCCTCTCGAAAGACGTGGAACGATGGCTTCCCGAAAGTAGCGCTCGTGCTCCTCGTAGCGAAATACCATTCCGGCGAGCAGCATGGGCGCGCGCGCGCGGCGTGCAGCGTCCATCGCGAGGTGAAAGCCCTTTTCCGGGCAGATTCGCCCGATCGAGAGCACGTACCGGCGCCGCGGCCCGAGCGCTGGAGTGTACCAGTCGAGGCACACGCCATTCGCGATGGGAGGCAATGACCGGTCGGTCGCCGGCAGGCCTTGCATCTGCGTCACCGAGACGCCGTGGACGAATGTGCGGTCCCGGGTCGGCGCGAGGGCATGCCGCGGATAAAAGGTGAGCGGCAGGTGGAGCGTGCAAAGCACGGGGATCGAACCGCCCGGCAGATAGGCGGCGAAGTCGACCCCGTGCATGTGGATGACGTCCGCCCGGTATTGCATCGCCACCTTTTCGATGATCGCGGGGAGCTGCGTGTGCACGGCGCGGCGCAGGTCGTCGGTCAGCAAGGCGACCCTGCCACGCGTTTCTCGCTCGGTTGCACGTTCTGTCGCGGCCGCGGGGACGGCCACCAGCTCACCGGCGCACTCCGAACCTGCCGCGGCGATGAGCACGGAGTGAAACCCTTCGGCGACGAGCGCGGAGTCGATCATCGATACGACCTGTTCTGCGCCACCAACGGCCGCCGGACCGACCGCCGCGAACGGATAGGCGACGCTCACAATCGCCCGACGCGTCACCGTGAACCGCCTTGTGCCGCCAATTTTTTCGTCGCCGCACGTGCACACGCCCGCCAGGTCGCGGCCGCAAGACCGAAGTCGAATCGCTCGTAGTGCAGGCGGCCATCGTGCGGAGGCAGACCGAAGTCGTAAGCAGGAGCCACGCGAAAGAGCTCGCGCTGGCACGTGAACTGCGAAAGAACTTCGCGCTGGCTCGCGAACGCGGCAAACATCGCTTTCTTACGGCGTATGTCTTCGTCGGTCATCTGGAACGCGGCTTCTGGCCTCTCCGTCGAGCAGAGAAACTCGCCCCGAACGGTAGTGCCCCCCTCATCGTGATAGCCCGTCATCTCCACGATCAGGGGGGTCGACCTTCCCTCCCGACGTCTGCGCTCCGTTGCCGCGTGGACACCGTACGCCGTCGCGTCGTGGTCGGGGTGACCGCCCTCGTACGCGTGCGTCAGCACGATCTCCGGGTCGAGCTTCGCCAGAAGCTCGCCGAGCGCGTCGGCGATGGAAACCATCGCAAACGTCGCCTCCTGATCGCGCACTCCGAGGTTCGAAAGGCGCGACGGGTCGATACCCACTAGGGCCAGAGCACGCACCAGCTCTTCGTGCCGCAGGCGAGCATAGGCGGACCGCGAGAGGCCCGACGCGCTCGGGGGAAAGAACCGCTTGTTAGAGGGGGCCCCGTCGGTGACGTGCACGAGCCAGCATACCTCGGCTATCGAACCCAGGAGCCCCCCGGCCCCGATGGTTTCGTCGTCGGGATGCGCGGCGACGACGAGCGTGAGCGGCGGCACGTTTGCGCCCCGCCCGCACAGCCGCCCTAGCAACGGGTCAACGCGCATACCTCCTCGTCATGCGTGCGCAGAAGTCCGCAAAGTCCTCGATGCGCGCGGGAGGGCTCGTGTAATGGGCGCGCACTCCGCGCGACTCCGGCGTGTAGCAAAAGGTCGCGGTGACCTCGAACGGCTCGAGGGCCCGGAACATCGCGTCGAGCCAGGCCTCCCCCCCCGGTCGCTCGTAGTCGGCCCAGGAGAGCCCCGTGCGCAGGTGCTTGACGCCCAGCTTGCGCAGCCACGCCACGGCGTCCCCGAGGCGGGGATCCTCGAAGTGAAACCACTGGCAAATGCCGAGCCCGGGGGTGTAGTCGGCAAAATGACGCAATGCCCTCTTTGGAGTGCCGTCCTCTCGGATCAAGCCCATGTAAAAGTGGCGGTAATATGAGCTTCCTTCCGCCTCTTGGTGCCGCGTCGTCGCTGGCCATGCTCGCGGCAGGTCATAAAGGCTGTACCAATGGATGCGCTGAACATTGCCGAGCAGAAGCTCCGCGGTGCGACGCAGCCCAAATTCCTGAATTTCGTCTGCACCGAACGACGAGGCCCCCACCTCGCTGACCCAAATGGGCAAGGTGGTTGCCGCTCGAACCTCGGCCAACTTTTCCGGCCACGAATCGATGCGCCAGTGATTCCAGTCGAGCGGGAAGCCGTGGACGGCAAGCACGTCGAGGTGATCGAGCACGCCCTTTCTCCGCATGTTCTCGATGAACCCGGGATCGATGGGCGACATCCCGCCGAGGACACGGGTCAGCTTCGGCGCTTCGGCGTGGATGGCCTCCGCCGCGAGCGTGATCATCGCGGCAAAAATCTGCCAGTCGGGATCGAGCTGAAAGTCCCAATGCGAGATGTTGTTGGGCTCGTTCCACAGCATGATGGAATCGATCATGGCAGCTCTCCGTCCGCCAGCGAGAATCCTTCGCGCGCTACGCAGACGTAGACCTCCGACTCCGGATGGCTCACGATGTCGAAGCCGGCGCTCCGCAGCATCGCTTCGGCGCAGGCGCGGTTCGGAATCCACCAATTGGTAGGATCGTTCGAGTACCTCTGCTCGACGAAGTGCATTTTCGGATAATTCGGCTGATCGAAGACCTCCGTCTCGGAAAACGGGTAGTCGGAGGCGAGAGGGGTCACGTCGGTGCTGCCGCGCAGCATCGATTGGAAGAGCAACGTCCCGCCGACCACGTGCCGCCTGAGGATGTCGAGCGCCAGGAGCGGGTGACGCAGGTGGTAGAGGACCCCCATGAAGATGACCAGGTCGAACTTTTCTCGCAGCTGACCCAGCTCGTACACACTCATCCGCCGAAACTCGATATCGGCGCCCCGCACTTCGGCGGCAAACCGTGCCTGTTGGAGATAACCCTCGTCGCTGTCTACCCCGACGACGCGAGACGCGCCGCGCTCCTTCATGGCGATCGAATAGAAGCCGGCGTTGCATCCGACGTCGAGCACCGAGCGCCCCTCCAGATTACGCGGTACGGCGTGCTTGAATCGCTGCCATTTTACGTTGGGATAATCGCCCAGAAAGTGGCTCGGCGCGGTCTGGATTCCGCCGAGCTCCATGTTGTGGAACCACTCGCCAAGCTCGCGCACACGCGCGGCGATGTCGTCGCGCGACATCAGGTGCTCTTCCATGCTGGATCTCCCTTGGCCGCGGCGTATCCGACCGCGCCCGATTCGGTTGTTTCGGGCTGCATCGCGGCGAGCAGCCTTATGGCCGCGCGGTAGCCGTTGAGGGTCCCTACGTCGACGTAAGCGCCACCCGCGCGGACGGCGTGAGCCTGCCCGCCGCGCGCGAGCCAGGCGTTGATTAGAGCTCCTACGTAGATGTCCGAGCTGCCGCGCTCGCGCCAGAGCGCGTCGAGCTCGCGCAACGTCCGACCCGGCATCTTGAACGCTCCCCAGATCCAGCGCGAACGAGCGTTCGCATTTTTGACATCGATGGCGAGGATGCGTGTTTCTTCGTCGGTGACGACCGCATCGAAGAGCTCTGGATGTTCCACCGAAAAGAGCAAGAATTGAAGGCCGCTGCGCCCCAGGCGCGCTAGCGCGTCCGCCGGAAACCAGATCGTATCCGGCAAACCCACGAGCACTTCGTCGTCATCCGCGATCAGCGGCGATGCCTGGAAGATGGCGTCGCACAGCCCGGCGGGCCTCGGCTGGACCACGTACGCAATGCGCGCTCCAGAGTACGTTGCGCCGTAGTATTCGATGATGTCGCTCTTGCCGGAGGAGACCACGATGCAGATGCAGGACGCCCCCGCCAGCGCCATTCGCTCGAGGAGGTACTCGCTGACCGCGCGCGGACGCTCGGCCTCGCCGTCGTTGCGGCTGCCAACCGGCAAGAGCTCCTTGGAAAAGGCGAGCGGTTGAATCCGGCTCCCCACCCCCGCGGCCGGAACGATACCCCACGTTCTCAAGAGACCCCGCTCTCTTCGCGCAGCGACCGCTGCGTAGGGACCTCGTCCGCCGAGAGGTGTCCTCCCGGCATGCGCACGCTGCCCGAGCAGATGCCCACGAGCTCGCGTGCGCGGGCCGAGGCCGAATGCTCGGTGAGCACGCGCTCGCGGGCGGCCCGGGCCATTCGCTCGAGATCACCCCGCGGGAGCTCGAGCGCCGCGAGGACGTCGCTGGACGACCGGGCCAGCAAGATTTCCTCGCCCGGACGGAAGAAGCTCTCGAGGCCATCCCAGACGTCAGTAATCTGGGGCGCTCCGCACGCGGCGGCTTCGAAGAGCCTGCCAGAGGGAGACCAACCCCACCGCGCCATCGCACCGCGCGTGACATTCAGGGAGAGCGCGCAAGAGGAGAAGAACGCACCGTGATCGCTGGCCGGAACGTGCGGCAAGACGCGAACGTTGGCTGCATCGGGAAAGCCGTCGGGATAGAGCGCCCCGCCCAGGAGAAACTTTCTACGCGGAGCGCGGCGCGCAGGCTGGACGAAGAGCTCGTCGAGGGCGGAGCGGCGGTCGGCAGCGTACGTCCCCAAATAGGCGAGATCCGCTTCGAACGCCGCGCTCGGGGCGGCCGGGCGATGAACACCGGGGTCGACGCTGCCATAGAGCGGACGAGGAGAGCGCGCCCCCAAACGGCTTTGCAGAGCGTCGAGCGCGGGGCCGCCAGTGAAGCTGAGAACGATATCAAAGTCGGATAGTCCGCCGTCCGGCAAGTACGGTACGGCCTCGCCCGCGTCGAGGGCGCCGAGGGTGACCGGCGTGTCCAGATCGTAGTAGGTCCGCACGCCGGCGCAGCGGGCTCGGACGAGATCGCTCGCGATCTTCGCGTCCGGGCAATAAGACGTGACCATCGCGACGTCTGCGCGCGCGACCTCCTTGGCTGCGGTGGCCGCTACCTCCGCCCAAGACGAGTACAGGCGTACGTCGCAACCTCGGTAGGATGTTCCGTCGCGATGGGAAGCGTAATAGGGGGTATCTCGCTCGAAAAAGACCACGTGATGGCCGAGCGACCCGAGCGCGCCGCAAAGGCCTCGCCAGAGGGTGGCGTGCCCATTACCCCACGACGAGGTGATAGACAATCCGAAGACGGTAAAGTTCATGCTTTTGATTCCTCCGCCGCGACGCGCGGATTGCTTGCGGTCGCTTTGGTCGGCGCGACGCATCTGGCAGAACGCAACCCGAGCGTCGTGAGCCTGCGGCCGGCGTCGTTGCGCGTGCGGGTCACCACCCCTCCGGCTCGGGAGTACAAATTCCGCTCAGTGTGGCGCTTTTGCACAAGCGATCCCGAGTCCTGTTAGGGGCAAAGCGATCTCCGTAGGCGCGCGACGCGCACAGCGCGCAGCCGGCGTGCGAAATGCAACGGACGAGCCACGGCGCGTTTTGTTACGCGCGCCATTTCCTTGGAGGAGACGTGAATCGAATGAGTCCGCCGCCCCCCGCGCGGGGCAAGCTTGCCGTGTTGCTTCCTGGAATGGGTGCTGTCGCGACGACCACGATCGCGGGCGTCCTGCTCGCTCGTCGCGGCTTGGCCAAGCCGATCGGCTCGCTCACCCAGATGGGCACGATTCGCCTCGGCGCGAACGGAGGACACGCGACGAAGATCTCGGACTTCGTGCCGCTGGCTGCGCTGACCGACATCGTTTTCGGCGGATGGGACATTTTCGAAGAAAACGCCTACGAAGCCGCCGTACACGCGCGGGTTCTCGGCGCGGACCACCTCGACTCCGTCCGTGAAGAGCTCCAGCGTGTCCGCCCGATGCCGGGGGTGTTCTATCCCGAATACGTTCGCCGTCTCAACGGCACGTTCATCAAGTCTGGCGCGTCGAAGGCCGACATGGTGGCGCAACTGCGAGACGATATTCGTCGTTTCGTTCGCGAGCGGGAGTGCGACCGCGCAGTCTGCGTCTGGTGCGGCTCCACCGAGACACTGACCCAGCCCGGCGGCGTTCACGAGTCCATTTCTTCGTTCGAGCGAGGGCTCAGGGAAAGCGATCCCGGAATTACGAGCTCGCAGCTCTACGCGTGGGCCTGCCTGATGGAGAACGTGCCGTTCGCGAACGGCGCACCCAATCTCAGCGTCGACTTCCCTGCAGCCTGGCAGCTTGCCCGCGAGCATGCAGTCCCCATCGCGGGCAAGGACTTCAAGACCGGTCAGACGCTGATGAAGACCGCCGTCGCGCCTGCCCTCAAGGCCCGCATGCTGGGTGTTCGCGGTTGGTTTTCGACGAACATCCTCGGAAACCGGGACGGCGAGGTGCTCGATGACCCTGGCAGCTTCAAGTCGAAGGAGGCCAGCAAGCTCGACTCACTGGAATCCATTCTCCAGCCCGGCGAGCACCCCGCTCTGTATGGCGATCTGTACCACAAAGTTCGTATCGAGTATTACCCACCTCGAGGGGACGCGAAGGAGGGTTGGGACAACATCGACCTCTTCGGTTGGCTCGGCTACCCGATGCAGATGAAGATCGATTTTCTTTGCCGCGACTCGATCCTCGCGGCGCCGCTCGTGCTCGATTTGGCGCTCTTCCTGGACTTCGCAAAGCGCGCCGGTCGGTCGGGCACGCAGGAGTGGCTCTCGTTCTATTTCAAGTGCCCCATGGCCGAGAGCGGCCGCACACCCGAGCACGACCTCTTCGTGCAGCGGAGGAAGCTCGAGAACGTGCTTCGCGGCACGATGCGCGAGGAGCCCCTGGGCACCCTGCGGCCGAACGCCGACGAGTGAGCGCCGCAGCGCGGACGCGCGCAGCGACTCCGGTGCGTGGATCGCTATCGTGCACGTTCGCCGTCACGAGGGTGAGCTCGACCGAACGCGCTCGCAAACCTGCTCGGCCTTTCGCCCAGCCGCTCGTGCTCCGGCATCCAGTCCCGCAGGTACCATGGGACGTCCACCACGAGAATCTGCGGACCGCCTCGCAATACCAGCAAGCTCCGTAGAAGCGCGGCGGTGTGGCTGTGCAGCAGGAAACGGTACCAGCCTGGCTCGATGAGCTCCGGCACGATCACCGCGATCTGCCGAGTAGGGTTGGCCTCGGCGACCCCGCGCACGTGCTCTATCAGCGGGTCGTACAGTCGGCGGTATTCGGAACGAAGCACGACGAGCTCGGGCGGCTTCACGCCGAGTCTCCGAGCGGGTTCGGCGACGAGAGTCTCCCAGCGACCGCTGAGATCGTCGGCCTCGTGCTCATCGGTAAGGACCTGGACCGCTACCACCTCCGGCGCAAGGCCGAACGCGAATCGCAATGCCTTGAGTGACACCGCGTCCCATCGTCGCATCGGGACCACGGCGATAGGCGATTGCATCGGCCCAAGCTCGAGCGAGGAATCCGTTCTGATCACGCGCGCGACGAAGTCGTGGTGGCGTCTCACCGCCCAGAACAATGCCCACATCGCCGTCGCGAGGCCGACGGAGATCCAGGCCCCGTCGGTGAACTTCGACGCAACGACTACGCAGCACGTCAGGCCGGTGCAGAGCGCGCCAACGGCGTTCATGAAGAGCTTGCCCCGGCGGCGTCCCCGTTTTCTCCAGTGCTCCACCATTCCCGCCTGCGAAAGCGTGAACGCGAGGAACGCTCCTAAAGCGAAGAGCGGGATGAGGGCATCGGTGACGCCGCCGAAGACGAGGAGAAGGAGACCCGAGAGGATGCAGAGCACGGTGATTCCGCGCGAATAGGCCAGGCGGCGGCCCCGGTGGGCGAAGGACTCCGGCAAGAAGCCGTCAATGGCCAGAATCCGGCAGAGCCGTGGGAAGTCGGCGAAGCTCGTGTTTGCGGAGAGCGCGAGCACGGCAAAGATGCTCCCCATCGTCACGGAGTAGAGGGGACCTCGGCCCAAAGTCGCACCGACCAGCTGGGAGAGGATGCTCTGGTAGCCACTTTTGCCGGGAGGCGTGGCCCCTATTCCATAGCTCCGCGAAAGGAGTGAGATGCCAACGAGCAACGTGACGAGAGAGCCGATGATGAGAGCGAGGGTCCGGCGTGCACCTTTGGCGGCGGGCTCGCGAAAGATCGGGACGCCGTTGCTCACCGCCTCGACTCCGGTCATTGCGGTGCATCCGTTGGCAAAGGCGCGGACCAGCAGCCACAGCGAGGCCACCTCGGTGGCCTGCGCCATGCGCGGCGGAGCCACGGCGGGGACCGGGTGGCCCCCATGCGTCACGCTCTGGAAGGTTCCCACTGCGATGACGACGAAGAGCGTCCCCAAAAAGCAATACGTGGGCAAGAGAAACAGCGCGCCCGACGACCGGACGCCCCGCAGGTTGATCAATGTGAGGAGTAGAAGAATCCCGAGGCAAAGCGGGAGCGTATAGGTGAGCAGCGCCGGCACTGCCGAAACGAGCGCCCCCACGCCGGCGGATATGGCCACCGCCACGTTGAGCACGTAATCGAGCGAAAGCGCCGCGGCGGCCGCCAGCGAGGCGTTTCGGCCTAGGTTTTCCTTCGCGACCGTGTAGGAGCCGCCGCCGTTGGGGTACGCCTCGATGGTCTGCCGGTATGAGAAGTACACGATGACGAGGAGCGCCACGATGAGCGCCGTCAACGGAATCTCGTAACGGATCGCCGCGGCGCCCAACGGAATCATCAGAGTCAGCAGAGCCTCGGGTCCGTAGGCAGCTGAAGCGAGGGCATCGAGGCCCAGAATGCCCACTCCGCGCAGTGGGCCGACGCGCTCGTCACACTCCTCGCTCGTCGTCAGCGGCCGGCCAAGAACGAAGTCGATCAGAGACAAGGTGTCACTCGCGCGATTCGCGGTTTCGGCCCGCCCGAACGACGGCTACACCCGCCTTGCTGACGGTGCGCAACGTTCGCCCAGCGTACCGTCACCACGCATCTCCCATGGCAAGCCCGACAGCCATTCGAGATCTCACGATGGGTTTGCGTTGCAAACTCGATGCGCAACCCCTCGTGCTCGCCGACGGCCGATTCGGCTGCGTGCCAACCGCACTGGCCAGCTCGCTTCTCGCGGACGCCTTCGCGCGGACGATCCGCCGACGATCCGCGCGCCCGAGCTACGGGGCCAAGGACAACACCAAGGAGACGAGGCGACCGAAGTCGATCGGTTTCGGCAAAAACTCATCGAAGCCTTCGCCCCTGACGGACTTGGCGGTCATGCCGTTAGCGCTCATCGCGATGACCGGTAACGCGCGACTCGCCTCACGCGAACGCACGGACGTCAAAAGGGTACGCCCGTCCCCTCCGGGCATCATGAGGTCCGTGAATACAACGCTCGGCGTCCATTCGGCCAAGATAGCCATCGCCTCTACGGCGTTCGTCGCCTCGCGAACCGTGGCGCCTTCGACGGCGAGCCACGCGACGAACGCCTCGCGAAAGTCATCGTCGTCCTCCGCCACCAGCACCGTTACATTCGACAGGCGCGGTAAGGAAGGCATCTTACGAATGTAGCCCCTACGGGCGAACTCGGCCACGTTCCGGGTCAAAAACCCGGCCAATTCGCGGAGGGCACAAGCAAAACAGCCGTGCACCAGAGCTTTCTCTCGACGGCCGACGGCCGCCGACAGCGAGAACGAGCCCCGGTGCACGGCCGCGTTCTTGCGAACGGACAATCACTCCATCGGTTCGGCGCCCGGCGAGCAATTGCTTCCGCTCGTGCAGACGAGCCGATTTTGCATGAAGCGCTTTCGCCGCGGCAGCTCGGTGTTCAGGATGAACGGCGAGACATTGCCCGTCCCGGTCGCTCCCGGAGGCGACACCGGGCTCACCTGGTAAAAGATGTCGATGTTGGCGCTCGTCTCGATGCTGTGGCACCCGTTGCAGGTCTGCCCTGCAAACTTGTGGCGCGCGGTCTCGAAAGAGGCGGGGAGCGTCGGGAATGCCCAGGTCTGGAAATTCTCTACCGATTGGCCGCCGATGAACGAGCTCGGAATGGTGGCGAGGCCGGTCGAGATGGTGACCGCATTCGTCCGAATGAACGTCGCCAGAGCCTGATCTCCGTTCTTCGAATCATCCGGCGTCTGCCCGACCTGCACCAGCTTCAGAAAGCCCTTGCCGGTGCTGTCGTTCGCGAGGTGAAACTCGCGGAGCTGCCACGGAAGACCATTTCCGAACTGAATCTCGTTCGTGCGGACCTGGCTGATCGCGTTTCCGTTCGGGTTGGCCGGGTTGCTCCCGCGGAGCGTGAACTGGTCCGTGATCGCTTGGAGCTTGTCATTGTACGTGGACCCGAAGGGCAGCGCCCCCAGCCCGTGAAACTGCTTCACCCAGTCGTTGCGCAGAATCGCTGCACCGGTGGCGGCGTTCCTGGTAGGCAAGCGGTATTCGAAGATGATTGTGCACCTTTGGCCTACCCCATTGTCGAAAAGGCCAAAGACGAACCGCGATTCCCCGGCACCGACGATATGAAGATCGGTCCGGTTCACGATCGCCATCAGCTTGAACGGGGCCCTAGAGAGGTCCAGCTTGCCGTTTACCCTCGGCCACAAGGCGGGGTTCTGTAGGAGCGCCGAATCGATGCCGGACCGATTGTCGACGGGAAAACCGTTCACCGGGGTCGTCGACTTGAAGCTCTGGAAAAAGTTCTCGGTAAAAACCGCAGGGTCTACGCCCGTGGGCGCCATTTGCTCCATCAAGAAGCGAAAGCTCCAGTGACCGTCAGTCGCATTCGATGCCCGCGCGTCGTTCATGACGGACGGGTCGACCACCATAATCTCCTTAAGCGGATCGACGGTTGCCGCGCCATCGCAGTTGCCGGCGCACGCGAACGAGTGATCGACCGCCGTCGTGGCGCTGAACTGCACCGAGGCAGGAGTGAAGGTGGCCCCTGCCTTGGTGGGGCGGACGGTATACGTGCCCGCCGGCAGGTTGGCGAAGTTATAGACGCCATTGCTGCTCGTGATCGCGGTGTGCGAAGCGGCGCCGGTCAACGAGACGGTAACGCCCGGCACCGGCACGCCCGCACTGTCGAGAATGGTCCCGACCAGCAGCACGGACCCAGCAGAGGCCTGCGTGAGATCCGGCGCCACGGACGGATCAGGGTTGGACGTCAATGCCTGATCGCTGGTGGATAGCTCTTCACCCATCTGGGATCCCGGCCCGCAACCATAAAGAGCAATGCCGCCCGAGATGGTCAAAATCGATAGGAGTCTTTTCTTAGGTAGTCTCTTGAACATGAACACCTCCACGTATTCGGAATACACATCACCCCACAGCAAGCCCGGTTCGGGGCCGGATCGCAGGACGGAGCTCCAGCGTCTTCGCGAAACGGCGGCTCGCCGAGTCACGCCGCACACCTCGCGGGGACGCGCGGACGGCGCACAAATTGTGCGTTCGACGCGTCCATGTCGTCGCCGCTCGTCGCCTGCCCAACCCCCGTCCCCTACCCCTTTTTTAGTCGCTCAAGATAAGCTGCAGCAGAATATTTGAGCGGCCGACTTTATGGGCTGTCACCCAAAGTGTCAATGTCTCGTGTTGTTGTCGCGTGCTTCATGTCATTGTGGTGGCCTGCACGCGAAGTCACCGAGGAGCGTGCCGTTGCCGTCGCGTCGTTTGTCGCACAATCGGTGACAACGGCCTGTCACTCGTGCGCGCGCTTATGCAGGGTCATCGCACGAGGGAGGAATCAAGACGAGCGGTGAAAAGGGTGCCTCGCATCGCCACGCCGGTCGTCTTCGTTCACCGGCCACGTCGCGAACCCGTCGTGATCTCGCACGTTTACCAGCGAGTCGCCCCGAGCGTCATCCTCCCCCTGCGCTCTTCGTTCGACCAACCGACGGCTGCCAGTGAACAAAGACGCTTTGCAAGCCTGCGGAGCGACGTTGTCGACGAGAAACGTCGCTCGTCGAATGAGAAAAGCCTCTCTGCCGATGAGAAACGGCGCTCCGCCAGCTGACACCGACGCTGTTTCGACTGGCCGAGACGCTTTTCCAATCGGAAATGGAACGTGGACGACGACCAACGTGACGCGACCGATCCAAATCGAGACGGTGAGCATTGAAAACGTGGCTCTCCTCATCAAACGAGACGCTTTGTTCGCTGGCGATGACGCTCCGCTCGTTGGAAAAGCATCCCGTCGGATGAAAAAAGGAGCTCGGCGAGCTGAACGCGATCCCCGCCCGACTGAAAGTGAGGGCCGACCAAGGATAAAAGACACTTTCATAGAAGGAAAAGCCGCGCGGACGAAAGTACATGACCGACCTCTCACGGAACATCCCCGGGGGGAGTGTTGGCACGTGGCGTGAGCCTCGCGACGACAGTCGGCACGTAATAGCTGGGAAGGATCGCCCGTCCGCTCCGCTGCACTCGGTCGCGGATCGGCGCGATGAATAACCTCGGCGACGACTC
>JALYHV010000106.1 GCA_030776205.1 Myxococcota bacterium | reverse complement strand
GCGCGAGCCCGAGCGCAAGCGCCGCCACGAAGAGCACTCGAAGAAAGACGGAGAGCGCCCGCTGAGCAGCAGGCAGGTCGGCCAGGCTAAGGGCGTTTACCCAAAGAAAGTACGGCACGAGCAGGACGATGCCGAGCATTCGCGGCGACAACAGCTCGTAAAGGACGCCGTTTCGTCTCCAGCTGACGCTCGCCCCCGGCAGCCACACGGAGTGGAAATACACCCAGAGCCCGCCCGTGATGAGCACGACCAGCAGCGCGCCGAACGCGATGCGCCGCACCGGGGGCCCGGTCATATCGTCACCCTGCGGTGATAGGTTGCCCACTCGAGCGCGGTCAGCAGCGCGGCTGCCAAGAGCAGGTAGATCCAGAGCTCGCGCCGCACCCCGGCGTGGTAACCCGCAACTGGTCCGGCGTTCTTGCCGTCGACCACCAGCTCGTTGCGGGGCGCAATGGCGCTCTCGCCGGCGTCGAGCAGGTTCGCGGCGAACGGCGTCGTCTGCCCGGCCGCCGTCAGCTCGTAGAACCCGGCCTGCTTGCCGACCAGCACCGCGCGTCCTTCGTGCACTGGGACGGGGAGCACCGAGCGGTCCGGCTGACGGATGCCCGCCTCCCTGACGGCCTCGCCCACGGGGATCCGCCACACCTCGCCGGTGCGAAGGCTGGAGAGGTACTGGGCGTCGTCGTCCGTGAACCAGTTGATGCAGTCGAGAACGAAGAGAGGCCACGCGGCGCGCAAGGGGAGATCGCTGTCCCGAACGTCGAAGCCGAGCGCCACGAATTTGTAGCCTCGGCGCGTCCCGCTCACCAGAATCGGTGAAGCGCCGCGGTCCGACCACCCGATGACCCTGTCCCCCGTCTCGGGGACGAGCTTGTGCGCGACGGCGATGTTCACATCGTCGAGAGACACGAAGTGAAGCGCCGGGTGCTTGCGATCGAGCTTGTCGAAGCCCGGCTGCTTCAGCTCGTCGGTCACCTTCACCGGACCGGTCACACCGCGCGGATCGAGATAGAGGGCGTTGGCCTTCGGCATCTCGGCAGGCGTTACCCGGTCGAAGACGATTGCGTCCCAAGCGAAGCGAACGCTCGCCTGTGCGTAGCCCCTTGGTTGCACGCTGGTCACGTCGAGGTACTCATCGAGCAAGAGTGCCGCGTCGATGTACGTATTGCCCTCGCTGACGACGAGGATCTTCGCGCGACGCCGCTCCGGCAGGAGCGCGTAGGCATGATCGTCGACCGAGAGCGCGTCGTGCGATCCGTCGAGCCGCGCGATCTTCGCCTCGAGCGTGCGGCTCGCGCCGGAGAGCTCTGGGTAGAAGCGGGGGAGCCGCTCGCCCGGCTGGAGGCGCAGCTTGGTCAGGTCGACCAGCGATCCATCGCCGAGGAGCTGGAGCTCCACATCCTCGAGCACGGGTCCGGTGTTGGTCAGCTCCAGCATGACCTCGTAGCGACTGCGGTCCAGCGGATAGCGGCGAACGGAGAACTGCGTGATCCCGACGTTGCGCGCGTCCGTTCCGACGGAAACGTAGGACAGCTTGGCTCCGCCGAGGTGGACCGGCCCCGAAGAGT
This sequence comes from Myxococcota bacterium, assembly GCA_030776205.1. Classification (GTDB taxonomy): domain Bacteria; phylum Myxococcota_A; class Polyangia; order Polyangiales; family Polyangiaceae; genus Palsa-1150. The sequence goes on along the minus strand of JALYHV010000106.1, from coordinate 4,452 downwards.
CGCTCGCGTCGCCGAGCGCCCCGTCGGACACGACGACGATTTCCGCCCGCTCCGCACCGCGTAGGACGTCCGTCGCGAATCGCAGCGCCCGCGCGAAATCGGCCCGCGTGTCCGTCGCGTGGATCGAGTCGAGCTCGCGTTCGAGCTCCGATGAGTCGCCGGTGAGCGGCCCGAGGGGAGTGACCGTCGCGTCCATCTGGGCCAGCAGCATCCGGTCGGCCCCGGTCAAGCCGCGGACGATGGCCTTCGCGCGCTCCTTCGCGACCGAGAGCCTATCGGGGGCGACGTCCGTGGCCTGCATCGACGCGCTCGCGTCGACGAGGACCACGACCGTCCGGCCAGCAAGCAGGCTCTCCGCAGCGCGTGGATCGCCGAGCGCCAGCACGAGCAGCGCGAGCAGCCCGAGCTGCAGCAGCAACGAGAACAGCCGCTTGAGGCGAGAGAACAGGGCCGAGGCTTCGCGGTCGCGAAGGATCCGCTCCCACAGCGGCGCAAAGGGCACTGGCACCACGCGCCGCCGGAGCCTCAGAACGTAGAGCACCACGACGACCGCGCCCACCCCACCGAAGAGGGCGCAGAGCTGGGCCGGCGGCACGCCCGCGAAGATCAAGACCGCCCCGGGGTCCAGCCGGAGACGCCGGCAAGGGGGGCCGACGCGGTCATCGAAGGAAACCTCCCCGCCGAAAAACACGCAGGATCAGCTCGTCGAAAGGGACATCGACCGCCGCCGCCACGTAAGGCACCTGGTGCGTCGCGCAGAAGCGCTCCACCTCGGCGAGGTACCTCGCGTAAGCCTCGGCGAACCGGTCCAGTACCGTCGCGGTCACGGTGAGCTCGCGCTCGTCGCCCGTCTCGCAGTCGTACACGCGGACGTCGCCCCGAATGGCGGGCCTGGCCTCACGCGGGTCCACGACGTGAACGACGAATGGATCGAACTTGTTGTAGCGGAGCACGTTTATCCCCCGCTCGAAGCCGCGCGGGTCGTAAAGGTCACTCAGGAGCACGACCAGACCGCGCCGTTTGTGCTGGGCGACGAACGCCTTCATCGCGTCGCCGAGGTCGGTCGTGCCCTCGGGCACGAGCTCGCGCAGAAAGCGGAAGGCCTTGAAGATGCGCGCCTTGCCACGCGTCTCCGGCATGCGATCCATCACGCGGTTGCTGGTGCTGACGATGCTCACACGGTCCAGGTTCGCCAGCCCGACGTAAGCCAGCGCCGCGCAGACCTTCTTCGCGTAGAGGAGCTTGCGCCCGTCACCGAAGATCATCGACGCGCTCGTGTCTACGACGAAATAGATCGCAAGATCTTCTTCCTCCTCGTACAGGCGCACGAGCAATCGGCCGAAGCGCTGGTAGACGTTCCAGTCGAGCGAACGGAAATCGTCGCCGGGTTGGTAGTCGCGGTGGTCTGCGAATTCCACGCCGCTTCCGCTCTTCTTCGTGCGCCGCTCGGCCCGCAACCGCCCAGCGAAGACGCGCCTGCTGACGAGCGCAAGGTAGTCGAGCTTGCGCTGGAACTCTTCGTCGAAGAGCTCCGCCTCGGCTGGCGGAGCCGCCTCCCGCGTACCACGGAAGAACGAGCGCCACGAGGACACGAGGGAACGGGTGGACACTGTGGGGCTCACGGTTCGCGTTTGGCCTCGTCAGTTCGCCTCCGCGGGCGAGCCCTTTTCGGCCTTCGCCTCGGGGACGGACTCGAGGATGGTGTCGATGACCTGGTCGGTTCTGATGCCCTCGGCTTCGCCCTCGAAATTGAGGAGTATCCGGTGACGCAGGGCCGCGTGAGCGACGGCACGCACGTCATCGACGCTCGCGGCGAAGCGACCTGCGAACAGGGCGCGAATTTTGGCGGCGAGGAGCAGCGCTTGCCCACCGCGCGGAGAGCTCCCATAGCGGACGAAGCGCTTGGTGAGATCGGGCGCGTCCGGTCCGTCCGCATGCGTCGCTTGCAGCACGCGCACTGCGTAGTCTTGGACGTGGCGAGCGACCGGCACCTTTCGAACAAGCTGCTGCATCCCGAGGATCGCATCGCGATCGAGCACGGCGGCGCGCTTCTCGAGCCCCGCGCCCGTCGTCCGATCCAGGATCTGGTGCAGGTCCTCGCGGCCGGGAAACGGGACGTGGAGCTTGAAAAAAAAGCGATCGAGCTGCGCCTCCGGGAGCGGATACGTACCCTCCATTTCGAGCGGGTTCTGCGTGGCGAGCACGACGAAGGGCGCGTCGAGCACGTGCGTTCGCTTTCCGATGCTGACCCGCTGCTCCTGCATCGCTTCGAGGAGCGCGCTCTGCGTCTTGGGTGTGGCTCGGTTCACCTCGTCGGCGAGCACGATGTTGGCGAAGATGGGGCCCGGTCGGAACTCGAACGATTTGCCTCCCGCCTGCGTGTCGTCGATGACGGTAGTGCCGAGAATGTCGGCGGGCATCAGGTCGGGTGTGAATTGGATGCGCGAGAACGTGAGTGAGAGCGTCTCTGCGAGAGTCCGCACGAGCATCGTTTTTCCGAGGCCGGGTACGCCTTCGAGCAGCGCGTGACCGCCAGCGAGGAGGCAGGTGATGACACCCTCGACGACGTCCCGGTTCCCGACGATCGATTTTCCGATCTCGGACCGCAGCTCGTCGACGCGAGCACGGAAAAGGGTCACCTGCTCACGGACCGCAGACTTGTCCGTATCGCTCATCGAGTCCTTCCTCGCTTTCCGGCGTGACGTTGGAGCTCCCGCTGTTGCGACTCCCTCACTGGCCGTCCCGCGGCCGGATCAGCTGGAAGTAGCGCTTGACGTAGGACCGGTACCCGCCGGGAATGTCGTCCTTTGCGAGCGATTCCTCGGCGACCTGGTGGTATTCGGTGAACACTTTTTTGTAACCGTGTGACACGAAGCCGCGCTCTGCCGCGCCGAGGATCACCTGGCTCCGCGAGCCCCCCTGGCCGGTGTCGTCGGCGTGCACCTGGGTGTCCTCGGTACCCATCTTCGGGTTGGTCGCGTCGCCCTGAATTTTGGGGTCATGGCCGTCGCCCCAGCGATGACCGCCCCGGGCTTGCCCCCCTCCTCCGTTGCCGTCGCCCCTGTCCTGGGCTGCGCCACCGGCCGGCGCCTTCGACAACATCAGCATCTTCTCGTGGTTCGGACCAAGCACCCAGGTCCCGCCCCCCTCGCCGCGGCTTCCACCCTTCGATCCGCCGTTCGCCTGCGCGCCTTGCCCGCCGCGGCCGTCCCCATCGGCTCCGCTGGCCTCTTGGCCTTGCGTATCGTGCTCGCTTCCCTCGCTGCCGTCGCCCTCCCCTTCTTGCGGGACGCCGCCCTGCTGTCCGGACGCGCCTTGGCCGTGCGCGGCGCGAGCGAACCGCTCGAGGCGAACCATCCGGCCCTTTCCTCCCGAACCCTGCTGGCGAACGAGCTCCCGCAACTCCTGCAGCTTCTGCCGGAGCTCCTGCTTTTGCTCCTCCGTCGCCTGCTGCTGCTGCAGCCGATTGAGATCTTCAGCACCCTGGTCGAGGTCCTGGGCGCTCAGCCCGAGGTCTTTCATGAGGTCCGAGGCGGCTTGCGCGAGCTCGCGATCGAGGCGATCAAGGCCCTGCTCGGCTTTGTTCTGTTGATCGAGCTCGCGGTCCATTCGCTCGAGCTCCCGTTGCTTCTTCTCGAGCAGGCTGCGTTCTTCGTCGCTGCCGGAGTCGCCGGCACGTTGCTTCATTTTCAGGATCTCGTCCGCGAGGTCCTGTCGCCGATGCTGGAGCTCGTCGCGACGTTTCTCCGCGTCGGCGGCGGCCGTCTTCAGGGCTTGGCGAAGCTGATCGAGCTTGGACTTGTCGACGCTCTCCCGTCCGTCGCGCAGATCGCGCAGGTTCTTCGCGAGCTCGTGGAGCTTGTCGCGCGCTCGCTCGAACCTTCGCTCTGCTAGCGCCTCGCCCGCCGGCCGGGTCAGCTCCGCGTTCTTCAGCCCCTCGGCGATTCGATCGAGCTGCGTCTCCAGCGCCTTCTTGTCCGCCGGGCTGCCGGTCACGAGCTTCTGCTCGAGCGCTTGCATCCGGCGAAAAGCCTCTGTTCTATCGAGGCGCTCGTTGGAAATGTCTGCGACGAGCGTGTTGAACTCGTCGATGGCCCTCCTCGTGTCATCGCCCGTGTCGCGCTGCGCGACCTGCCTCAAGAAATCGTTGACCTCCTCGAGGTCGTCGGGCTCGACGTTGACAGGGTCCATCCTGTGGACGGTCGCGACGAAGACATGGTGGCGAACTTCGAAGAGGAGGACCCCTGCGAGGCCCGCAGCGAGACCGAGAGCCGCGAAAAGCGCGCGCGGAACGCAAAGCGGAACGGCACGCTCCGGACGGACGATGGGCAGCGCGTCTATGGCATCGTCTATCGCGGCGCGCATGAACGGCGTGCGTACGCGTTCCGGAAGCGCACCGAAGGTGAGCGCGCTCGCGAGCCGGTCGTGGAGGTCGTGAGAGCGGTCGATCGC
>JALYHV010000105.1 GCA_030776205.1 Myxococcota bacterium | reverse complement strand
GCGTAGCTCCCCGGCGTGAGCGTGCCCGGATCCATGAAGAAGAAGCGCTTGGCGTCGTAGCCGACCATCACGACATAGTGCCCCGCGTCCCACACGTCGCGATAAGGCGCGTCCTGATCGCTCCACGCCTGCAGGTCCACGATGGGCGGTTGACCGGCGCTCACCGCTCGCTCCAAATCGGCGACAGTCAGGTCGCCGTGCCTGTACTGGGCGTCCATTCCTTCGACGGAACGAAGGTACGCGGCCATGGGCTCCGGCTCCGTCCCTCGAGCGGGCGTCGTCCGGAGGGGGGCGTAGAGGGCGCTCTCTTCGAGGCGAGCGTACGCGTCCCACCGCCAGTATCGCAGCAAGGCCAGCGTGGCCGCGTTGCCGCAGCTGTAGTTCGTCCGCTGCTTGACGCGAGGCACGGGGACGAGATTGGGCGGAAGCGCAATCGGATCCCGATCGGGGTGGCTCACGTCCCCTCGCTTGCCGAGAGCCCCGACGGCGCGCCCGTCACGGTCGCGCCCTCGGCGCCTTGGCGTTCTGGGGGCTTTCCTCGTCGTCGTGCTCCAGCGCATCGATCTCCTCGTCGGTGAGAGCGCGGCCGTGCGCCGCCGCTCGCTCGCGCGCGAACATCCGGTTGAGGGTGCGCCGGTCGATTCCGAGCATTTCGGCGGCGCGCGTCTTGTTGCCGCTCGTCCGCGACAGCACGCGGTCGATGTAGCGCCGGGTGAGGACGTCGAGCGAGGGCCAGTCCTCGGCGAGCGAAGAGAACCTTTCGTGGCCGTCCTCCCGCGACGCGAGCTCGGGAGGAAGATCGCTGCGCGTGATGACGCCTTCGCGCGCCAGCAGCATCGCGCGCTCGATGATGTGCGAGAGCTCCCTCACGTTGCCCGGGAACGCATACGCCTCGAGGGCCGTGAACACCTCGCGTGCGACCCGCGGCGGCATCCGTCCCAGGCGGTGCGAGTGGTGGGCGATGAAGTGTCTAATGAGGAGAGCGATGTCTCCGCGCCGCTCGCGCAGGGGGGGCACGCGCACAGTCACGACCTGCAACCGGAAGAAGAGATCCTCCCGAAAGCGCCCTGCTACGACCTCGTCTTTCAAATCGCGATTCGTCGCCGCGACGACGCGGGCATCCACCTTCATCGTTTCGGCGGCGCCGACGCGACGGATCTCCCCCTCCTGCAGCACACGCAGGAGCTGCACCTGCATCTTCGGGCTTATTTCCGCAATCTCGTCGAGGAAAAGGGTCCCACCGCCCGCCTCTTCGAAAAGACCGTGTTTGGTCGCGCTCGCTCCCGTGAAGGAGCCGCGCTCGTGACCGAACAGCTCACTCTCGAGTATCGACTCGGGGAGCGCTCCGCAATTGACGGCGACGAACGGCTTGCCCGCGCGCGCGCTCCGGGCGTGTATGGCCTTCGCGACAAGCTCCTTGCCCGTCCCGCTTTCGCCCACGATGAGCACCGTTGCCATCGTCGGAGCGACATGCGCGACGGTCTTGAAAACCGCCAGCATCGCCGCGGCGCTCCCGACTATTTGCGCGACGGGCGCGGTGTGCTGCGCCGGAGTTTCGTCGGAAGCGGTGGCGAGCCTGCGCCGCGCCAGGGCCTCGAAGACCATGCGTTTCAGCTCGCCCGGGTCGATGGGCTTGGCAAGGTAGTCGTAAGCGCCCTCCCCGACGGCCGCCATCGCGCCCTCGGCGTCCGCGTAGGCGGTCATCAGGATCACGGGTATCGCGGGGCAGCGGGCTCGGATGGCCTTGAGCACATCGTGACCGCTCGTGTCGTCCGCCAGGTGAATGTCACTGACCACGACGTCATAGGTTGCCAGCGTGCCGTTGGCAGGGAGGTCGGCTGCGCTGTCGAGCACGTCGACGACGTGGCGTTCGGCGCGAAGCGAGCGGGCCAGCAAGTCCCCTAGGGTCTCGTCGTCCTCGAACAGGAGGATGCGGGCGCCTCCGTCGGGCATCGCCGTGGACGCTTTTTCGCTCTTGTCGTCCCGCATCTGAGGTTCCTTCGTAGCAGCTGGGAAGCCAATCATCTCCCGACGTGCCGTGGAGGAGCTCGCTTCATGTCCTCCGAGCGATAGGGCTAGACTCCCGCGTGCCCTTGCTCGACCCTCTGCGCCTCGAGGAGCACGTGCACGGCCATCTCGGCTGGCTGGCGGCCGCGGCGCTCGTCCACCCGGCCATTCTCCTGCGTCGACCCCGCCGGCGCGCGCACGTCGCCGTCGGCCTGGCAGTGGCCCTTGTCAGCGTGACGGGGGTGCTCGGCGTTTTGCTCTATGGCCCCTACCGCGACACGCTGCGTCAGCCTCTCTTCGCGCGGTCGGCCGGACTCGGGTACCTGTTCGAGCGCAAGGAGCACCTCGCCTTCGGCGCACTCCTCCTCGCCTGGGCAGGAGCCATCGCGTACGCCGCCGAGCTGCGCGCCGACGGGTCCTTGCGCGACTCGCTCCGTCGCGTCGCGCAATTCGCATTCGTCGCCGCGGCTGCCCTGGCGGCACTGACGGCCGCCTTGGGTACGGTCGTCGCAGCGTACAGCACGTTTTGATGTCCGAAAGCGAGTCACAGTCACTTGCCTTCGAACACCGGTTGCCGCTTTTCGAGGAACGCCTTCATTCCCTCTCGCTGATCGCACGTCCCGAACAGCGCCGCGAAGGCCATCGCCTCGAGCTCGTTGGCCGTGGGCAGGGGCACATCGAGGCCGCGCAAAATCGTCCGCTTGACCGCCGCGACGGCGAGCGGGCCTTTGGTTGCGATCGTCCTCGCCACCGCGTGTGCGCGGGGCAGGAGCTCGGCGTGTGGCACGACCGCGTTCACGAGTCCGAGGCGCAGCGCCTCTTCTGCGCCTATCAGGTCGCCCGTCATGCACAGCTCGCGCGCTCGCGCAGCGCCGATGCGTCGAGAAAGGCGCTGCGTACCGCCGAAACCTGGCATGACACCGAGGTTCACCTCTGGCTGCCCGAACCTCGCCTTGTCGCTCGCATAAATGAAGTCGGCGCAGAGGGCGAGCTCGCAGCCACCGCCCAACGCGAAACCGTTCACCGCGGCGACGACGGGGAAGGGCGCTTGCTCGATGGCGGCACCCACGGCGTGGGCGAGGTCCGCGAACCGTTTGGCCTCCGTCGAGCTCATATCAGCCATAGCCGCGATGTCTGCTCCGGCGGCGAACGCCTTATCACCGCTCCCCGTCAGCACGACGCACCGCACATCCGCGCCGCTCGGGCCTTTCTGGCCGAGGTCGTGCACAGCGTTGCGCAGCACCTCGAGGAGCTCGGCGTCCAGCGCGTTTAGCCTGTCGGGGCGGTGCAGGGTGAGGGTTGCTACGTGGCCCTCTCGCTCGGTCATCAAAACGGACATGGTCAGCTCCTTTCCGTGCGGCCCCCGCGCTCATCGTAAACGTAGAAGCCGCGCCCCGTTTTTCGTCCCAGCCATCCGGCCGCCACGAGGTTTCGAAGGAGCGTCGGGGCTCGGTACTTGTCGTCGCCGAGGTCGCGATGGAGCACCTCGCTGATGGCGAGCACGGTGTCGAGCCCGATAAGGTCGCAGAGCTCGAGAGGACCCATGGGATGGTTGAGTCCCAACCTGGCACCCGTGTCGATGTCCTCCGCGGTCCCGATGCCTTCCTGCAGAGCGAAGCACGCCTCACAGAGCATGGGGATCAAGATGCGGTTCACTAGGAAGCCTGGAGCGTCGCGGCTAATTGTCGTCGTCTTGCCCATCGCCGCGGCAAGGGCCTGCGTCAGCGCGACAGTCTCGTCGCTGGTCTGCACCGCCCGGACGATCTCGACCAGCTTCATGACCGGCGGAGGGTTCATGAAATGCATTCCAACCACGCGATCCGGGCGCGACGTGGCCGCCGCCAGCGCGGTGACAGAAATGGACGACGTGTTGCTCGCCAGCCACTTGCCGGGCGCGAGCGCGGCGTCGCATGCCTGGAAGAGAGCCCGTTTGAGGGTGGCGTTTTCGGTGGCGGCCTCGATGACGAAGTCGCACTGCGCGAAGGCATCGACGGCGGCGGCCGGGCTTATCTGCGCAAGCCACGCCGCTCCCTCCTCGCGGGTGACCTTCCCCTTGGCGACTTGCCGGTCCACGGATAGCGCGATGGTCTTCTTGCCTTGCTCCGCGCGGTCGAGCGAGGCATCGACGAGCACCACCCGAAAACCGCTAGCCACTGCGACCTGGGCGATGCCGCTCCCCATTTGCCCTGCCCCGAGGACGCCGACGCTCTTGACTCCGTCGAGTTGTGACATGCTTCCTGGTCTCCCGGGATGTCCTGCGCGCCGCGGCATACCACGCTTTTGTCCGCGCTCCTCGTCGCGGTGACGATGGGCGGTTCCGCGTGCGCGCCAGCGACGGCAACCGAGCGCGCGCAGACGCTCGTCCGCCGCCACCAGGACGAAGAGGCGGTGGTCCTTCTGCGGCAGCGGCTGCGAGGGTATCCGGATGACCGACCCGCACGACGTCTTCTTATCGCGCTGTTGGGGCTCACGGGCGATGTTCCGGCGGCGCGAGCGGAGGCGTTGGAGCTCGCGCGTCGCAGCGCGCCCGACGACCCTGCGGCAGCGCTCGATCTCGGGCACGCGCTGGAGCTGGCGCACCGCTATGACGAGGCCCTTGATTCATATGACGAGGCGGCGCGTGTCGCGCCCGCGTCGGCCGAGGGTCCTCGCGAGGGCGGGATG
>JALYHV010000104.1 GCA_030776205.1 Myxococcota bacterium | reverse complement strand
ACGCGGCGCACGGCAGGCCGGTGCAGGCCGCGGATATCGGCTCCGGGAGCGGAGTCCCGGTTGATGCCGCGAGCGGCCCGATCGCGTGGTTCGATGTGCGCGGCGAGCTCGTCGCCATCGGCACCCGGGATGAGACGGGGTGCGGGCGTGTCCTGCGCGGATTCGCTCGCGGCCAGAGCCCTCGTCCGCCAGCAAGCGAACGTGAGGCGCCCTGAGAAAGCCCGCTGCTATTTCTTTGGGAGCCGGGCTCCCTTGTCCTTTGCCGCCGCCTGCGCTGCCTTCATTCGCTCAGCGGCGGGCTTCGCGAGCGAGCCATCAGGCGCGATGGACAGGTACTTCGCGTACTCGGCGGCCGCCTCTCGGAACTGCCGGGCCACGGCGAGGCGACCGCCCAAGTAATAATGCGCGGGGGCGTAGGTCGGCTCGTTCCGAACGGCCGCCTCGAGGTCATCGAGCGTTGCCTTCTCGTCCTTCAACCCGAGCCTGCAGAGCGCGCGCTCCGTTCGAACCTCGCCGCCATCCTTCAGCTGCACGGCGCGATCGAAGGTCTTGATGCACGCGTCGAACTCGCCCGCCATGCGGTATTCGTGCCCAATCGACGCAAGCATCCCGTAATCTTGTTTTGCTCGATCCTGCGCCGCATCCAGGTGGGGGGCGGCGCCGCGCACATGCCAGGTATTGAGCCAGTGGGCGAGCGTCAGGTGGAACATGGGCTCGGAGGGCTGGATGGCGATGGCCCGTCCGAGCTCCTGCGTCGCCTCGTTTTGATCGCCGTGCCCCGCCAGCGCCACCCCCAGATTTTCGTGCAACGCTGCGCTGCCGGGATTTCTAGCGACGGCCGCTTTGCCCACTGCGAGAGCGTCGTCTAGCCGTCCTTCGTCCACGTAGAGGGCACACAGGTCGGCCGCCGCCCTGTCGAGATCGGGTCTCGCGGCGAGCGCCGACTTGTATGCGGCCTCGGCGCATGGCCTTTTGCTCAGCTTTTCGCAGGTCGTTCCGAGGTAGAGGAGCGTCTCATAATCATTTGGATTTTTCTTCGCCGCAGCCTCGAAGGAGGCAAGCGCATCGGCATAGCTCCCGGCATCGAATGCCTTGATGCCCGCCAACAATTCAGGAGTCCATGCCGGCTCGGGCGGGACGCTGGCGCTCCTCGCGGGCGCAATGTCGGGGTCCTTGGTCGGAGCGAGGCGTGCCGGCGGCGAGGCGCTCGACCCGCCGCACGCAGTCGCCATCATCGCCGCTGCCGTCATTGGCGGCAACAGCCGCACAAGGAATCGCGAGACACTCATAAACGCCACTCCACCACGCGCTACGACGACACGCAAAGCTCACGCCGCCTTGTCTTCGATCGCATGCACCAAGGCATCGTGAATTTGCCTGTGACGTGACCCAACGGGCACCTTCGTGCCGTCGAGCTCCGTCACGTAAAAAACGTCCGCGACGCGCGCTCCCTCCGTCCCGATCTTGGAGAGCGCAATCGAAAGGCCGAGCTCGTGAAGCGCTCGGGCGACCGTATGGAGCAAACCTGGACGGTCTTTCGCGAACACCTCGACCACGGTGTGCCCGGGCGATGCGCGGTCGTCGACCAGGATCTCCGTGGGAACCGCGGGGCTCGGTCGCTCTCGCCAGGGCGAGGTGGACCCGACACGCGCCCGGAGGAGCGACTCCGGGTCGACCGTGCCCGAGCAAACCGCTTCCAGGTCGCGCGCGAGCTGGGGCAACGCTCGCTCCACACCGGCCGCGGAGCCGTCGCGGTCGCGAACCCAGAAGAGGTCCACCGCCTCCACGCGGTCGCCGCGTTGCCGCGAGTACACCTGCGCCGCCAAAACTTCCAAGCGGTTCGACGTGATCGCCGCCGCGATGCTCGCCAACAAGCCGGGCCGGTCGTCGGCGACGACGCATAGCTCCGCGGCCTCGGAGTGCCGCGAAGGGACGCGCGCGACGTGCACCGTGCCGCGCGATCGCTGCTCGACGATGCGCGCGTGGTGCACGATCGATTCGGGCGTGTTCGCAAGCAGGTAACGCTCCGGCATCGACGCAACGAGGGCGTCGAGCGCACCGCGGTCTCCCGGCCAGAGCTTCTCGACGGCAGCGCGGACCCTTGCCACTCGGTCGGCGTCGGCGCGCGGTTCCTGCCCAGCAAGGTAGGAGTCGGCGGCGAAATACAGCTCGTCCAACATCCTCGCCTTCCAAGAGGTCATCGCCGTGGGCGAGGTCGTGCTGAGATCCGCGACCGTTAGCAAGTAAAGGTTCCGCAATCCCTCGCGCCCCCGGCAAGCGCGGCAAAACTCTCGGATCGTCGCGACATCGTCCAGATCCCTTCGGGTCGCGACGTGGTACATGAGCAGGTGGTCGAGCACCAGGTGACGCGCTTCCTCCACGTCCTCGGCGGGCAAGCCGAGGCGGGGAAGAATACGCTCGCAAAGATCGGCCCCCGTCTTCGAATGGTTCTTCCGTGAGCCACTGGCATCCGGCCAGCCCTTGCCGACGTCATGGAGGAGCGTCGCCAGAAAGAGCGGTCGTGGGCGGGCGATCTCTGCGGCGAGTCGCGTCGAGAGGCCGAATTCCGCAGCGAGCTCGCCGCGTGCGAGCTGGCGGAGGCGGTCGACCGCCGCCACCGAATGAACATCGACCGTATACACGTGGTAAATATCGTGGTGAACGCGTCCGGTGACTGGCAGAAACTCCGGTATCATTGCGAGCAGCAGCCCGACGTCGTGCAGCTCCCCCACGATGGAGCCGCGGCTCGTTCGCGTCTCGTGCACGGTGCAGACGAGATCGACGAATACCGTCGAGGCCTCCTTGCTATCGCGCAGCTGTTCGCCCCATGCGGGATCATGAGCAGCGCGGGCTATGGCATCGCGCGCGAACGGCAGGACGGGCGCCCCTTGCCGCACGCAGGCGGCGTAGACGCGCATCGCGAGCGCCGGATCGCGGTTCAGCTCCGCCGTGCCCGCGATGGTGATGTGGCCATCGAATGAGTGCACCCCTCCGCCCAGATCGACGGGGCTGGCGGACTTGCGGCGGCGCGGGGGCTTGAGCCGTTCGAACAGGCTGGCTCGGGCACGCGTCACCGTGCGCGCGTGCAGGTAATAGTCCTGCATGAGCCTCTCGGCGGCGCGGGCACGGTCGCTGCCATATCCCATCGCAACGGCGAGCGCCTCTTGCTCCTCGAACCCGAGGCGGTCTGCCTTGCGCGACGCGCGGGCGTGGAGCCGGTTGCGCACACGCCAGAGAAACTCCTCGGCCGCCGCGAGCTCCTGCGCCTCACGAGCAACGAGCACGCCGAGGCGAAGGAGCTCGCCCCAGGGCCCGAGTGACGAACCGCTCTCTGCGTCGCCCACGCGGTAGCGGGCACGGGCGACCCAACGAATACCATCGAGGTCGCGCAATGCCCCCGCGCCGCTCTTGACGTCCGGCTCGAGCAAATAGACTGACCCGCCGAATCGCTGGTGGCGGGCTTCTGTCTCGGCCTCGATTCGCGCGATGAGACTCTCGATGTCCTCCTCTCCAAAGATCCCTTCGTTCGCGTGGGCGATGAGATCACGAAGCAGGACCTCGTCTCCCGCGAGGAAACGCAGATCGAGGAGCTCCGTCGCGGTGGCGAGGTCCGTCTGCGCCAGGCCGATCACGTCGGACGCGGAGACCACCTGGTGCCCTACGGCGAGCGTCGCGTCCCAAACCGGATAGAGCAGTGCCTCTGCGAAGGAGGCCGCGTCGCGCGGACTGACGACGCGCGGGTCCATGACGAGCACCACATCCGCGTCGCTCCGCAGCGCCACGGCTCCGCGGCCGAAGCTGCCCACCGCCGCGAGCGCGACGCCGCTCGACGACAGTCGCACCGAGCGCGCCGCCACGTGAAAGGCGTCACGAAAGCAGGTCTCCAGGAACAGCGCATTCATGCGCCCGAGGGCGAGTCCGTCCTCCCCGGCAGACAGGCGCTGCGCCAGCGCCACGCGATGCCGATCGACGGCCACCCGCAGCGTCAGGGAATGGTCGCGCGACGCCGGGATGCTGGGCCGGTTGCTCACCTCGACCCCGCGCGATGCGTATCGGACGCCCAAAGGCGGCCCACGCTCTGCGCGAGGACCCCCGCCGGAGCCACGCGGCAGAACGCGTCGCCCCTCTCGAGCTCAGTCGTTCTCATCGGCGCTCGCATGGCGTGGCTTGCTCGACGCAGACGCCGGGCGCCGGCCACCAACGAAGAATGCCGGCGATCGTCTCGTCCGTCCAATCCCGCACCACGCGTACGCGCCGGCGCGGCGCGCTGCGCTAACAATCGCGGTATCCCGACATTTCGCGGCAGCAGCAAAGTAAGACCAGGTACCGGCTCCGGTCGCTTTGTGCCACGCCCCAAGCGAGCATGCCACGTCGCGGAATGATGCAACTCCACGAAAGACGCGCGCCGGGCGCGAGCACGGCCGTTGCTCTTCGGGCAGGTGTGTCTGAACCATCCGTTGTGAACGCCATGGATTCCTTAGGCTTGGTAGGTACCGCGCTCGGCGGAAAGTACGACGTCGAGAGGCTTGTCGCCGAGACGGAGCTCTCCCTCGTCTACCGCGCGACGCACCGCGTCTGGCGGCGGCCCGTCGCGATCAAGGCATTCAAGGCGTCTGGCCTCGGGGAGGCGGCTCGGCAGCAGCTGCTGGAGAGCTTTGTGGCGGAAGGCGCGCTCTTGATGGACCTGTCCGAGCGCTGCGCCGCCATTTGCCAAGCGCGCGATGTGGCATCCGTGATCACCGCTCGCGGTGATTGGATTCCGTACATGGTGCTCGAGTGGCTCGAGGGCGAGCCTCTCGACGTGATGCTCATGCGGGAGCGATTGGCCCGGGCGCAACCCCGGACTAGCGCGGCCGCCCGGCGTCTCCTCGAACCGATCGCGCAGGCCCTCGCGCTCGCCCATGAACGAGGGATCGTGCACCGCGACGTCAAGCCGGGCAACGTGTTCGTGCTGGCCGACGCGGGTATCGATGGGGCGTGCTGCAAGCTCCTGGACTTCGGAATCGCCAAGGTGGCAAGCCTGAGCTCCGCCCCGTCGCGCGAGGGGCTCGGTTTGCAATCATTCACCCCCGCTTACGCGGCGCCCGAACAGTTCTCGAA
>JALYHV010000103.1 GCA_030776205.1 Myxococcota bacterium | reverse complement strand
ATGCTGGAGAGCCTGCGGATGTGCAGGGACTTCGCGCGCAAAATGAAGATCAACGTGTGGTTCCGTCAGGGCGGTTATCTTTTCCTCGGACGGACGAAGGCAATCCGCGAGAGCCTGGAGAAAAGCGTTGCCCTTCAGAACGACTGCGGCCTGCCCACCCGCCTTTTGAGCGCGGCCGAAGCGCGGAGCATCGTGCCCGAGCTCGACCCATCAGGCATCGAGGTGGCGGCCTACAACCCGGGAGACGGGGTCGTTTTCCCGTGGCCGTTCGTCTGGGGGTACGCGCAAGCAGCGCGCAAACTCGGCGTCGACGTTGCACCCTGGCACCAGTTGGTCGGCATCGAGACGAGTGGCCGGCGCATCGAGGGGGTGCGCATACGTCGGTGTGGGCCTCCCGGCGGCACGCCGAACGACGCGACGATGACGCTGCGCACGAACAAGGTGGTCAACGCCGCCGGCGCGTGGTCACCCTTGGTGGCGCGGCTCGTGGGTGTGGATCTCCCCAATAAGCCCCACCGCCACGAGATTTGCTCGAGCGAGCCGCTCAAGCCCTGGCTAAAACCGTTGGTCGCGGACCTGACCGATGGCCTGTACTTTTCACAGTCGACCCGGGGCGAGTTAGTGGGCGGCATCGGCAACGAGTACGTCCCACCCGGGCTCGATCAGCAAAGCTCCCACGCGTTCTTGGGAAAGTACGCGAGCTCGCTCGTACGCGCCTGCCCGGTGCTCGCTCGCGTCAAAGTGCTCCGCCAGTGGGCGGGCTGCTACGATCTCACCCCCGACGCGAACCCCATCGTGGGGCCTGTAGACGACATCGATCACTTTTACCAGGCGAGCGGCTTCATGGGCCACGGGTTCATGATGGCCCCCGTAATCGGCAAGCTCTTGGCCGAGCTCATCGCCGACGGATCCACGATCCCCATGTTCGAACGATGGGGCTTGCGACGTTTCGCGGAAGGCAAGCTTCTCAGCGAGGCCATGATCATTGGCTAACCGGGCGCCCTCGAAATGCGGATGTTTGACACTCGAGTCGCGCCCCCTGTACCGTCGCATCGCCGGGTTGCGCCGCCGTCGGGCAGTCGTCCGCGGTGCGATGCGACGCGTCGCCAACAACGTCGGGAGAACACCGTGATGAAGACCGCGCGTACGCTCTGCTGCACGCTCCGTCTGCTGTCGGCCACCGCCAGCATCGCTGCACCCGTCGCGCTCCTCGGCGCGGCGATGGTCGCGTGCGACGACGAGAACGATCCCAAAACGTGGGTCAAGCGCCTCGACGATCCGGCGCAACGCGCCAACGCGATGAAGCGTCTGGCGCAATTTTACGACGACGACATGACGCGTGCGAACAACAACGCGAATGCCCCCGAGGTGAAGTCGCTGCTCGACGTCATCATCGATCCGCTCACCAAGCAGTACACAGCCGGCGGCATCGACGAGAAGACGCGCGTCGACCTCATGAAGTTCCTGGCCGAGACGCACGACCCGCGCACACAGCCCGCTCTCGCGAAGGCGCTGAAGGACTTCGAGATGGGCAAAACGGACAACGAGGCGCGCGTCGCCTGCGAGTCGATCAACGCAATGGCCAAGGCGAGCGTGAAGCTCGACCAGAACGTCATCGACGAGCTGTGGAACCTCTTTTCGCAGTTCCGCCTCTCGAAGACGACGAGCGAGCGGCTGTACCACGCAGTGCACGACGCGGTCCTCGCTGTGCATGATGCGAGCTACGGCGACAAGGCAATCGAGAAGCTGAAGGCCCCGGTCAGCACGGATAACGTGGATTCGATCAAGGACCAGGTCAATTGGTGGCAGCTCACGTCGATCCAGGTCATCAGCGAGCTTCGTTACACCAAGGCGGTCAAGCCCCTCGTGCTCGTGCTTCTTACGCCCGCAAAAATCGACCTCAACGCCACGACGCGCTCTTCGCTCCTCAAAATGGCAAAAGACGCGGAGCCGGAGCTCATCAAAGCCCTGAACGGCCAGGATCCCGACTACGTGAAAGCGGGCGAGGCTTTCAAGGACAAGGCCCACCTCGCGATCGTCGCCGACACGCTCGCGCTCCTTTCGCGCCCGGCCGGTCGCGACGCGCTCCTCAACGCGCTCCCCAGCGCCGACACCGACACGACGAGGACAGCCTTTGCCCAGGCGCTCGTGCAGTTTCCGGAAGATCCTCGCGTTGAGCCCGCGTTCCTCGCCGCCTACAACAAGATCCCCTGGAATGCTTCGGTCGAGCTCTTCGGCGCCCTCAAGCCGCGTGCGGCCCTCGCCCAAGCGTCTGCGAACCTGTACGACGCGAACCTCACGGACTGGCTCATCAAGGAGACGGCCAAGGCCCCGGACGCCGCGAGCAAGCTGCTGACGATCGAGGCTGCACTCAAGCTCATGCCGCCGAACAAAAAGGCGGACGTGGACAAGACGTTACAAAAGGTGAAAGCGGACCTTCCGCCGGACGTATTTCAAGCCAGCCGGCAGATGTTCGACTTTGCCGCGGGCGTGGTCGACAAATGCGGGACGAACGCCACGTGTTACGTGGGTGTGCTCGACGAGCCGATTCCCACGACGCCGACGACCGCCAACCTGCGCGCCGTGAAGGCCTCGTGGATGGCGGTAGTCTACGGCAAACCAGCGGCAGCGGCGACGCGTTCGGAGCTCCTCCGACGCGTGGACAAGGTCAAGGAAGCGAGCGCGAGGCTCGCGTTGGTCGAGGCCATCGACGAGCTCACGCCTGCGGGAGACGTCGCGACGGCGGAGGCGCTCGAGAAGACCGTCGCCGCCGACCAGAAGACAGGCGACAAGAGCGTGATGATGGCCGACGACTCGGTCATCAAGATTGCGCAGCGACTGCGCGCGCGCGCGGCCCCCTAGGAACACGGGTGGCGCGGCAACGGCATGACGGATCACGCTGCGCGTGCCGGAATCCCTAGGCGCCTCGCCCGAAGGACCGCTCGAGCACCTTCGTCCCGTCGGGTTCCAGGCGCACGTCGCCCGCAGGGGCGACGTACGGCCGGCCGGTCCGAGGGTCGCACGCGCCGGGGACGAGCTCGAGCATGGGGAGGAGAGCGAAAGCTCGGTCCGCGAGCCGAGGATGCGGCAAGCGCAGGCGATCGGTATCGACGACCAGCCCCTCCGCCCAGAGCAGATCGAGATCGATGACGCGTGGACCCCATCGCTCGCGGCGCGCTCGACCGAGGCGCGCTTCGATCGCGAGCACCGCGTCGAGCAACGCGGGCGCCGAGCCCTCGAAACGGACCAGCGCTGCGGCGTTCAAGAACTCCGGCTGGAGCGGGCCCCCCATCGGCGCTGACGCGTAGCAGCGCGAGACCTTCTCGATGAACGCGACAAGCGCGATTTCGCGCAGAGCCTTCTCGAAGGTCGCGACACGGTCGCCCAGGTTGGCGCCCAGCCCGATGACCGCGGTAAGCCCGCCGGGAGGTCTCAATGCGCCGCGGTGGGGCCGGCTTCGAACATCAGGGGGTTCGTCAGCGTGCCCGAATAGCTTCCGTTGATCGCGCCACCTTGTACGAAGAAGAGGAATTTTCCGTCCTCCGCTCCGTTGAGGCGCGCATCGAGGGTAACGATCGCGTTGGGGTCGGTGTCGAACCAGATGCCGGACCTTCCGACCGTTGTCGTCGTCACCGCCTCGACACGCTGCGGAGTCTCCTGCGACAACCGATCGCTCGCCGCGATGGCCTCGCCGGAGACGCCGGTGATCGCGCCGCTGTCGACAGAGGCGATCACGTCGAAATCACACGACAGCTGCGTCGTGCTGCTGTCGCAGATCCACCAGACGTGCCAATGCCCGCCAGTCGCGTACTCCGTGAAGACGCCAACGCCCTGACCTGGGACGGCGCTCATTGTCCTATCGGGATCCACGTCCACCAGCATGGGCTGAACGCCGCTCCCCTGCGGGGCCGCGGCGTTTGCGACGGACCCCGCCGAACCGGCGGAGGAAGACGCCGAGCTCTGTTCGGCGATGCACCCGACGCCCGCGAGCGCGCATACGGCACCGAATACTGCCGCCGGCGCCCACTCCGAAGCCGACCAACGCCCCATTCGTCCCTCTCCTGTTTCAGGTCGCGTCGTCTGCGACGATTCCAGAATTAGCAAGCCCGCGCGAGCGGCTCTCAACGGTGGCCGTGGGCCCCCCCCCCCCCCCCCCCCCCCCCCCCCCCCCCCCCCCCCCCCCCCCCCCCC
>JALYHV010000102.1 GCA_030776205.1 Myxococcota bacterium | reverse complement strand
GAGCGCGCTCGCTCCCGGTCCGCAGGCGACCTCGACGCGAACGCGCGCTCCGCTGCTGTCGGCTCGCACGACGGCACAATCGGTGGCCGTCGCGCGGAGCTCGGGCAGGGCGACCCAGATCGGAACGCCCAGCGCCTCGCCCAACGGGGGCGCCTCCGGATGTCCATCTGCCAGGTCACTCAGCAGGACCACGCGGCGGTCCACCTGCGGAAGCGACGACACCAGACCTCCCGCCAGCGAAACGGCGCCGTCGAGATCGGTTGCCCGGTCGCTCTCCGCCAGCGCCCCAAGCGCATCGCGCGCCGCTCGCAGGTCCGTGGTCGCCGCCAGCGCAATGCGCGCGGGAGCACCCGCCAGCACGATCGCCACCGCGTCTCCGTCTCGCGCGGACGACAGGAGCTCACGAGCCGCTTCGCGCGCCCTTGCAAAGCGCGACTGACCATCGGCGAGCGCACGCATGCTCATGGAATCGTCAATCACGAGAGCCATCGCCACCGAAGCGCCGCCCGGGCGCTGCAGCGTAAGGCGCGAGCACTGCACGAAGGGCGTCGCGCCCAGCACTGCCAACCCCAGCACGGCCGCCGCGCGCGTTGCGAGGAGCGTGCGGTCCTCGAGGCGGGAGCGGCGTCGTGCCTTCGGAGGGGCAGGCTCGACCAGGCGCGCCGGGGGGAAGGTCTGCTCTTCGGCGCGTCGACGCCGGAGGCGGTGCGCAACGTACGGCGCGGCAACCAGCAGCGCGACCGCTAGCGCAAAGGCGCTGAGGAAGGTCACGCCGCACGGGTAGCACGAAGAGAGCCCGGCCGGGGCGGCCCGACGCTTGCAATTCCGACGAAAGGAATGTGCTCCACACGGCCAGGAATTCTCTTCGGCGCGGCGTTCCTCGCGCTCGCGGCGGCTAGTGCGGCCGCCCACGCCCAAGTCGGGCAAGCAACCGGGCGCGCGCCCGTGCCGGCTGCGCCGACGAGCTGGGTGCAGACAGTGGACCCGAGCGAAGGGGCGGGGGCGTTCGGCACCACGGAGGGGCCGACGGCGGCGCCGGCGCCGGCCGATACGGCGACCAGCTCTACCGACTCGTCTTTGGGCGAGGGCGGACGGACCGGCGCGACGAACCCGATGAGCGCGACGACGTCCGCACCCGCCGCGTCGGACGACAGCTCGGAATCGAGCAGCGACGCCGGGCTCACGGGTACATCGGCCGCTTCGCCTGTGTCGACGCGGGACGCACCCTCGCTGCCTCCAAGCGCGACCCTTCTGCCGTCAGAAGCCCAGGCGGCGCCCCGCGCGGTGGGGGTGCCGATGAGCCAACCCACGAACGCCGTGTGGCCGCTACCGTACGCCATGCGCGTGCAGGCCCAGAACCCCGCCGGGAGTCCCCCTCTTGCGCCGCAGGCGAGCGGATGGGCGCTTCCCCTGATCGTCGGGACGTGCGCGGGGGCGGCGCTCGTGCTGCTCGGCGCCCGGATGCAGGCGCGTCGCGCTAGGAAGCGCTAGGAACCCGTGGCCGCTTGGCGCACGCTCTCGACGACAAGCCGGACGACCCGCACGAGGTCGTCGGTGGTGACGGCGCCCACGAATCGACCGCCTCGTCGCGCCACCGCCTCCCGCCACTGCCCGGTGAGCTGCGCGAGCGCGGCGAGGTACTTGTCGCGCATCAGGTCGGCGTCGGTCTCGACCACCGCTCCTCCTTCGAGCGCGCGCAGCCTCACGGTCCCGCGGTAAGGAAACTCGACCTCAGCGGGATCCAGCGTCTGGACCACTGCCAGCACGCGCCCGCTCGCCGCGAGCGCCGTGACGCGGCTCACCGCGTCGCCCGGCAGATCGAGCAGATCGCTCAAGAACACGATGATGGCGCCGCGTCGTGCGTCGCGCGTGAGCGACTGGAGCGCGCGATCCGTCATCCCTGAGTCGGTCGTCGCGTCACCATCCGCGTTCGCGGCTTCGAGCGCGGCGACGATGCGCTCGAATTGCTCCCGTCCTCCCGAGCGTGCGACCGTCGCGGTGCGTCCGCGGCTGCCGAGGAAGGCAAGGCTCACGGGGTCCCCGTTGAGCAGCGCGAGCCGGGAGAGCGCCGCGGCGATCACGGCGGCGAAGGCGAGCTTCGCTCCCGGCGCGCGGGGCCCCCGGAAGCCCATCGACGCCGACGCGTCTACGAGCAGGCACAGCGAGCGGTCCGTGTCGGTCTCGAATTGCCGTACGAGCAGCCGATCGTGTCGCAGTAGCGATCGCCGATCGAGCCACCTGAGGTCGTCGCCCGGCACATATGCCCGGTAGCCGCCGAACTCCACACCTGCGCCGCGACGCGCGCTGCGATGCGCGCCGGCGTACACGCCCTCGGCAGCCGATCTGGCGCGAAGTCGGAGGGGCGCCAGCTCGCCCCAATCGATGGCGCTCCGGATCGGACCGAGCTCCGTCACGCCCACCCTGGCCGTCTCACGGAACCGAGACGTCCGCCGGCAGCGGGCCGCCGAGCTGCGATTTGCTGCCGTCGAGCATGTCCCTCGCGAGGGCAACCTCGCTTAGTTCCAAGCCCGTTCCCGCCACGACCTGGCGCAGCAGGTCGTTGCCTCCCTTCGTGTCACCAGCGACTCGGCGGTCCACAGCGGCGTAGAAGAGCGCTTCGCACTTCTGGATCGGGGTCGCGGCGCGCGCGATGAGGTCTTCCCCCTTGAGCTTTCCCTCCCCGAAGCGGGCCAGGTTGCCCACCCACCGGCCGTCGTCCGTCGTCGAGGCGAAGACGCGGTCGGCGGTGCCGTCCGTCGGGGCGTGGAGCTGCCGCTCGAGGAGGCGCACCCACACAGCGAAATAAATCAGATCGTCGCCGTCGAGGTCGGCGGCGAGCGCGCGCTGCAGACCGTCCCGGGCGCCCGCGAGGTCACCGCGAACGAACGCCCGTCCGATGACGAGCTCCACGGTCTGCGTGACTTGGTGTTTGTCACCAGGTGCCGCCGCGTAGGCCCGCTCGAGCGCCCGCTGCGCCGGCTGCGCTGCTCCGAATCGGTCGAGAACCCGCGCGAGGACGCGCTCGATCCGCGCGCGGGCGCCTTCACCGGCCGCGCTACGCGAGCGCACGAGCTCCTTGAGCGCATCGGTCAGCGGCGGCCGCGCGGCAGCGACGTCGCCCTTGTCGCGCGTGACGTCACTCATGGTCAGCAGGATTTCCCCCCGCAGCGCGCCGTCGTGCGCGGCATCTGTCGCTGCGAGCGCCTGCCGCAGATCCTCGATGGCCGCCGGCATTTTTCCGTCGCGCCAGTCGATGCGGGCGAGCGAAAGAAGCACGGCCCCCGAGCTCTCCTCCGCCGCGGACTCCTTGAGGAGGACGCGCGCTTCGTCGATGCGGCCCTCGCGCAGCTCGATCTCTCCCACCGCCGCACGAACGCGAGCTGCGCTCGGGTGCACCTTGCCGGCGAGCGCCCTCACCGAGGCGGTCGCCAGGAGTGGCAGCGACGACGCGAAGGCACGGCGCGCAGCGGCGGCGTCTCCGGCGTCTGCCTCGCTGGCGATGGCATCGAGCGAGAGCGCGAGCGCATCGCTGACGACGCGCGCTTCCGGGTGAGCCCTCACCGCTTCGACAAGGACTGCCGGGGTGGCCTCCGCCATGCCGAGCTCCTCGAGGGCGACACCCACTGTGAGCGCGACCTCCGGCACGGTGGGGTCGAGACGGTAACACTCACTGGCCACGCCAAAGGCGGCCGCGCCGAACATGTCTCGATCCTCGCCGTACTCGCCCTCCTGCGGTTGAGACGCCGCGTCGCGACCTGCGAGCGGACGAAGCTGCCGCAGCAGATCGATGCAATGCTCGACGCTCAGCTCCTGCGCCGCCGCGGCGAGCGCAGCAGCGAGCTGCGGCCGCTCCGACGAGAGAAGGTCGCGCACTTGCGCCCGGTCGACGGCCGCCGAGGCACCCGCGACGTCGCCGTCGCGCAGGTAGAGCGACGCGAGGACGGCGGGGCCGGTCTCGAGCGCGCGCCACGCCTCGGCACCCTCTTCGCGCGGTGGCTGCACCCTCGACTTGCGGAACTTGTCCCGGAGCGTGACGGCGCGAGCCATCCACTCCACGGTGGCGCTCGCCGCGTCGGACAGGGCCGCTGCGGTGGGCTCGAGCAGCCGCCTATGAACCGTCACCCGCTCTAGCGCTCCCGCGCTCGCGACAGGTCCGCCGGAGGCGACGGTGTCCCGGGTCCACGCGTCGAGCGACGCAAGGTGTCTCCGGATCTCGGCACGTGCCGGCTCAGGGCTCATCGGCAAGAGCAGGGCGTAGAGGGCGCGCGCTCTGCCCTCATCGCCTTTGGCCGACAGCTCGCGAGCCGCCGCTTTCAAGGCGTCGAGTGCGCGTGGTCCCAGCGCCAATTGCGCCGGATCGCTTACGCGGACGAGATAAAGCGCGCCGGAGATCGCCGCGAGACCGCGGTCCGAGGCTCCTGCCCGGAAACGCTGCGCCGCGCGCGCCATCTGCCGCGACTGCACGGCGCTCAACCTGACGGTCCGTTCGGCCGTTCGCGGCTCACTGACCAGGAGGTCGCGGACGGCGGAGGCGAATGCATCGTCGCTGACGTCCGCGGACGCGGCGGACGCGGGCGTCCCGTGACCAGCGTGCGCAGCGGGCGAGCGCACACCGCCATGTGCCCCGCAGCCGACCAGCCATGGCAACGCGACGAGGATGACCGCCATCGACGTCGTCCGGTGCAGCGGCGCGTGCGGGCGGACCGGTGACGTCATCGTCGCGTCGAGTCTACACGCCAGCGGGACTTCGGCGAGCCGTGCGTACGGATGCGGACACCGTCGATGGTGACGCGCGTGACGACCGCGACGCCATCGTGTCGACCGGCCGGCAGTGGCGGCCTCGCCTACACTGACGCGATGGCGCGTGCCCACCTGCTGGTCGTCGACGATGAGCCTTCGATCCTCACCACCCTGCAGAAGGCGCTCTCGTTGGAGGGCTACGGTGTGGATGTGGCGGGGGGCGTCAAGGTCGCGGAGGAAAAGCTCAAGAAGCGGACCTACGATCTATGTCTCTTCGACGTGATGCTGCCGGATGGCGACGGTGTCGAGGTCTTGCAGCGGATGCGTGCCTCGAAGAGCGAGACTCCCGTCATTATGATGAGCGGACACGCGACCATCGACACGGCCGTCCGCGCGGTACGCCTCGGCGCGCTGAACTTCCTTGAGAAGCCGCTCAACACCGACTCGCTGCTCATCGCGATAGACACGGCACTGCGGCTTACCCGCGCGGAAGCAGAGGCGCGCGACCTTCGACGTGCGGCCGGCACCACGGGGGACCTCATCGGCAACGGCCCCATCATGAAGAAGCTGCTCGAGCAGATCGCGCGCGCGGCCAAGAGCGCCGCAAGCGTCCTCGTCAGCGGCGAGCGCGGCACCGGGAAGGAGCTGGTCGCCCGCGCGATTCACACCCTGAGCCCGCGGGCCAAAGGACCTCTCGAGAAGTTGAATTGCGCCGCGCTGCCGTCGGAGCTCATCGAGTCGGAGCTCTTCGGCCACGAGGTGGGGGCGTTCACGGGGGCGACGAAGCAGCGGCGCGGCAAGTTCGAGCGCGCGTCGGGGGGCACGCTCTTTCTCGATGAGGTCGGGGACATGCCGCTCGCCATGCAGGCCAAGCTCCTGCGCGTCCTTCAGGAGCGCGAGATCGAGCGCGTGGGCGGCAGCGAGACGATAGCGGTCGACGTGCGGGTGGTGGCCGCCACCAACCGCGACCTGCTCGCCGCCTGCGAAGCCGGAGCCTTTCGACCCGACCTCTACGATCGCCTGAACGTCTTGCCCCTCGCCATCCCTCCTCTGCGCGCACGTCGCGAGGACATCGCCCTCCTCGCCACCCATTTCCTCGAGCTGGCCGCCCGGTCGAACGACCGCCGCGACGTTCGCCTGGAGACCGACGCGATCGCGGTGCTGGCTGCCTATTCGTGGCCTGGAAATGTCCGCGAGCTCAAGAACGTCATCGAGCGCCTCGTCATTTTGACGCCGGACGACGACATCCGGGGCGACGACGTCAAGAACTGCCTACCGGGTGCAACCCCGATCAAGACGACGGGCCTCTATCGACCGGGCATTCCCTTCCGCGTCCTCGTCGAAGAGGCCGAGCGCGCCGTCTTGCAAGAGGCGCTGACGCACCACGGCGGACAGATGGCGGCCACTGCCCGCGCGCTCGATCTCGAGCGCAGTCACCTTTACAAGAAAGCGCGTGCGCTCGGCCTTCGAGGCGAGAGGACCGAGCCCGAGGACGAAAGCTGAGAGCCCGGCGGCTTTTTGAGGCTCGCCGGGGTTGTGGCGAGGAGTGGGCTCGTGAGCGCCATTCCCGTGGACCGCGCTCGCGTGGCATCATGCGACTCTCGAATGGGACCGAGTGATTCGCTCCGTTTCTATGCCGCGACGGACGTCGGCCTCGCGCGAGAGCACAACGAGGACAACTTCCTCGTCGACAAGAAGCTGTCTCTCTTTCTCGTAGCCGACGGCATGGGCGGACACGCGGCGGGCGAGGTCGCGAGCGCCATGGCGGTGCGCACCGTCCACGAGGAGATAAAACGGGAAAAGGAGCTCCTTGCCGATTACCTCGCCGACGCGACGGGCGCGAAAAAGGTCACCCGTAAGGACATCGTGGCCCTCCTGGAGCACGCCGTGCAGCGCGCCTGCTCGAAGATCCACGAGGAGGCCACGATCGATGCCGCCAAGAGGGGGATGGGCACGACGTTGAGCGCGCTCTTGGTGCTCGGCCACCAGGCCTTCATCGCTCACGTGGGGGACAGCCGGATCTATCTGGCGCGGAGCGGGAGGGTGCAGCAGGTCACGGAGGATCACACCGTTGAAAACGAGCTCATCAAGCGGGCGCGGCTTACGCCCGAGCAGATCGAGAGGGTGCAGCAAAAGAGGGCGATCACGAGGGCCGTCGGCGTGTACGAGCGTGTGGAGGTGGACACGCTTGTCATCGACGTCACCGCCGGGGACGTCTTCGTCCTGGCGAGCGATGGGCTTCACGGGTACCTCGCAGGGCCGGAGGAGCTGGACCAGCCGCTTGCGCTGGAGGGCGAAGCCAGCGTTCGTGCCCTCATCGCGCTCGCGAAGGAGCGCGGCGGCAAGGACAACATCACGGCAGTGGTCGTCAAGGTGGGCGCAGACGGCGCGGTCGACGCGGAACGGGCCAAGCGTCTCGCGCTCAAGCGCGACGTCCTCGGCAACATGCAGCTCTTCTCCAAGCTCACCGAACGCGAGCTCCTCCGCGTCATGCAAGCCGTCGAGGTGCGCGAGTACCAGCACGACGACGCGGTGATGCGTGAGGGCGACGAGGGCGACGAGCTGTTCATCGTGCTCGACGGCCGGGTGCGCGTCTCGCGTGGTGACCAGGTGCTCACCCATTTTGGACAGGGCGAGCACGTGGGCGAAATGGCGCTGATTCGAAGCGTTCCTCGCTCGGCGAGCGTGTTCGCCGTGGGGGCCGCCGAGCTCATCGTGATCCGGCGAGCCGACTTCTTCGAAATCCTCCGGAAGGAGCACGAGATTGCGGTGAAGATGCTTTGGCAGTTCCTCGGAGTGCTCGCCGATCGGCTCGACGAGACCTCGAGCGAGCTGCACGACGCGCGGCGCGAGCTCGCGGCGGAAGACGTTACGACTGACATCTTCCAGGCCGATCCCGACGACGTCCCCACGCCGCCGGCGAGCCTCTCGCGATGAGGTCCGCGCGGACGCTGATCGAGGTCTTTTCGCTCGCCGCGCTGTGCCTGACCGCCGCCTGTGGGGCGTGCGAACCGGAGCCAAAACCGGTCGCTCAGGAGGAGGCGGCGGCGGTCAGCGACACGGGTCGCACCGAGACGTCCCCGGCTGCGGCGGTCGTGTCTCCGACGCGCGACCCTGGCTCGAGCCGTTTCCCTTCGTCGTGCCGTGCCGTCGCCGTGGACGGCGAGGTGATCGCCCTCCGCGCTGGAAAGGATGAGCGCGCGGCGGACGCAGATGCGCCGGCGACGCTCGCGGCGGGCTCTGCGATCCCGGGCGAAGGCTGGGTGAGCCTCGCTGCGGGCGCGCGCCTCGTGGCTCGGGATCCTGGAGGCGGCCGCGAGGTGGCGTTTAGGGGGGCTGCACGGGCCCGCTCGTGCGTTGGGGGGCGGGAGGAGTCCTGGGTCTCGCGCGGTGTCTTCGAAAGCACCGCGGGCTCCGGGGAATCGCCGGGAGCCGAGGAATGGGTGGTCACGCCTCTCGGCGTGGTTCGCTTTGGCGCCGCGAAGCTGGTTATCGAAGTGCGCTCGAAGGAAGCGCGCGCCGAGGTCTCGAGCGGGACGGCCTATGCCTGGCTGCCACAGGACGCGGCAGCCAGCGGCCTGGACGGCGGCGTCGCGGCGAGGCCGGACGCGGAGGGCTGGTTGCGCATCGGCACAGGGATGATGGTGCATGCCAGGCAGGAGCGGCCGGCCCTTCGCGCCGTTCGCGCGGCGGTGGCCGCCTGCAGCGGAATCGCCAAATCCGCGAGGACGCTTGCGACGATCCTGCTCGACCGCGACCGGGACGCGGGGCCCTCACAGGCACTCCGGGCGACGCAGCACGTGACGACGCGCCGGCTCGCACGCGCGGCATGCGCCGTGGCCGCGCTGCGATTGGCCGAGCTCGACGACTCAGGGGTCGAGCCGCCGCAGCGCGAGGAGCTGGGCGCGACCCTCGCCGACGCGGAGCGCGCGTGGAGCGAGCTGCCGCTCGAGGCACTTCAGCAGACGCGCGAGCAGACACGCGAGCAGACACGCGAAGAGCTCCCGTGATCGGTTCGCGCAGAGCAAGGCGCGAAGGCCGTGGACAGGGCGTCCGATGTTTTGGGTCGACAGTCGGCGATGGGCAGGGTGATAGTTCGTTGCCCTTGAAGCGTCTGCTCAGCGTTTTGGCCCTGCTCGCATCGCTGGTCGCATCGGTGCGGGCCCGCGCCGACGCCAAGCCGCCCGTCGTCATCTGGCCGACGCTCACGCCCGCCGGAGACGCTCCAGCCGCTGGGCCGCTCCACAAGCCGGCCGCCGCCGACAAGGACCTCTTCGAACGCGCCCAGGAGCTCGACGCGACGCTGCGCGACGCCGTTCAGGATCTCGGCTTTACTTTGTACCTAGCCGACCCGGGACCTGCGTCCGGGCATAAGCGCGACGAGGACCTGCTCGAGCGAGCGAGCCGCTCCGCGGCGGGCGATGCCCCGGAAAGCGGGACGTGGGTCGTCAGCCCCCGCGTCGAGAGCGTCGGCGGTGGGCAATACGTCGTTCGAATCGTCGCCGTTCCCCCCCGCGGCCGCGAGCTGCGCGTCCGCGTCGACACCGTCCCGAGCGATTCGGTCAGCGTGCGCGGCCTCGTGATGTTGCGCGACATGCTCTCCCCGCCGGCCGCCGCGTTGGCGGCAACGGAGCAGGATCACGAGCGCGCCGCCCAGGGAACATCGCAGGGCATCATGAGCCCGCTGCGCTCGCCTGGCCGCGCGGTCCTCGCCGTGAACGCCGCCCTGTACGGGGCGTTCACGGCCTTCAGCGTCCAAAGGGCAAGCGGCTCGAGCGATCCGCGCGTGCTCTATCCACTCCTCGCGCTCGGCACGGGGATGGGCATTGGCGGCGCGCTCCTCGTCGCCGACGAGTGGGACGTGTCGGCCGGGGACGCGTGGTTTCTCGCCGCGGGCGGCTGGTGGTCCGCTGCGTCCGCGTTTCTCATCGCCGCCGGCCACGATGTCCAGCCGCTCGACGACCGCTACGCCTGGGGGGTAGGCGGCGGGCTGGTGGGCCTCAGTCTCGCAACGTTTGCGCTGACGCGAACCACGATGGACGAAGGCGACGCGATGATCGCGCACTCTGGAGGCGCGCTCGGGCTGTTGGTCGGCGGCGCGAGCGAGCTCCTGTACCGAGGGACGACCACCAACGTGACGCCCCACACCGGGATGGGCTACGGCACGGCGATCGGCACGCTCGCCGCGGGCATCCTCGCGACCCAGGCGACGGTGTCGCCCTCGCGCGTGCTTCTCATCGACGTGGGCGCTGGTGGCGGGGCGCTACTCGGGGCCGCCGCGGCGAGCCCGCTCATCTTCGAAAACCAAACGAAACCGAACACCCGAGCCTGGCTCTCCGCCGCGATCGGCGGCAGCGTGGCAGGGGGCATCGCGACCTGGTGGCTGACGCGCAACCTCACGACCGCGTCGTCGCGAGCGCGACTCCCTGGCTCGCCGTCTCTTGGCGTCATCGCGATGAGCCCAACCCGTGGAGGCTCCACGCCGGCGTACGGCGTCGCCTGGGGCGGAGCATTCTAGGTTTCGGCCACGGAACCGATGGTCACGCGGCGCTACGGAAAGATCTCACGCTCCTTGTAGACCGCCTCGATGCGCTGGAGGGCGATGGCGTATGCGGCGATGCGCATGTCGCACTTGCGCTGTCGCGCAAACTCGCTCACCTCGTGGTACGCGCGCTTCATGGCGACCTCGAGGCGGGCATCGACCTCTTCTTCGGTCCAGCTCTCGGACCGCTTATTTTGGACCCACTCGTAGTAGCTGACCGTCACTCCACCGGAATTGACGAGCACGTCGGGCAGAATGTCGATGCCCTTCTCGAGGAGAACGCGCTCACCCGCCGGATTGCACGGGCCGTTGGCGCCCTCCGCGACCAGCTTCACGTCGAGTGATTTGGCTTCCGCTTCGCCCACCTGGTTCTCGAGAGCGCATGGGGCAAAGATGTCCGCCTTGGTGGCGAAGAACTCTTCGCGCGTGATGGGCTTGCCGCCCGGGTAACCGGCGATGGTTCCGTGTGCCTCGACGTAATCCTGCAGCTTGTGCGCGTTGAAGCCTTCCGGGTTGTACATGTACCCAGTGTGGTCTCCGACGGCGACCGTCGACACGCCGAGCTTCGCGAGGATCACGGCGGTGTTCGAGCCGACGTTGCCGAAGCCCTGCACCGACATAGTCGACCCCTCGAGAGCGAAGCCTCGCTCCTTGGCCCATTCGAGCAGGCAAAACACCAGCCCCTGCCCTGTCGCCTTCTGCCGACCGAGCGTGCCGCCGCTGGCGACCGGCTTTCCCGTCACGACGCCCTTGACCATCTGCTTCTGGGCCGACCCGACCATGTTCGAGAACGTGTCCATCATCCACGCCATGATCTGGCTGTTCGTGCCGACGTCCGGCGCAGGGATGTCGTACTCGGGGCCGATGTTCTCACCGAGCGCGTGGGTGAAACGGCGCGTGATGCGTTGCAGCTCCGAACGCGAGACCGAGTGCGGGTCGAACTTGATGCCGCCCTTGCCGCCTCCGAACGGAAGGCGCACGAGCGCCGACTTCCAGGTCATCATCGCGGCGAGCGCCTTCACGTCGTCGAGCGAGACCTGCGGGTGGTACCGCATGCCGCCCTTGAAGGGGCCGAGGAGGTTATTGTGTTGCACGCGGTAGCCCTTGAACAGGCGAATCTCGCCGCTGTCGAGGCGCACCGGGAAGTTGACGATGATCTCGTTCTTCGGCTGGCTCAGGATCGTCTGAACGTACGGCTCGATCTTGGCGACCTTGGCGGCACGTTCCAGGTACTCCTGGATGACCTTGTAAAAGTCGTACTCCTTCGCCGTGGAAGCGCTGCGTTTCGATGGCGGAGGAGTGGTGCTCGGGGGTTTGTCCATTTGATTTTCGCGGTTCTGGCTTTCGGTCGCGCGTCGCGCAAGCGGGACGGGACCGAACTAGTGAGTTTCACGTCGAGCCTGCCCACGTCCAGTATACGAAGACGACCACAGCCGTCACGATCACAGCGTCGACCCGATCGAGAATCCCGCCGTGGCCTGGCACGATGGCGCCCGAGTCCTTGAACCCCGTCGAGCGCTTGAGCAGCGATTCACCGAGATCGCCGGCCTGGCCGAGTACGCCCGCCGCTAAGGCCAGCGGCAGCGCGTGCGCAACGGGCAGGGTTCCCCGCAAGAAGCCGAAAGAACCGAGAAGCGCCCACACGATGCTCGCGACCAAGCCGCCGACGGCGCCCTCGACGGTCTTCTTGGGAGAGACAGCCTCGTAGAGCTTGTGCCGACCGAAGAAGCGGCCGGCAAAGTAGGCTCCCGTGTCGGTGAACCACCCGAGCCCGAGCGCGAGGAGCACGAGACCGGGACCGTCGGCGCCGCACGTCTTGCGAAGAACTGCGAGGAGCGTCAGGGGAACGGCGACGAACAGTGGCGCGAATCCGAACGCACAGGCACGCAGCGCGGCGGTCTCGATCGCCCCGAGACGGACCAGCGTGAAGAGCGGACCGAGGACAGGGACGCCGACGACGACGGTGAGGAGCACGCGCGGGTCTTCCGGCCATGAATAGACGGCCGTCGCCGCAAGAGCGGAAAGCAGGACTCCGGCGCCCTGCGCGACCGAATCTCCGGGGTGGGTCATGGCGTACAGCTCGCGTACGCCAACCAGCGATGCCGCGAGGATGAGCACGAAAAACGCCCACGGGGGCGCCACGTACAACACGACGAGGACGATGGGCAGGCCGACGAAGGCCGTCGCGAGACGAAGCGCGAGGTTCGACGGCGGCTCGGCCATCTAGATCGCGATACGCGTGATTTGCACCGGCGGCGCAAACGCGGACGGGCTGGCCGTCGCCGACGAACCCAGGGCCGGTGTCGAAGGCGGCGCCTCCTGCGCCCGCTCCTCGCCGAGCGACGGCGCCCCTACCAGCCCGAACCGGCGCTCGCGGCGCTGAAAGCTCGCAATCGCGGCGAAGAGGTCGCGCTCGCCAAAGTCGGGCCAGAGCACCTCCGCGAAATGAAGCTCGGCGTACGCGAGCCCGTACAGCAGAAAATTCGAGATGCGCCGCTCTCCGCCCGTGCGGATCACGAGATCGGGATCGCCCACCGCCAGGCTCGGCATGCGCTCGCGGAGCGCCTCCGTCGTGACGTCGTCAGGGCAGAGCCGGCCCGCAGCGACCGCCTGGGCGAGCTCGCGTGCGGCGAGGGCAATTTCTTCGCGACCGCCGTACGACAACGCAAGCGTGAGCGTCATCGCGCCGTTTCGGGCGCTCTCGCGACGGAGCGGATCGAGCACCGCGCGGACGAGAGCGGGCAGCCTGCCGAGATTGCCGACTGCGTTCAGGCGAATGCCGTTGTCGAGGATCTCGTCTCGTTCCGTCAGCAAGAACTCGCGGAGCAGCTGCATCAGCGCGTCGACCTCGTCCTCGGGTCGGGCCCAGTTCTGTTCGCTGAAGGCGTAAAGCGTCAGCGCGTTCAGACCGAGACGCCGCGCCGAGCGAACGGTGCGCCGCACGGCCGATGCGCCTTCGCGATGACCGACCGCGCGCGAGTGCCCCCGCAGCTGCGCCCACCGGCCGTTTCCATCCATGATGATGCCCACATGCCCGGGGAGGTTGCGGGCCTCGACGAAATCCATCGCTTCGTGGCGAGGTAACATGACGTTCCGGGGCCGGCAATTGCGCCGCGCGGAGACTGTGGTGAGGTGACCGCCGGCTACATCGGCGCAGTAAGACACCGGCTCACGGAACCGCTGGCGCGAAAAGGCGTACCGGATCCACCCACGGAACAAAAAGAAACACACCTCTCCCAGGCCGGGCCATTGGCCATATTCCGCAATCATTCTGCGGTTGGGCCGCTGGCCGGCACGGGCCTGCGTGGTAGCGTTTGCGCTTCGACGTGCTTGCCTTCCGACCCATACCTTGAACACTTCGAGCTGGCCCCGATGTCACACCGGTGCCCGTCGAGAAGGAACAGGCGCCTGAAAGCCAATGCGGTCCCGCGACGTCACCATCCCGCTTGCCCTTTGGTTGTGCGCTGCCGTCTGCGCGCATTTCGTCTTCGGCACGGGCGGCGTCGTCATAGCGCAGATTCATGATGACCAGTCGGAGCTCCGAAAGCTCTCGCACGCGGCCAGCAGCCTGGCGAACCGTGACGATCAAACCTTCGAGGTCTCGCTCGGCGGCCTGAGCGACGACGAGAACGAGAAGCACGAGCCTCCACCTCTCAAGCCGGAGGCAATCAAGACGGCACCGGCGCCTGCAGCACCGACCGCGACCGAGAAACCCCGGCCGACGCCCCCGCAACCCGAGCCGAAGCGCGTCCTTGTCGTCGAGAAGACGGACGAGAACAAACCCCCACCGCTGCCCGATCCGGTGAGCGATCACCGCATCGCCGTCCGGCAGCACTCACGGCCCGATCAGCAGGACAACCCGGAGGCGAAGTTCATCGCCGACCAGGCGAATCACGTCGCAAACGAGACGGCTGCGACGCAGACGTCGCACGACCGAGACGACGAAAATCCGACGCCGGGCGGCAATCACCCTGGGAGCGAGCCACAGCCTGGCGACAGCGAGAAGACACGCATCGCCGAGAGCGAGGAGCACAAGGGCGTGAAGAACCGCGCACCGGGTGAGAAAGGCACCGACGTAGACGTGGTGCAGGAGCCCAAGATTCCGAGGGCTGCCGCGCAGCCCATCGCTGCTGCCCCTCAGCCCGCTTCGGCGCAGTCCCCGGGAAAGAGCGGTGTCTCATCGCCGGCGAGCGCTCCGCGACCCGGCGCACCCCCGCAGCCCGTCGCGGGGGGGTCCACTCCGGCCTCACCCGATGTCGAGAACGTCATCGATGGGACGTGGACCTTCAATCCGTTGCGCACCGGCGGCGCGCCCGGCACGACGGCCCAGTCTACCGGCAGCGTCGCCGACCCGACGACACCGGGGGGGAGGCTCTGGGCGCTGCCTGGGCTTGGACAACCTTCGCGCCCCGGAGCGATGAACGTCAACCTGAGCTCGAGCCAGATGGCAGCGGTCGTGGGCTCGGACAACTTGCGCAAGCTGCGCGAAGCGGACGGCGAGCGCCGCAAGAGTGAGCACCGGGGCGCGTGGACGGCGTCCAATTTCGACCGTTGGCGGAGCGCGATCGAGAACTACGTCTCGAGTGTAAAGCCGGGCAATCAAACTGCGCTCAACACCGCTGGGGTGCCGTTCGCCTCTTACCTAAACGGCATGCACAACCGCATCCACCCCATCTTTGCGGATTCGTTCCTCGATTCGCTCGATTCGCTTCCACCGCGCCACCCCATGAACGACCAGCACCTCGTCACGTCGCTGGAGATCGTGCTCACCCGGGAGGGGCACCTCAAGAAGATGGGCGTGGTCAAGACCAGCGGGATCACCGCGTTCGATATCGCGGCGCTCGACGCGATCGACCGCGCGCAACCCTTCGGGCCCGCGCCGAAGGCCATCGTTTCACCGGATGGCAACGTCTATCTTCACTGGGAGTTCCATCGCGACGAGGTGTACGCGTGCTCCACGATGAACGCGCGCCCCTTCATTCTGAACGTCGCGGAGCCGAAGAACGAAGACCCGCTGCTGCCGCCGTCCCAACCGACGCCGAACGGCCCAACCCGGGAACACGGTGCCCCGCCGTCGAGCCCCAATGACGCGCGCGAGGGATCGCTGCCTCCGTCCCTTCGTGAGGGCGTAAGGATGTCCGGCCGCGCGGAAGCGTGACGCCGCCAGGGCGCGATGCGGTAGGCTGCCCTGAACGAGAAACATGACGACGGCCGAAGCAGCGCGGCAGGATGCCCCGCATATCGCGCATGAAGCGCCGCGGCAACGGTCGCAAGTACCTCCGTCGGCGCCGTCGCTATCGGTCCAATGGCTTCTTCGCACGGCAGCTTACAGCGCCGTCGCGGCCGGATTCCTCGGCGTCATCGTGGCCCCTGGTGCCCAGGGCAATGCCAGCGAATCCGTAGTCGTGGCCCTTGGCCGAGCGGCGGCGGTGCTGTCGTACTTCTTGGTGGCGCTGTTGGTGTCACTCGTTCTTTGGGGCGCAGTCGCGCTGGCACGCACGCGCGGGGTCGGCGTTCTCCCCCGCATTGGCCTCATCGGCAGCGGAGCCGCGGTGGTGGCGCTGTCGTCACC
This sequence comes from Myxococcota bacterium, assembly GCA_030776205.1. Taxonomy (GTDB): domain Bacteria; phylum Myxococcota_A; class Polyangia; order Polyangiales; family Polyangiaceae; genus Palsa-1150. The sequence goes on along the minus strand of JALYHV010000102.1, from coordinate 1,738 downwards.
CAGCCTTCGCGATCGCCTTCCCCCCGGTCTGGCGCTGCTCGTGGCCGCGGCCGCCGCAGTGGCGGCAATCTCCGGCGCGTACACAGCGGCGCGCACGCCGCACACCCGCGCGGCAGCGGGGCTGCTCTTCGCGCTTGCCTTCGCTGCGATGGCTCGACTCGGTGCCTGGGAGCTCGCCACCGCAGCGGGAGAACGGGCGAGCATGCACCTTTTCTCGGTCAGCCGCGCGTTGGCCACCGGCGGCGTCCTTCTGGAGGCGATCGGGCAGCTCGTTGCCATGACCTGGCTCGGCACGCGGAGCCGCCTGGCGGGCCAGCTCGCCTCGTCGGTGGCGCTCCTCGTCGCGTTCCTGCTCACCTGGGGCGTCGCGCGCGGAGCTCATTCGAACGCCGCGTTCTGGCAGTGCATGCTGCATACGGCGCTCGCCGACGCGCCGGGCATGCCGCCGCCCTACGGGCTGGAGGCGATGGCCACGTTCCTCGTTCCGGCCTCGATGCTCCTCGCACTCGTCGCGGCCGCTCAACCGAGAGAGGTCGTGGCCATCGTCGCGGCGATGGCGCTGGCGCTCGTCTCGCGCGGGGCCTTCGACGCACCCCTGCGCGCGCTGTGCGTCGTGGCGGCGTCACAGTGGGTCGCGCTCGCTTGCGCCGACCAGCGCGGGATGTGGTCGCGCTGATCGGAAAAGACGCATTTGCAACGGTTTTCGCGCTTTTTGGCGGCCGCTCGGCTCGCCCGCTTGCCAATGTCGGAGCCTCGCCCTACACCAACGGGCCTCTAGAGCGCGAGGTACTGCGGGCGTGGCGAATATGGACCTGGTTGGAGTCGAGCGTGTCGGCGGCCAGAGCGCCGTCGCGCACCCGTCGGCTTCGCCTCGTCCGAGCGCGTTCGCGCTTGCACGAGACCTCGTCACGCTGACGAAGCCCCGTATCACCTCGATCGTGCTCCTGACGGAGGCAGCCGGGATATGGCTTGCACCCGGGCACGTCGCGGCCCGGGTGCTCTGGCTTTCGCTCGTCGGCACGGCTCTCCTGGTGGGCTCTGCAAACGCGTTGAACATGTGGTGGGAGCGAGACGTCGACGCGCGTATGACTCGCACGCGCAATCGGCCCTTGCCCGCGGGGCGTATGGCGCCCGATCTGGCGCTCGCCTTCGGGCTCGGCTTGGCGGCTGTCTCTACGCCGATGCTCTTTTTGGTGAATGCCACGACCGGCGTCCTCGGCGCGGTCGCTCTCGTCAGCTACGTCGCCATCTACACTCCGCTCAAGAGGCATACGCACCTGGCGCTCCTCGTCGGTGCAATCCCAGGCGCGATGCCGCCGCTGCTCGGCTGGTCGACGGCAACGGGGGCAGTCGGCCTCGGGGGAGCCCTCCTCTTCATCGTCCTCTTCTTGTGGCAAGTGCCTCATTTCGCTGCGATTTCGATTTTCCGCGCAGAAGACTATGCCCGGGCCGGCCTCCAGGTGGTCAGCGTCCAGCATGGCGAGCGGGCGGCGCGTCACACCGTCGCGGTCTACACGGTGCTGCTCAGCGCGGCGTCGCTCCTCTTCCTGCCGTTTGGCCTGGCCGGCAGGCGGTATGGCCTCGTGGCCTGCTCGCTGGACGCCGCCTTCCTCGCGCTCGCCCTTCGCGGCGTCGTGGCAGGGGCGCGTTTCGAGGCACGCCGCTGGGCACGAAATGTCTTTGCGTTCTCCATCCCCTATCTCGTGATCTTGCTCGCCGCCCTGCTCTTCGAGCGCGC
>JALYHV010000101.1 GCA_030776205.1 Myxococcota bacterium | reverse complement strand
CGGCCGCCCAGCGGCCCGCGGACGCGACGAGAGGCCGGCCCCGCCGCTCGGTACTCGCTTTGGATGCTGCGCCCTCGCGCTCGCCGTGGCGCTCGCGCATGTCGTCGCGCACCTCCTCGCCCATCGCTCGAAGCGGTCTACCACGCGGTGGCGTACTACGCTGGCCCGTAGTATTCGGGCACGGATGCGCCGCGACGTCCGGCACCACGCGCTCGCTCTTGCGATGACGATGCTCGCGTGCGGCGCATGCAAGAAATCACCGGCCATCGAGGGAGAGGCAGGCCCTTTGCCGCAAGGCCTCAGCGCCGAGCAGGCCACGCAGGTGCTGGCGCGAGTCGGCGAACGCACGATAACGGTCGGTGATTACGTGGCGGCGCTCGAGCACATGGATCAGTTCGACCGGCTGCGCTACCAGGCGCCCGAGCGCCGCAAGGAGCTGCTCAGCGAGATGATCGACGTGTTCCTTCTGGCCGACGAAGCGCGCGACAAGGGCTACGACAAGGACACGATCACCCAGCAAGAGATTCGGGAGATCCTCCGCGACGCCGTCTTGAAGAAGGTGTCCGAGGGAGTGCCTACCCCCAACGAAATTCCGGATGGCGAGGTTCGCGCCTATTACGAGGCGCATCGGGCCGACTTTCGCGACCCAGAACGGCGTCGTGTGTCGGCGATCGTCGGCGCCACCGCAGCGGCGGCGGCGTCCGCGCTCACGGCAGCAAGGAACGCCACGCCGAGCCAGTGGGGAGAGCTCGTCCGCTCGCGATCGATCGACCCCCTCGCTCGCGCCGATGTGCCGGTCGACTTGGCGGGGGATCTCGGCTTCGTGAGTCCTGTGGGCGATGCGCGGGGCAGCGACCCGCGGGTGCCGGAACCCGTGCGCGAGGCGGCGTTTCAGCTGGCCGAGGTCGGCGACGTCCTTCCGCGCGTCGTACCTGCCGGGTCGAAATTCTACGTCGTGAAGCTGACCGGCAAGACTGCGGCGCACGAACGGACGCTCGAGGACACGGAGCGAATGATCCGCGTGAAGCTTGCGCAGGAAAAGCTGCGCTCCACGCAAGCGGCGTTCATCGAGAGTCTTCGCAGCGAGTTTCCCGTCGAGATCGACGAGGCAGCCCTCGCAGAGGTGAAGGCCGACGTCCCTGGCCTGGACGCAGGGAGGGCCCCCCGATGAAAGCGCGCACGGCTGCCACGACGCCCGTCGGACGGTTCGCGAGCGACTCACCGGAGTGGCGTGACTGGCGGTGGCAGATCCGTCACGCAGTCAGCGCCGTGGAAGATCTTGCGAGTGCGCTGCCGTTGACGGCGAGCGAGCTGGCGGGCGCGCTGCGGGCCCAGCACCAAGGCTTGCCGCTCGGGATAACGCCTTATTATCTTTCGCTCATCGATCGAGAGGATGCCTCGTGCCCCATTCGACGGCAGTGTGTGCCGGATGGGCTCGAAGCCGCCGAGGTGCCCGGCGATCTCGCCGACCCGCTCGGGGAGGTCGCGCACGAGGTCGCTCCACACCTGGTGCAGCGCTACCCCGACCGCGTGCTCCTCCTCGCGACCGATCGCTGCGCCGTCTACTGTCGCTTCTGCACTCGGTCGCGGATCGTCGGAGCGGGTCACGGCGCCGTCTCGCTCGACGCGCTCTCGCCAGCGCTCGACTGGTTGAAACGACACCCAGAGGTCAAAGACGTTATCGTCAGCGGAGGTGACCCCCTCGCCGTCGCGACCGAGCGTCTGACGCGGCTCGTTGCCGCGGTGCGCGCCATTCCCAGCGTGGAGACGATACGTCTCGCCACGCGCGTGCCGGTCACGCTCCCGATGCGGATCACGCCGGAGCTCGTCCGCGCCCTGCGTCCGCACCACCCAATCTGGGTGATGACGCACTTCAATCATCCCAAGGAGCTGACGAGCGAGTCCATTGCGGCTTGCGTCCGCCTCGCGGACGGTGGCTTTCCGGTGATGAACCAGACCGTCCTCCTGCGCGGCATCAACGACGACTCGTCCACACTCGAGGCGCTTTTTCGTGGTCTCGTGCGCGCACGCGTGCGGCCCTACTATCTCTTGCAGACCGATCCGGTGCGCGGCACGGCGCACCTCCGGACGCCGATCGCGCGTGGCGTGGAGTTGATGGAGCAGCTGCAAGGGAGGCTGTCGGGCATCGCGCTGCCTAAATTCATCTGCGACACGCCGGCCGGGCGAGGAAAGGTCCCGCTTGGACCCGACTACGTGGTCGCGCGGACGATGGGGCGCACGACATTGCGGACGTTCCGCGGGGAACGCGTCGACTACATCGACCCTCCCGCCTCGGCGACCGGGTCATAGAAAATTGTCCATGCCGACGCCGCCGCCGGGCACGCGCCTCGACGAGATGAATGCACTCGCCCTCGTGGGGGGGGGGCCGGACCGCATCGAGAAACAGCACGAGAGCGGAAAGCTCACGGCCCGCGAGCGGCTCGACTTCCTGCTCGACCCCGGCACGTTCGTGGAGATCGACCGCTTCGTTACGCACAGGTCCAGTGATTTCGGAATGGATAAGCAGAAGATCCTGGGTGATGGCGTGGTCACCGGCCATGGTCTCATCGCCGGCCGCAACGTGTTCGTCTACGCACAGGACTTCACCGTGTTCGGCGGCAGCTTGAGCGGCGCACACGCGAAGAAGATCGGCAAGGTCATGGACCTCGCGCTGAAGGTCGGCGCACCGATCGTAGGCCTCAATGACTCCGGTGGCGCGCGCATTCAGGAAGGCGTCGAATCCCTGGCCGGATACGCCGACATTTTCCTTCGCAATACACTCGCGAGCGGCGTCGTTCCGCAGATCAGCTGCGTGATGGGCCCGTGCGCGGGAGGTGCCGTGTACTCGCCCGCCATCACCGACTTCGTGCTGATGGTCGAGGGCACGAGCTACATGTTCATAACCGGTCCCGACGTCATCAAGACGGTCACTCACGAGGACGTCACAAAGGAGGACCTCGGAGGCGCGACGACCCACTCTACGAAAAGTGGCGTCTGTCACCTGACCGCACCAGACGACAAGACCTGCCTCGCCCATACGCGCCGCCTGCTGTCGTTCCTGCCCTCGAACAACCAGGAGGACCCGCCGTTTCGCCCGAGCCAGGACCCACCGACGCGCGAGACCCCCGAGCTCGACGGGATGATCCCGCTCGAGCCGAGCAAGCCGTACGACGTGAAGGAGGTCGTGCGCGCGGTCATGGACGACGGCGATCTCTTCGAGATAGCCGAGGCGTACGCGCCGAACATCGTGGTCGGATTCGCGCGCGTTGGGGGCCGCGTCGTCGGCGTCGTAGCCAACCAGCCGGCGGTGCTCGCGGGCGTGCTCGATGTTCATTCGTCCGTGAAGGCCGCACGTTTCGTCCGGTTTTGCGATTGCTTCAACATCCCGCTCGTGACTTTCGTCGACGTCCCCGGGTTCATGCCGGGCACCGATCAGGAGTACGGTGGCATCATCAAGCAAGGCGCGAAGCTGCTCTTCGCGTTCGCGGAAGCCACTGTCCCGAAAGTGACGGTCATCCTGCGCAAGGCGTACGGCGGCGCTTATGACGTCATGGCCAGCAAACACGTCCGTGCCGATGTGAACCTCGCCTTTCCCGCCGCCGAGATCGCGGTCATGGGACCCGAAGGCGCCGTCAACATCGTACGCAGGGGGGAGATCGCGGCCGCCGCGGATCCAGAGCTCGCGCGTCAGACGTTCATTCGCGATTACCGAGAAAAGTTCGCCAATCCCTACAAGGCCGCGGAGCTCGGCTTCATCGACGACGTGATTCATCCGCGGATGCTTCGTCGTCGCCTTCATCAGAGCCTGGAGCTGCTCAAGGACAAGCGCGACACGAGCCCCCCCAAAAAGCACTCGAACATCCCCCTCTGACGAGCTTGGCGCGCGGACCCCACTTCCGGAGACCCAGAACGAAGGCCGGTGCGCGTCAGGCTGGCAGCGGAGGCCGGAGCGCCTCGATGAGAAATCGCGGTCGGTCAATCTTGCTCGCGAGCGACGCGAGCCTCGGCTGATCGTCCACGAACGCGAGGAGCGCGGTAGCCAGCTCGCGGTAGCGCGCCCGGTCGAAGCTCCCGCGCAATAGCTCGACGCGGAGGAAGATGGCCGCGGTCTGCGCGACGTCGCAAAGGCAATACGCGTTCACCTCGTCGAGCCGACCCGCGTGCACGAGCGGCAAGACCTGCGAGCCGTCGACCCCAACTTTGCCCGGAAAGCCGACAAGCTTGGCGTAAATATCGAGCCGCGCGTTCTTGGCGGCGCCGAAATCAGCGAGAAAGTCCATCAGGTCGAAATGCCCGTCGGTGGAGTAGCGGTAACGCGTGTTGCGATCGCTGAACCACCACGGCATGGGCACGCCGTGGCGGAGCGCGCGGCTGGTGATGACCGGCATGTCGAACCCGCGCCCATTCCAGGTGATAACCGTCGGCTTCTTCGCGTCCAGCCAGTGAGCGAAATCAGTGAGCAGCTCCCCTTCGCTCTTGCCCTCCCCCACGATGCCGAGGCGCTTGGGTACGTAGTCCTCGAGGAGCATGCAGCCGAGGGTGACGATCTGATTGAAAGGTGGCGGCGGCACGCGATCGCCCTCGTCCGTGCGCGGGAGCTCAGGATCCGGAATCGTTTCGATGTCGAGCACAGGTGTGTAGGCATGAAAACTTGGCCCTCCCGCGCGAGACTCTCTATCGCGGAGTGACGACGGAGGAATAGATGAGCACCGAGGATCGTCGGACGCCAGGCGCATTGCGATTTCCATTCGAGGGATTGGTCGAGGTGGGCGGCGCGGTGGGCCCGTCGTTCGAAGCCCAGGCCGTGAACGTCTCCGAAGAGGGGATGCAACTTCGCACCACGTACCTGCCGGAGGCCGGTCAGCCGCTCACGTGTCGGTTCGACGCCGGCCATGGCGACAGCGTGCTCGCGTCGGGCGAGGTGGTGTGGGCGCGCGGAGCGGAGAAGGGGGGCGAGTTCGGTATCCGGTTCACCGACCTCGATGCCGACGGCGTCGCAGCGCTGAAACGCATCGGAGCGCTGCCCTCCAGCCCGGCTGAACCGCGAGCGGGCGGAGCGGGCGGAAAGGTCCGCCTGCATATCGACGGACTGGCTTCGCCCATGCGCGCGAAGATCAAGGACTCGCACCCCACGGCCATCACCGTCGGCAGCGACCTCGGTTTCTTGCAGGTCGGGCGCGCCCTCGAACTGGAAGACGCTTCGAGTGGAAACAAGCGACCGGCGAGCATCGATCGCGTCGAGGTCGCCGTTGACGCCGAGTCCCGTGTTCCGCAGCTGGTCGTGACGCTGCGATACACCGACATGCCGCCCACCGCCCACACCCGGGGACCCGTTCCTGGAGACCTGAAGGCCTCCGCGGCGGTTCACGGCGGGGCGGACGAACTCGCCGCCATCGAGGAAGCGTCGGCGCGCATGAAGGGCGCCTTCGCGCGGCAAGTCGCCTCCGTCGGCCCAGCGTTGGCGCGTATCGCCCAGCGGGCAAGGAACACAGTCGCGCTCCTGGCGAAGAAAGGCGTGCGCACGGACGAGCCGGCCTCCGTCAGGCGGACGACGGCGCCTGCGTTCGGTGGGGGGTTGCACGCGAGCGGTCGTCGCGTGGTCCGCGGCGAGGGCGGTTCGCCACCCGGTGACGAAGGCTCGGCTGCGCCAAAGGGCAGGCTGAGCAAGCGCAAGGCAGCCATCGCAAGCGCCGTGATGCTCGGGGCGATCGTCGGGGCACTGGTCCTCAAGAAATCGCATCACGACCCCGCGCCGGAGACGACAGCCATTGCCACCCCCGAGAGTTCTTCCGCCTTTGCGGCGGGGAGCGCCGTCCCCAACGCTGCCGTCCCACCCGCGCCCCCCGGTTCGACCCTGCCACCCCCAACCGCGCCCGGCGCCGCGTCCACGCCGCCCGAACCAGCTCCCGCGGGCCACGAACCGATCGCGGCCCCGCTGGCCGCGGACGACGGCTCCGACGCCAGCAGGGCCCTGCGCAAGCACCACGTCAGGCCCGCGCCCTTCGGCAACGGTCCAGTGCATCACGGCAACGTGCTTCGCCTAAAGATGGACGCGCCGATCGAGGTGATCCAGGGCGCGCCGCAGCCGATGGGGTTTGCGGTCAAGCTCCCAGGCCGGAAGTCTCTCGAGGCGGCCGGTCCGTTGGCGGCGCGTGATTCGCGCATCGCCGCCATCAAGGTCAGCAATGACCCGAGCGGTGCGGAGCTCACTGTCACGTTCCGCGATGGCGTGCCCAACTACCAGGTGACGGGCAGGGGAGACAACCTCGTCATCAGCCTCGCTCAGGTCGGCACCCTCGACTCCACGACCGCAAAACGCGACAGCAAGAGCCTGAAGCACAGGAAGCACGAGCACTGAACGAGCGCCACTCCCCTACCGACGACCGCCGCCCTTGCGCGTTCGCCGCTCGAGGAGCGTGCGGTTGGTGGCCAGAAGGTCCCACCCGTCGCGCTCGCCGCGCGAAAGACGCAGGGCGCCCACGTACGCGATCATGGCTGCGTTATCCATGCAGCTCGCCAGGGGGGGCACCAGGACGCGCAGCCCGGCGGCGGCGCCGAGCCTCTTCATTCGGCTCCGCAGCTCGCGATTGGCCGCGACACCCCCTCCCAGCACGACGTCCCCGACCCCCTCGCGCTGCGCGGCATCGATTGTCTTGCGCGCGAGGAGGCTGGTCACCGTCGCCTGGAACGCCGCGCACACGTCTGCCACCCAGGCGTCGTCGCGTGTCTCTCCCCGCCGCGCGACGAGCTGCGCCACCTGCGTCTTTATCCCCGAAAAGCTCATTTCGAACGACGAAACCGACCCCATCGGCGGCGAGAGCTTCACGCGGGACGGGTCCCCAAGCGCCGCCAGGCGGTCCACGGCGGGTCCACCCGGGTAACCGAGCCCCAGCACCTTGGCCACCTTGTCGAACGCCTCGCCCGCCGCGTCGTCACGCGTCCCGCCGAGCTCTGTGATGGCGTTTGGGGAGGGGCCGTTGACGCGGTAAATCGCCGTATGCCCACCGGAGACCAGCAAGCACACGAAGGGAAAGCGGGGCAACGGAGGATCGCCGTCACCTCGCCGCAGGAAGACGGAGAGCACGTGCCCCATCAAATGGTCGACGCCGACCACTGGCTTGCCGGACGCCCATGCCAGTCCCTTCGCCGCCTGCAGGCCGACGAGCAGTGCCCCAACGAGCCCGGGGCGGTTCGTCACCGCGATGCCATCGATGTCCGCCAGGCCCTTCTCCGCACGCGACAGCGCCGCGCGGATCACGGGACCGACATTGCGGAGGTGATCGCGCGAGGCGAGCTCCGGGACGACGCCGCCATAGGGCTCGTGCACGCTGGCCTGCGTATGAACGACGTCGGCGAGGACCCGACCTTCGAGATCGACAAGCGCCGCGCCGGTCTCGTCGCACGACGACTCGACGCCTAAGACGAGCATGGGCCGCCGCCACGGGAGAGGTTGAAGACCGCGAACACGCTGCCGCCCGCCACCGGTGCCGACCCGTCCGCAACGAGGGGCTGGGTGCTCCGGAGCAGCCGCAGCTCGATGTCGCCCGACTGCATCAGTGACACCACCGCGAAAACGTCATTGGCGTTGCCGTCTCCGAACGGGGGGCTCGCGCTCACTACGTAGAGGAGGTTTTTCATCCGGCCCTCGCCAAAGGAGAGCGTCGAGAGCGGATCGTGCCAGAGCTGCGGGATGGGTCTGAGAGGAGCGGCCCGGAAGAGACCGTCGCTGCTCCACAGCGCGCCCGGCGTGTCCTGCAGATGGTCGGTGTCGAGCGTCATGCAGACCTTCGTGCCGAGATCGACGCCGCTGCGCACGAAATCCGCGCTCACCACGACGCCCTCGAAGTGGTCGCCGGCGGTGCTGAAGCTCGAGACATCGCGGCACGCCGCCAGCCCGGCCGCCGCGGCGAACGCGCTCGCCACCTTCACGAGGAGGAGGGCCACACCTCTCATGGGGCGAGTCTACTCGCTGGTCGGTCTCTCGCCTGCGGCAACCGTCCTCGCCGTCTCGCAAACGCGCGGCTCCGGATCGGTGACGGCCATGCGCACGGCTAGCGTCTTCGCGGCGCCGTCGTCGAAGGACGCGAGGGACTCGAGCGCGGCCTCTCGCACGAGCGCATACGGATCCTTCGTCGCGATGGCGACGAGCTCCGCGCTGGCGTCGGCCCCGCCCCCCGCAGCGCCCAGCCGTCCCATGGCGCGCGCGGCGAGGACGCGGATGGCCCAGCTCTCGTCGCTCTCCAGGACCCTCGTCA
>JALYHV010000100.1 GCA_030776205.1 Myxococcota bacterium | reverse complement strand
CCGACATATAGAAGAGCTCGGGGCCGGCCGAGCCTCGCAGGACTTCGAGTAGCGCGCGGCCTGAGAGATGTGCGAAGTAGTTCGCGCAAGGATGCCTCTCGCTCCGGAGCGAAAGTCGAGGCGCGCTATAGTCGATCGAATAGTGTAAAGCATCGTCGCGGCCGGCATGGACCGTCAACTGGTAGACGACCCCGTACTGCATGTACTTCTGGATCGGACTCCCCTCGTCCCGCGAGCGGCGGGCGATCCACGGGCCGATCTCTTGACGAAGCAGCTGCTCGAGGCGTGCGTCGAGCTCGCGGCGCTCTTCGGGCGTGAAGGGCGTCGTCAGGAGCTGCGAGTCGATGGGTTCCCACGCGGGTTCTTCGCCCCCGCCGGCGTGCCGCACAAAGGTGGACGCCCGTGGAACCTGGACGGCCGCATAGCGCGAGATCTCGAAGACGTCCCCTGGAAGGACGGTCGTCACGGCGGGACCGGTCGTCGCAAGGCGCAGCTCGAGCAGTCGCCGCACCTCTTCGGAGGTGAAGGGGAACGCGTAGCGATTCAGCCATTCGTGCCGCCCCTGGTAGCGGACACCGCTCGCGTACGGGAAGGAGAGCCGGGGAGAAGCCTCGGCGATGCACTCCAGCCACTCGGCGACTTCGTTTTTATCGAATTGGGGGCCAAGCGCGCGGAATACGCCGTGCGCCGGCGAGGCCGGTTGGAACTTGACCGACGCAAGGTCCATGGTCCCCATCTCGGCGCGAAGCTTCCGCGCGTCGGCGAGAGACGGCTCGGCGTCGGCAAGGTGCAGGAACGTGAGCCCGTGCGCCGACACCACAAAGCCGAACTCGTCGATGTCTGCGTGCGAAGGCACGGCACGGAGCTCGATCCCGCCCGCTTTTAGGAAATCCCACGGCGCGAGCACGCGAAGCGTGCCGAACCCGAGCTCGCGAAGCACGCAGTGCATCGCGTGATCGTCCGGAACGACGATTGGGATGCGCCGATCGAGCAACGCCAGTGACGAAGGGTCGAAATGATCAAGGTGTCCGTGGGTGAGGATGATCAGCGTCGGCCGCGGCATCGCCGGGAGATCCAATACGCGGGGGTAGGCGTGGGTGACGGAGAGGCTGCCGAGAGCGTCCGTCCTGAGGACCGGATCGACGAGGATGCGCTGATCGCACCCTTCTATGAATAAGCCGGCGTGGCCCATGATCGTCACTCGCATGTTCTCGATCGCCATGTCCCGCTCCCGGGTCGCCGGTGCTTCCGGATGAGGCATTCTGAGCGCGGGCCCCCCCCGCGACGTGTCGCTCAAATGAGCGACTGTGTGCAGAGCCGGTGTGTTGTCACTATCGACGTCGCATCCCCCAGGCCATCAAGGGCGGGTGCTCGTGACCGCCATGAACGTCCTGCTCGCATTCCCCCCCGGAACGGACCCGCGTGCGCCTCACCTCGCGCTTCCGTCCCTCGCGGCAACCCTCCGCCGTGAAGGTATCCGGTCGACGATGCTCGACCTGGACGTCGAAGGGCTCGTGTCGCTCTTGTCTCCTGAAAGCCTCGCGCGGGCAGGTTGCACGGTTCGTAGGGCGTACGGGAACGGCTCGGCGCCCCCCCTTCGACGGCTGGCCAAAATCAGCGATTATCTCGAGCTCGCCGCGGCGCGGGCGATCGCGACGTTACGCGACCGGGTTCGCTTTTACGACGCTAACCTACACGGCCTTGCGAGGACAACAATCGCCGACGCGCTGGACCTTGTGTCCGCGGCGTCCGGGGGCGTCCGGTACAACATCGCGCCGATCGCGTACGACGTGAACGGCGTTGATTCCGCGAAGCTGCGGGACCTCGTCGCCGTCACATCCGACCGCACCAAGAATCTGTTTGCCGACCACTGGGAGCAATCCGTGTTCGGCCGGATCGACTCGGCGAACCCGGGAATCGTCGGTATCTCCATCACTAACCGCCAGCAGCTCCTCCCGGGGCTATTTCTGGCGCGCACGCTGCGTGAGAGGGGACACCGCGTCGTGCTCGGCGGCACAGTGCTCACGAAATTTGTCGACTCGCTCAAGAGGCATCGGACCTTCTTCGATCACTTTGCCGACGCCATCGTAGTCTACGAGGGCGAGACGGCCCTGCTCGCGCTGGTGGAGGCGGTTGATCGGGGAGGCGATTGGTCGAAGGTGCCGAACCTGCTGTACGTGCAGGGCGGGATCGTCCGACAGAATCCCACGCACGTCGAAGACGTCGATGAGCTGCCCGTCCCGGACTTCGACGGGCTACCCCTCGACGACTACCTAGCCCCCGAGCGAGTCCTGCCGATCCTGACGGGGAAGGGGTGCTACTTCAATCGCTGCAAATTTTGCGACATTCCCTACATCAATCACGTCTCCAAGAAGGCGTACCGGCTGCGTGCGCCCGAGACGGTCGTCGAGGATTGCCGGACCCTCCAGCGCCGGTTCGGATGCCGTCATTTCGAGATTACCGACGAGGCGCTCTCCCCGAAGCTTCTCGAACGCTTCGTGAAGGCCCTGGAGCCCCACGCGTCCGATCGTTTCTGCTTCGTGGGATACGCGCGGCTCGAGCCAGGCTTCACGCCTGGGCTCTGTCGGAAGCTCGCCGACGCAGGGTTCAAAAAGTTGTTCTTCGGTCTGGAGTCCGCCTCGCAGGAGACGTTGGACCACATGGACAAGGGCGTCGACGTCCGAGACGCGCCGGTGGTCCTAAAGAACATGCGCGATGCCGGGATTCACTTCCACCTGTTCTCGATCATCGGATTCCCGGAGGAAACCGCCGCGTCCGCGGAAGAGACATTCCAGTTCTTCGTCCGGAACGCCGATGTCATCGATCATCCCGGCAACAGCTTCGATATTCACCCCTTCGGACTTGAGCTCCGCACCCGCTACTTTGCCGAGGCTGGCTCGATGGGCGTCGTCATTTCACCGGACGCGCTCAAGAGGGAGTTCGTCCTCGGCCTTCCGGAGGGCAGCTGGTCCAGCACGAGCGCTCTGGGTGCCAATGTGTCCGAACGCATCGGCGTCTACATGAGCCGACTTCGGCGGCTCTACGGACGCTATCACAACTGTCCGGGCCACCTCTGGCCCGGATACGAGGAATACGCGGTCCTTTATGCCGACCGGTACGGAGCGGACGAATTCCCGTTCGCGACCCAGTTGCCCCCTCCGGACGATCGTCGGACATATCGCGCCGAGCTCAGTCCGCTAACCTGCGTTGAAACCGACGGGGCGCGCGTTCGCCTCCGTGGGCGCGACGGTGTCGCCGAGACGACTGAGGCCAACTACCGCTTCGTGACGGAACGTCCGGAGGAATCGTTCGCCGACACGGTGCGCGCATTGAATGACGTCGTCCCGCCGGGTCAGGGGAGCCTCGCACTCACGCTATACCGGGACTACGTGCACTCGCTCATCGGCCGCGGCCTCGCGTCCGTTCGCCTGCAGCCACGCCTTTCGGCGGAGTCACTGGGCGACGATGCGCCATGATCCAGAGGACTCACGCGGCGCCAAGGATCACCCACACGAGGACGTGAGCCGCGGCGGGGGCCACGAGCGAGCCGCGCCTCCACCGGAGGGTGCCGAAGACCATGCCGAAACACAATTTCACGAGCAGCCCCACGGGATTCAGCTGCAAGTGGTACAGCGAGAAGATTGCTGCTGTCACCAAGATTGCCACGGCATTGCCCCACCTGGCCGACAGCGCCGGTTGGAGGTACCCGCGGAAGATGGATTCCTCGTAGGCGGCGGCGCTGAGTCCGATGGCCAGAAAGAGGAGGCGCGACGCCGGCGAGTACGCCCCCACGGCTGTAACAAACTCGCGAAGGGCGTCGCGTCCGCCGAGAGCCGTCGTCGTAGCCATGATGGCGGCCGCGCATGCCGTGAAACCCAAGACACCCCAGAGAAGCTCCGTTCCCAACCGGGAAGTCGTCCAGCCAAGGTCCCGCCACGATACCCGTCCGAGCCTGCAGAGCAGCACGACGACGTTGAACAGACCAAACGTGCCAATCGCCGTTGCCAGAACAAACTCCGCGGGACTGCCGGTGAACGCGGGTTCGGCTC
>JALYHV010000099.1 GCA_030776205.1 Myxococcota bacterium | reverse complement strand
CTTTCACGCCTGCTCGAGCTCGTGCCCGGGGCGCCAGATGCCAGCTCGATTCGCGAGCGACTCAGAGAGCTGCGCGCCAAGGTCAGTGTCCTCAACTGATGACGACCGCGCGCTTCACGCGCTGGCCGGGCAATGCCCCCGCGGCACGCCTGCAACGACCGCGCTCTTTGCCGCCCTGAAGTCGTCGGCGGCCATGCATTTCGGCGCTTGGCACCGTCCCGAAGTGGACCATCGGGCACTGAGGCCGCTGCGGACGCGTCGTCGGTACGGTCTCTTGCCGTTTGCGGCGTCGTGCGCCGCGGTCTGCGCGGTGGGCACTGCTTCTGCGGCAACCGCGCCGCTCGGCTGGGATGTCGCGGCGGAGGTGGGCATCGCGAAGAGCTTCCCGACGGGAAACGCGCCCGGTGCCCCAAACCCGGGTCTAGGCCCCGTTTTCGAGTTGCAGGCGCACGTGGCCCTCTTGCCTATGGTGCGGCTCGGTGTCTACGTGGCACAGGATCTTTCCCCTGCGTCCGGCGTCGGAGCGCGCCAGTTCTGGACGGGGGGCCTGCACTTGAAGGGCATCCCGCCCATTTTGGCGCCTCCCTGGCGGGTATGGCTGTTCGCAGGCTGCGGATACGCGTGGACGCACGCCCCGCCTTACACGATCCAAGAGCCACTCGTCGCGGGCGCACCCGAAACGGGAGACGTGCGCATCGGCGGCGTATCGGGCGGCCTACTCGAGGCGCCGCTCGGCGTCGGCGTCGGCTATCGCGTCCGGCGTCCCTGGGAGCTCTTCGCCGAGCTGGGCGCCCGCTTGCGCCTGGCATTCTGGGGCGCAATGTACGCCGGGGGTGCAACCGGCCCGGGAACTGACGCAACTGGGACAGCGCAGCCGTTCATGGGAAAGGACTCGTTCGCCTTGTCCTTGAGCCTGGGGCTAAGCTTCGCCGAGTAGCGTCGCCGCCCCAGCGGTTGCATGCTCGGCCCGCCGATGACACCCCCTTCCGACCGCGCCGGCTCCGCCTCGCACGCCGAGTCGGGCGGGGGCATGGACCGCAAGAGCGAGCGGCCGTCCGCGCGGTCTCATCCGCCCCAATCGCTCGTCGGGCGGGTGCTCAGTGGTCGATACCGCATCCAGCGCCTCATCGGGGAGGGCGGCATGGGCGCCGTTTATCAGGCGGAGCACACTCAAATCCGCAAGCGCGTCGCCGTCAAAGTCTTGCACGCCGAGATGATCCGCCTCCCAGAGGTGGTCGCTCGCTTCGAGCGCGAGGCACTGGCGGCCGCGCACATCGATCACCCCAACGTGGCTGCCGCAAGCGATTTCGGGAAACTCGAGGACGGCTCCTTTTTTTTAGTGCTTGAGTACGTCGAGGGCAAGAGCCTGCGCGACGCGCTCGCTGGCGGCCGTCTCGAGCTCGGCCGCGCGCTGCACATCGCAAGGCAGATCGCGAGCGCCCTCTCCCGCGCACACGCGCTCGGCATCGTGCATCGCGACCTTAAACCCGAGAACGTGATGCTCGTGACCAAGGACGGACACGAGAACTTCGTGAAGGTGCTCGACTTCGGCATCGCCAAGGTCCCGGTCGGAGAGATTGTCGGTGAGTCGAAGGCGCCGGGGCAGGCCCTCACGCAAATGGGAATGGTGTACGGGACGCCGGAGTACATGGCGCCGGAGCAAGCCCTCGGACAGCCGGTCGATGCGCGAGCAGACTTTTATGCGCTCGGGGCCCTGACCTTCGAGATGATCACGGGTGGCCGGCCCTACGATCACGAGAGCAAGGTCACGTTGCTGGGGATGCACGTCATGGCACCGATCCCACGCATGGCCGAGCGAGCCCCCGACGCCTGCGTGCCCGACGTCGTGGACGCGATCGTGACCCGCCTGCTCGCCAAGGAGGCCTCTGCGCGTTTCCCTGACGCCAAGGAGCTCCTCGAGGCGCTCGACGAAGCAATGGTTCAGCTCATTGCACTCGGCGAAATTGCGCGGTCCGGCGAGACACCCCCACCCATGCTCCTCGGTCGCTCCGCTCAGCTCAGCTCGCCTCGAATCGCGTCGCCGGACGGAAGCTCCCCGTCGGCGAGCGGAGAGCCCAGTACTGGCGCGGGCGATCTGGCGTCCATTCGCCGTTCGAGCGCTACCCATTCGCGCGGTACGAGTGGAAGCGACGCGCCCGTGTTCGGGGCGGTCGTCGGCGCACTCGCTCGCGAGCGCGCGGGCGGGCGGCGCGGCATGAATCTTCGTCGCATCGCGCTGGCAGCCTCACTGGCGGGCGTCTTCGTGGTGCTGGGCGTCGTGATCGGGCTTGGCAATGGGCGCGGCGTCGGGGCGCCGGGCGGGGCACCCGCGGCGGTACCCAGCGCCACCGTAACCAGCATCGTGACGCAACCGCCGCCGCCGCAGCGACCAGCCGAACGAACGAACGACGCAATCGTGAGCAACGCCCAATCGAAGATCGACAAGGGGGACTTCGCGACGGCTATCGAAGAGCTGACCGCGGTCGAGGCGAAGGAGCCCGCGCGCACCGCCGTGCACATGCTACTCGAGCCGGCCTACACCGGGACGCGCAACACACGCGAAGCGATGGAAGAAGCGGATCGCTGGCTTCGCACGGCTCCGGAGGCCGCCTCGGACCTTAAGCTCGACGAGGACATTCGCAACGCGGCGTTGCTCAAGGACTCTCAAGAC
Source organism: Myxococcota bacterium (assembly GCA_030776205.1). Taxonomy (GTDB): domain Bacteria; phylum Myxococcota_A; class Polyangia; order Polyangiales; family Polyangiaceae; genus Palsa-1150. Next base: position 46,647 of record JALYHV010000099.1, on the reverse strand, counting down.
GACGCTTTCGCGCTGCTCGAGTCGAAGATGGGTTCCCGGGGGATCGATATTCTGTACGACATCGGCTACGGAGCATCTGGCCGCCAGTATCCGCAAGCCGCGCTCCGTGCCAAGCATATGCTCGACGTCCCAGCGGTGCGCGCCCGGGCGAGCCGCGCCCTTTCCGTGCTGCTGGAGCTCCGCGAAGCGAAGACCTGCGAGCAAAAGCACGCGCTGCTAGAGCGAGCGCGCGATCACGGCGATTCGCGGTTGTTGTCCATCCTCCAGCCGTACGAGCTGACGCGCGGTTGCGGCTTCCTGGGACGCACCGATTGCCACCCCTGCATGCGAAAGGATCACTTGCTAACGGAAGCGACGAGCGCAATCGAAGACCGAATCGCCAAGACGCAGTAAGCGGCGGCTCGGTTCCACTCTTAGATCCCGAAGCGATCGCTATTTGCCCGCAGAAATTCGAGGTAAGCCTCTACGGGCTGCCTCGCGGGTACCTCACCGGCATCTACCGCCGATTCGAGCGCCCGCTTCAGGTCGCCAACCTTCCGCGACGGCGGCAGCCCGAAAAAGTCCATGATCGCGTCGCCGATGCCGCTCGGAAGCGCTGGCACACACGCGTCCTCCTCGGCGAGCTGGCCAATGCGGTGCTGGAGCTCCTCGATCTGCTGCAGGCCTCGGCGTTTCTTCTCCGGGCGCTTCGTCGTAATGTCCGCGCGCGCTAGGCAGAGCAGATCCTCGAGATGCTCGCCGAGCTCGCGGGCGAACCGACGGACGGCGCTGTCGGTCCAATCCGGCGAGTACTGGTTGGCGCGCAAGTGGTGAAGCACCAGAAACCGCACCGTTTGCTTGAGCGCTGGCTCGGGCCCGAAGAGGCTTAGACGCCTGTCCAGCTTGTCGAACATCCGGGTACCGACCTCGGCGTGCCCTAGAAAATGCACTTTTCCGTCCGCGGTAATCGAACGCGTCTTTACCTTCCCGATATCGTGGAAGAGGGCCGCCCAGCGCACCTCGAGGCGCGGCACCGACTGGCGCACGACCTGCTTCGTGTGCTTCCAAACGTCCTTGTGGCGCCATTCTCCGTCGCCGAAGCCGACCATGGCGTGGACCTCCGGAAAAAGCGCGGCGAGCGCGCCCGCCTCAAGCAGTCCGTCCAGCCCGGCTTCGGGGTCGTCGCCCATGATGACGCGATCCAATGGCGATCGAACCGCCTTGGCATCGAGCTTGGCTGCGGCGAGAAAATCCTCTACCGAGACGGGCGATAGCATCTGCGCGACAGGTCGCCCTTCCGCCAAGCTCGCCGCCGCCTCGAGCGCGTCCATTACACGGTCCACGTCCGGTCGACGCACCGGTTCCGCGGGACCCGTCGGGGCCTGAAGGGGCGTAGAAGGCTTCAGCTGGGCCATCCTGGGGGAGCGCTCTTAGCACGATGAGCGAGCAGGCGCGCATGAGTCGCCAGAACTCCGGACAAGTCAACGCTGCCCTCGGCCGTGCCTGAGCTCCCCGTCGGACTGCGGGTCCCGTAGCAGGCCGAAGGCCGCCGTCCTCTCATCGCTACGACGACAAGTGCACGGGCAGCGGCGATTGTGCCTCGACGAACCGCGTTTCCTCCTCGTTGAACGCCTTGAGCTCCTCACTGACTTTGCGCAAGTACTGCTGCTTTACGTGGAACGGGAGGAAGGCGCTCTTGAATCCGCTCAAGATAATTTGCTTAAGGTCGTTCAAGGTCAGCCCCATTTGCGAATGGCAGAGCCATAGCTCCTTGCTCACGGTCGTGTCGGTAACGAGGCGGTTGTCGGTGTTCACCGTCACGCGCAGGCCGAGGTGTTTGTACAGTTTGAGCGGGTGGCTCGCGAGATCGCGAATGGCGCCCGTCTGGACGTTGGACGAGGGACAGCACTCCATCGGAATGCGGTGGTCATTGACGTAATGGAGCAAGTCTCCGTTCTCGCGCAGACGGCAGCCGTGACCGAGGCGGTGCGCACCGCAAACGTGAATCGCCTGTGCGATAGACTCGGGGCCGTACGCCTCGCCGGCGTGGATCGTGACGTTGATATTGTTGTCCCGCACGAGCTGAAAGGCCGCCCTGTGGTGCTTCGCGGGATGATCGTACTCCGCGCCCGCGAGATCGAATCCCACCACGCCGCGCCCCTTGTATGCGACGGCGAGCTCGGCCATCTCTAGGGAGTGCTCCGCCGAGACGTTTCGGATGCCGCAGATGATGACATTCGACTCGATTCCGTGCTTTTCCTGGGCCTCGCGGAGGCCAGCCAGCACCGACTCGACCACAGTCGTGAGATTCAGCCCCCGACGCGTGTGCAGCATCGGGGCGTAGCGAACTTCCATGTAGCGAACGTTTTCACTGGCTGCGTCCTCGGCGAGCTCGTACGCAATCCGTCGCAGAGAGTCCTCCGTCTGCATCACCCGCAACGTGACATCGAACGCCTTGAGGTACTCGACCAGCGTTCCGCAGTTCTGTCCCAGGTGCATGGCCGATCGCAGGCCTTCGGCGTCACGGGCAGGGAGGTCGATCTTCTGCTTCTCGGCTAGGTCCAGTATCGTCGAAAGGCGGAGTGAGCCGTCGAGATGAACGTGCAGGTCGGTCTTCGGCAGCTTTTCGATGAGCGCGAGCGGAACCGTTTTCGCCGGTGGGTTGAGCGCCATAATGAAATATAGTCCCCGCCGCGAACGACGCCATGAAACTGGTGTCGACGGCCTGACAGGGGTCACCCCTGACATCTGCTACTCTCGCCACCGCTTGGCCAAGCTCTGCGCGCCGTTCTATCGGGCCCCCGCGCTCGTCGCGCTGTGGTGGGCGGCGTGCTCCACAACGGCGGTGGCGGTGTCGCCGGCATGCCAGACCCGTGGGCATGCGCCCGCGCCGATTTCCGGAGTGGCCTCTTCGTCTCCAGAGGTTTTGCCTGCTCGCTCTCCGCCGGCTGTTTCGTCCGCTCGCTTCCCGCTCGACTGGCCCTACCCGCAGCGCCAGCCGTCGCCACATTCGGCGCTGGCGATGGTCACGTCCGACGCGGCGCTTGCGACTCGAGTGGGTGTGGAGCTGCTTGCACATGGCGGAAACGCCGTCGACGCGGCTGTCGCCACCGCTTTTGCGCTCGCCGTGGTGTTTCCCACGGCCGGAAACATTGGCGGCGGGGGATTTCTCGTCGCACGTGTGGCCAACCGATCGTATGCCCTCGATTTCCGGGAGATGGCGCCGTCAGCCGCGACCCGCGACATGTACGTTGGCACCGACGGCAAGCTGCTGCCGGACTCTCGCGAGGGCTGGCGATCCGCAGGCGTCCCCGGCAGCGTCGCCGGGCTGTGGGAGGCGTGGCATACGCTCGGGTCGAAGACGAAGACCTGGCGTGACGTCCTCGCGCCCGCGATCGATCTCGCCGAGCGGGGCTTCGTCGTAGACGACGCGTTCGCAGACACGATTTCTTTGGTCGGAGCCCGTCTGGGCAAGGATCCCGCCTCAACAGCACTCTTCCTGCCCGGCGGGGGGCCGCCCGCGCTTGGAACGACCTGGCGTAATCCCGATTTGGCGGGCGTCTTGCGGCGCATCGCAGACCAGGGACCCGCCGGCTTTTACGACGGCGCCATCGCCGAGCTAATCGCCGGCTCGATGAAATCCGCGGGCGGTCTCGTGACGCGGGAGGATCTGAAAGCCTACCGCGCCAAGTGGCGAGACCCGATCGAGTACGAGTACCGCGGGCGGCACCTTGTCGGGATGCCGCCTCCTTCGTCGGGAGGGCTGACGATGGCCATGATAGCGAACCTCCTCGAGGGCTGGAATCTCCGCGCGACAGGCTGGCATTCGGCAACGAGCATCCACCTTACGGCCGAGGCAATGAGGCGGGCGTTCGCCGCACGGAACGCCAAGCTTGGAGACCCCGACTTCGTGAAGAACCCCATTGCCGAGCTTTTGTCCGATGCCTGGACAAGGCGACAGCGCGCGACGATTCGCCTCGATAGCGCGACGCCTACGGATGATCTCTTTCCGAAGCCGCCGGCCGCCTCAAGGGAGGGACCGCACACCACTCACCTAGCGGTCGTAGACCCGCAGGGCAACGCCGCGGCGCTCACCACCACGCTGAACGCCTGGTTTGGCAGCGGCGTGACAGTGCCCGGTGCCGGATTCGTCCTCAACGACGAAATGGATGATTTCGCATGCATCCCGGGGACCGCGAACATGTTCGGATTGGTGCAAGGTGAGCCGAACGCCATCGCACCAGGCAAGCGGATGCTGTCATCGATGTCGCCCACTATCGCGCTCAGCGCGGACGGTGCGGTCGAGCTCGTGCTCGGTGCGGCGGGTGGCTCGCGAATCATCACGACCGTCTTCGAAGAGCTCTCCAACGCTGTCGATTTCGGAATGGGTATCGCCGACATGGTGCGCGCGCCGCGATTTCACCAGCAGGACGCCCCAGACATCCTCTTGCTCGAGCCGCGTTCGCTCGACGCGGCCGTACGACAGGCCTTGGAGCAGATGGGACACGTGACCAAGGAGGTCCAGCACCTCGCCGACGCGCCAGCAATCGGACGTGACCGCGGGCTATGGGAGGGCGCCGCGGAGCCACGCCGCCAGGGGTCGCTCGCGCTCGGCCTTTGAGCTGTTGCCGAAGGACCGCACCAGCATGCCTCACGGCTTGACCATGCGGGCCTCTGCGTTCGCAGGATCAAGGCGCAACGCTTCGGCGAGATGGGCGCGTGCCGCGGCTGCGTCTCCGAGCGCGAGGCGCTCTCGGGCCAGCAGGGCGTGCGCGGTTGCAGTTGCGGCTTTGTCCTGCGCTTGCCCGCCCGCGGCGTCGCAGAGGAGGGCCGTCTCCAGCTCGAAAGCCGCGCCGAGGTGGTCGCCAGTCGCCGCCAGCGCACGCGCATAGTCGACGTGAATGGCGGCGTTCTCCACGTCCACGTAGAGCGCCGCCTCCCCGACGCGCTTCGCTTCGCCCCAACTCTTCGCGGCGACGAGCTTCTCGAGCAACAGCGCATAGGCGCGCCTGTCGTGCTGATCGAGGCGCGCAACGTCGGTCAGCGCCGACAACGCATCGGCATCGCGCTTTTCAGCCGTCGCCAGCTCGTACAGGCTGTGGAGCGGATCCACCTGCGTCGGATCGAAGCGGTGAGCCGCCTCCAGGAACGCTCTCCGGGCGATGACGTCATGACGCGATTCGGCCGCCTCCGCCAGACCCATTTCTACCGCGTAGCCGTCGCTACCCGCTGCGCGAATGGCGCGAAGGTGCTTCTCCTCGCCGGCGATATCCTTGTCGATCGCCGCCAGCTTGGCAGCGAGATAGTGCGCGTCCTGATCATCGGGCGCGAGCATGAAAGCCTGGTCGAGCTCCGAGCGTGCATCGCCCGCCTGCTGCTCATGCATGAGCGCGAACGCGAGGACGACGTGGGCATGCACGCTGGCTGGCGTCGCAGTCACGGCGGCCCGAGCCTCTTGCACGGGCAGCACCTTGACGTCGAACAGGTATTGCCCGTCATACCGCACGAGCCTGGCCATCGCCCAGGAGCGAAAACGTGCGTCGTACTCCAAGGGAGTGACTCCGAACGCGTCGCGAAGGACGTCCGCCGTCTGCTTTCCGGCGCCCCACAGCTGCAAGGCTTGCGCGATCTTCGCGAACCCAAACTGGTCGGCGGTGAAAGCCACGAGCTGGCTCGCCGCGTAGTAGGCCACAGTCACGTCGAGGTCCCCTTCGGCGTGCGTGAATGCTCGATTCATCTCCAACGCGCTCGGCAGCATCTTTTTCTTCAGCGCAAGGTAGAGTTCCGGGTCGAGCTCGCGCTGCCATTCGGGACGGCGGATCATCGTCTCGTATTCGGAGAGCCCCTCTGTGAACCAGCGCGGGACATGATTGTTCGAGAGCTGGATGGCGAATACATGGGCTAGCTCGTGCCAGAGGACGTTCCCCCAGTTGAACGGCTCGCTGCGCGGGCTCATCGCCGCCACGACGTGACCGAAACAGACACCCTGAATGCCAATGTTCGGCAGGCCGCTCGTTCGAACGCTGAAGTGCTCCCGATCGCGGTACATCTCGACGGCGACCGGTGCTTCCGGTGTGAACTTGTACCGTGCCTTCATCGCACCCCACGCTTCGTTGAGCATGCGAGGCACGTAGCGCTCCAGCACCGCCCGCTCGGCTTTGGGGTAGCGCAGATTGAAGATCCCCTGGGTAATGCTCACGTACTCGTGCGGAATCCACTGCGTGTAGAGGAGCTCGAGCGTGTTGTAGACGCGCACGTTGAAGCGGTCACCCCTCCAAGCCTCCTCGAGCGACTTCACGCCGTCGACCTCTTTGCCCGCGCGAGTCTGCATCAGCCCGAGCTGCGCCCACGCCTTGCTGTCCTTGGGGTCCAGTGAGGTGGCGTCCTTCATCATGGCGATCACGTCGGCGTAGCGGTGCTCCCACTCCGCGTACTCACCGATGATCTCGTAAGCCCGCGCGAACTCCCCATTGCGCGCGAAGATTGCGCGCTTCGCCGCCTCGAATCCCGGCTTGTCATCGGCGAGGAAGCGCGCAGCGGCGCGGAGGCTGAGGAGCTCGAGGTCGTTGGGGTCGATCGCGAGTCCCGCGTCGATCGCGGTGTTCGCCGAGGCGATACTCATGTCTCGGAGATTTATGCCGGCCCGAGCGGCATAGGCGCCTTTGTGCTCGGGGTTGATGGCGAGCGCCTCGCGAACGAGCTTCTCAGCGGCCTCGAAGTCGAATGCCTGCTCCAGCTTGACGCGCGCTAGCATCACCTTCGCGTCCGCTGACCGAGGGGCGATCCGGAGTGCTTCGAGCAGCACCTGCTCTGCATGGCCGGGGTCGAACTTGTCTATGTAGAGGTCGGCTCGCCAGAGGAGTGTCTCCACCCGACCGCTTCCATGTAGCGTTCCGCCCGAACCGGCAATCTCGGCCCGCTCGCTTTCGTTGTAAGCGCGGTTGGCGTCCTTGGCATGTCGCAGGAGGTGCATCGCCCGTCCCACCATCGCCAGTCCTTCCGCGTCTGTGGACGCGATCGCGTCATTCCCGTATTCGTCCGCGAATTGAAGGAGGACGCTTTCGGCGTCCGCGCGCCGTCCAGTGCGAACGAGCAACTCGCCGAGCTCGAGGCGCACCCGCCGGCCACCAGTGCCCGTCGCGTCCTTTTTGGGCTCGAGCAGGCGGATCGCATCGACGACCTTGCCTTGTGCGGCGAGCAGGGTGCTCCGCAACGCCAGCGCCTCGAGTTGCTGCGCTCCCCCGCCAGCCACGACTTCGGCCGAGTACTTGTCGGCCTCGGCAAAACGGCCCTGTTCGAGCATGACGCGCGCAAGCACGAGGAGAGCGGCGGAACGGTCGCCACCGCGAATGGCGAGGAGCTTCTTTTCGGCGGTGACATAGTCAGTCGTCCGAGCGGCCTCCACCGCGCTCGCAAGAGCGTTCATGCGCGGTGCCGGCTGGCCGTGCGCGCTGCCGGCACGAGACAGCGCCGCGGCGAAGAGCAGAAACGCGATGCGCTTCATCGATCACCTAGATGTAACATCCGAGCCGCGCACGCGCTTCCGGCGACGGCTTGGTCAGTTCTCGAGCTGCAGTTCGTCCCTTTGGAGCACGATTTCGCCGGTGTTTGGATCGAGCAGCAGAACCATCTCAACTGCATCTTCGTCGTCGGGATAGTAGCGCGATCGGATTCTCATCGCGAAGAACCCGAGACGCCTGTACAGCGCAAGGGCCGCCGCGTTCGAGCGCCGCACCTCGAGCAACACTTGCTGAACGCGCCGATTGCGGGCGTAGGCGATGACAGCGTTCATCATCGCGCGTCCTATGCCACAGCGTCGCCTATCTTGGTGCGTTGCGACGTTGAGCACATGCAGCTCATCGGCAACGTGCCATGCCACGAGGAACGCCACGATGCGACTGCCCTCGTCCGTACGTGCGCCGGTGTTGCGCGGCCTTGGCGCCACCTCCTCGGGCTCCGGCGCGAGCGACTCCCGCGCCACCCAAAGCCGTGACCACGTGCGCGCGAGCTCATCCCTCAGCTGCGCCGGATCCATCCGCGTCGGTCCCTCGATGCCGGCCACCTCGAGAACGTCGGCAGGTGTCATCGGTTCGATCCGGATCAACTTGAGCATCGAAGGGGTGGATCAGATCATAGACCATCGCGCGCCGGCGGGCGGCGCCCTCCCGTGTCGTTACCGGTCCCCGACGAACGGCGCGAAGCCGAGCGCCGCACCGGGGCGGACCGACCGGCGCATTCACGTCTCGTCAGCGCGGCGGCAGCATTCGCTTTTCATCGATAGGCCCGTTCACGATGGGCGTTCCGAACTCGACGAGCGTTCGGTCACGAGGTCCGTCGAAGAGTTCGATGCTCGTGGGGAAAAGCAGGTCGGTCGGGAACGAAAAGCGCAGTCGATGCAACGGAGCCGTCGACTGGCGTCTGGCGAGGGCCTCGATCGCGATGCCATCGGGATCGTCGCGCAGAACGGATACATTCCACCGTTCATGAAGCTTGGCCAAATCGCCGCCGACCACGGTGCGAAGGTCATCGAGTGCGGTCGCCACTCGGGCCTCGGCCGCCGGCACCCGCCCGGAACCGTGCACCGTGCGATAAGCAAGGCCTTCCGGGTTCATCCAGAACGTCACGTCGTCCGGCGACGAGAGCTCCCATCGCAGGCGGTCCGGGCGCACGAGAGTGAGCCGACCATGCGAGACGACGTCCGTCGCGAGCAGGCCGATGGTGCGGGTCTGGGTGAACGGCGCGTCCACGGTGCGAACGGGTGCGCGCGCACGCGCGATCCGCTCGAACGGATCGCCCGCACCTGCGTCCGCCCGGGCGTTCCTCGTCGCGAAGACCAGACACGCCCCGCACCCGAACCAGCGACGTGTCACGGTTCGCTCGTTGTCGCGGAGATTGCCCATCGTGCGCTCGTTCGATGTGTCGCCGGTCATGGCCGTTCATTTCCCACGAAAGCGAAGCTCGAGCACGGTCGCCGCAACCAGCGCGACAATGCGTGCCGGATCCCGCACGCCCCGAAAATGCGTCCGACGCTGAAGAAGGGGCGGATAAATCACCGCCACGGGCACCTCGACTATGGGCAAACCCGCGGCTATCGCGCGCAAAACGACCTCCGCCTCGAAGGCATAACCATCCGCGCGCACACGCAGTTCGAGTGTTTCGCGCACGGGGTAGCGCCGAAGTCCGCATTGCGTGTCGCGCAGTCTGCGTTCGGCGAAGAAGGAGAGAAAGAAATTGGAGACTTCGTTGCCGAACCGATTCCTCGCGGGCGCACCATCGCGCAAGAGATCACGTATTCCGAGGACCAGCGCGCGTGGGTCGCTGCTCCCATCGAGCACGTCGCGCGCGGACGGACCTGGGTGCTGGCCATCGGCGTCTACGCTGACGGCAATGTCGAAGCCGCGCGCATTGGCTTCGAGCAGGCCGGTCCGCAATGCAGCGCCCTTACCCCGGTTCTGCTGGTGACGTAGCACCTCGGCTCCATGGGCAGCGGCGCGCTCAGCAGTGCCATCGCGCGAGCCGTCGTCGATGACGAGGATGGGTGCGTCGAGACACGCGCGGAGGTCCTCAACCACCGTCCCGACGGTCTCGACCGAATCGTACGCCGGAACGATCGCGCAGGGCCTCACGCGTTACCAGCCTCCGCACCGCTGGCGCCTCGCCGCGATCGTCCCCACAATCGGCGCATGAAGATCTTCATCGACTCGGCCGATGTGACAGAAATCAAGCGGGCCGCGGACCTCGGCGTTCTCGACGGCTGCACGACCAACCCCAGCTTGCTTGCCAAGGTCGGTCGCAAAATCGAAGGCGCCATTACGGAGATTTGCCAGATCGTCGAGGGGCCCGTCTCGGCCGAGGTTGTCGCGGTGGCATACGAGGAGATCCTGCGCGAGGGCCGTGCGTTTGCGAAGCTCCACGAACACGTCGTCGTGAAGGTCCCTCTGACTATGGACGGTTTGCGCGCCGTGAGGACGCTGAAGAAGGAAGGGATACGCACGAACGTCACCCTCTGCTTTAGCGCGTCTCAGGCGCTTCTCGCAGCAAAAGCGGGCGCTGCGTACATTTCGCCGTTCGTAGGACGCCTCGACGACACGTCGCAAGACGGCATCGAGCTAGTCCAGCAGATCGTCGCCATTTACGAAAACTACGGCTTCGATACGGAGGTCCTTTCGGCAAGCGTTCGGAGCCCCATGCACGTCGTGCAGGCGGCGCTCGCCGGGTCCCACTGCGCGACGATGCCGCTCAAGGTCATAGAGCAGCTCTTTCACCATCCGCTCACGGACACTGGCCTAGCGACGTTCCTTGATGAAAACACCAGAGCTCTCGCCAAGGCGCGGTAACCAAGTGCCCGTCCGCATCGTCGTCGATGGGGGGCCGTACAGGGGGCTCGCGCGGGCCGACGTCTCGCGCCGTGCCCGCGCCATGCTGGACACGCTTGGATTGTCCAATTCCGAGCTCTCCATCCTTCTCACCGGTGACGAACAAATTCGGTTATTGAACCGGCACTATCGAAAAAAGGATCGACCAACTGACGTCCTCGCATTTGCGCAGCGCGAGGGCGAGCTCGGCGACCGCGCTGGAAGACTGCTCGGTGATGTGGTGATCAGCATCCCCACTGCACGGCGCCAAGCGGACGCGCGCGGGCAGGAGCTGCGCTCGGAAGTCGCCATGCTGCTCGCACATGGGATCTTGCATCTGCTCGGTTGGGACCACGTTACCGCGGCGGAAGACCGTCGCATGCGAAGGGAGACCGTGCGCCTGTGCGCCGTGGCGGCAAAGCACCCGGGAGCGCCGCCCGGCGCTCGACCCGAAGCGAAGAGCAGCGCTCGTGCCAGCGCTTTTTCGCCTGCGCGACGGGTGCCGCGTACGTAAGCATGAACGCGAGCGCTTTCCGATCCTCAGCGCCAATCCGACCACGATGTGCGCGCGCTCTCAACCGGAGGAAATGGAAATTGGGCTGTTTTTCGCTTGCTGAAGGCGAAATCGGAGTGCTAGTCGTTTTTCCGTCGAAGCCGCCGTGGGGGCGTCGACTGGCGGCCTGGAGGCGGTTTTCGCTCCCCCAGGCGTCTAGATGGGCGGACGAACTGCCCAAAAAGTCGGCGACCGTACCGACAGGAGAAACCCGAAATGTCTGCAAAGCGTTTGACGAAGGCGCAGGTCCTTACCGAGATCGCGGACTCTTCCGAGCTCGATAAGAAGAGCGTCGCTCGCGTGTTCGATGGGCTGACCGAGCTGATTAAGAAAGAGCTTCGAAAACCGAATGGTGAGTTCGTCATCCCCGGTCTTCTCAAGCTGAGATCCATCAAGAAGCCTGCCACAAAGGACCGCCCGGGCACGAACCCCTTCACGAAGCAGCCAATCGTCATCAAGGGCAAGCCGGCGCAGAAGAAGGTCCGTGCCACGGCACTCAAAGCGCTGAAGGACCTGATTCAGTAACGCTCCCTCGTCGGTCGCGCACGCTGGTCCCGCGGGCTCTGTTGCCCGCGGGCGGCGCCGAATGCAGCCCCTGGGGGACGCGCGTCAGCCGGCCGCGTCTTCGAGACTCTCGCCCGCCTCTCACTGGCGAGCAGGCGGTGGCTCCCCGCCGCCGCCATACATTTTCTCTGCGATTGAAAACGTCATCGCCTCTAGCTTTTGGTAGGCATCGCGAATGAGAGCGAGATCCGATTGCGCCTCAAGCAAGCGGCGGAGCTCCCGTGCGAGGGCCTGCGTCTCATCGAGCATGGTCGCGTCGACGAGATCCGCGAACCCTTCCAAGGCCGCCTCTGTCGTGTAAAGCAGTGTCTGCGCCTGGTTGCGCACCTCGGCGAGCTCGCGTCGTTGCTCGTCCGCAAGCTTGAACCGCTCAGCGTCGCCGACTAGCGTATCCACCTCCGCCTGCGAGAGGCCGCTTGTGGGCCGCACGCGCATCGAATGCGCCTTGCCCGTGCCCATGTCCTTGGCCTCGACGCTCACCAGCCCGTCCGCGTCGATGCGAAACGCGACTTGAATCTTGGGGACCCCTCGCGGAGCGGGCGGAATTCCTGTCAGCTCGAAACGGGCAAGGCTTCGGTTGTCGGCGGCCATCTTTCGCTCTCCTTGCATGACGTGCACGGGAACGAAGGACTGGTTGTCGACGCTCGTGGTGAAGGTCTCCCCCTTTTCGGTTGGAATTGTGGTGTTGCGAGGGATTAGCGTCGTGAATATGCCCCCGCCCGTCTCGACTCCGAGCGACAGCGGGGTCACGTCCAACAGGAGGACCTCCACCTTGTCCTCGCCCAGCGCGGCGCCCTGGAGTGCCGCACCGGCCGCGACGACCTCGTCTGGGTTGACGCCCTTATGCGGGTCCTTGCCGAAGAACGATTTCACGGCCTTCTGGACCGCAGGCATCCGCGTCATACCGCCGACGAGAATGACGTTGTGGATGTCCCGCGGCGTTAGTTTTGCGTCCGCCAGTGCCTTCTGACACGGGTCCATCGTCTTCTCGATCAGATCCATCGTCAGAAGCTCGAGCTCGGCGCGCGTCATCGTCTTCACGATGTGAAGCGGTTCACCGCTCGAGCTCTGGGCGATGAACGGAAGATTGATCTCGGTCTCTAGCGACGACGAGAGCTCCTGCTTCGCTTTCTCGCTCGCCTCCTTCAGACGCTGGAGCGCCAGTTTATCGGTCCGCACGTTGACTCCGTGCTCGCGGGCGAAACCGTCGGCTAGCGCGTCGAGAATGCGGCGATCGAAGTCTTCCCCCCCCAGGTGTGTGTCGCCATTCGTGGACTTAACGCTGAAGACGCCGCTCTGGATCTCCAGGACGGAGACGTCGAACGTGCCGCCGCCGAGATCGTAGATGACTACGCGCTCCGCATCTTTCTGGTCGAGCCCGTAGGCGAGCGCCGCGGCGGTTGGCTCGTTGATGATGCGTTTGACCTCGATGCCGGCGATTTTACCGGCGTCCTTGGTGGCCTGCCGTTGCGCATCGTCGAAGTACGCTGGAACCGTAATGACCGCCTGAGTGACCTTTTCGCCGAGAAAGCTCTCCGCGATCTCGCGCATCTTCATGAGAATGATGGCGCTCACCTCTGGTGGCGACATTTGAACAGTGCCGACCTGCACCCAGGCGTCCCCATTGGGAGCCTCGAGCATTTGGTACGGGATGGTTGCAGCGTGCCGCTGTACTTCGGGGTGTGAGAATTTTTGGCCCATCAAGCGCTTGATCGCGAAAACGGTATTCTTCGCGTTCGTCACTGCCTGTCGCTTGGCGGCCTGACCGACGAGGCGCTCGCCGCTAGCCGTGAATCCGACGATGGACGGCGTCGTGCGTGCGCCCTCCGAGTTGGGGATGATCCGCACCTCGACCTTTCCACTCGCGGTCGTCTCGGCCACGGCAACGCACGAGTTCGTCGTACCAAGGTCGATGCCGACGATCTTTCCCATTGGTATTCGCGTGTCAGCTCGCCGCCGCGCCGCCGTCCGTCTTCGGCTTGGCGACGACCACCATCGCTGCTCGTACGAGGCGATCTCCCTGCATGTACCCGGGCTGGACCTCCGCGAGCACGGTGCCCGCGGGATGGTCACTGGTCTCCACCTGTTGAATCGCCTCGTGAACGGTCGGGTCGAACGGGCGCCCCATCGTCGGTATGCGCGCGATTCCTTCCCGCCCGAGCTGCTCGACGAACTGCCTCTGGACCATCGAGAGTCCGTCCGCCACGGCCTTCACGTCACTGGATCTCTGCGCGCTTTGAATGGCACGCTCGAGATTGTCGAACACGGGAAGCACCGCACGGAGCAAGTCGTCGCGGCCGGTCCGCCGAGCCTCATCGAGCTCGCGCCGAGTGCGCTTTCTGAAGTTGTCGAAGTCCGCAGAGGTCCGTAGCCAGGCTTCGCGCATGCGCAGCGCCTCCGACTGAGCTATCGCCAATGGGTCACCGACCACATCGGACGCGGGACCCGCGGGGCTCTGCCTGTGCGCCTCCTCACCCGACGGTTCGGTGGACAGGTCGCCCCGGCCTGCGTCTTCTGCGCCGTTGCCGCTTGAGGGCGACTCCGCGTCGTCCAGGCTGTTTGGATGTCTCTGATCTTCTCCGGGCATCGGCGCCAATATAAATCTTCCCCCCGAGAACACTAGCGCGTGCAACGGGAGATGGTGAGAGTTCGCGACCAATCGACAGCCGAACGAACGGAGGCTCGGGTGCCCATGGACGCCCGCGGGACCGTCCGAGACAGCCTGCAAAGCGGAGGAAAGCCGCTCACACCGCACCTTCGACCGTGCCGCCCAACTGGCACGTCGGCTGCTCCCTACAGGCCGTGGCTCCGAGTGGCAAGACGAACGCCGCAAACGAAGCAAACCTGGATTGGGTGCTTTTCGGCGCGGTCGCCTTGGCCGCGGGCGGTCTGGTGGTGGTCGCCGGGTGGGAGGTCGCGGCGGGCACGGCTGCCGTGGTAGGACTCCTGTCGCGTTTTCCTCGAAGCAGAAACGGCGACTCGTCGCGCACGAACACGTCGGTGCACCTGTCGCGCCTCGCCGGGCTCATCGCTGTCGTAACCGCCGGACTGTCCTTCGGGGCAGTTCGCGCGCGCGCGGAGGTCGGGCGCCACGAATCCGCTCGCGCGTCTGCCGAAGAGGCCCTCGGAGGCCCGAGCCGGTGCAGCGCTCACGCCGTGGTCGAGTCGTCTCCCGTCCGCGTTCGCGAAGTGCTGCGATGGGCGGCGCGGCTGGAGCACGTCGTGTGCCGTGACGAAGCCTCGACATGGGAGGGCAGGGCGACCCTCTACGGCGGTCCGAGCGATCTCGCTCGTGGCGACGAGCTGGACCTGGTCGCAAACCTCGCCGCGCCCCAGCGATTCTGGAACCCATCCGGCGGCGATCCACGGCCCGGTGACGCCCGTCAAGCCGCAGTGCGCTCAGGCGGCATCGTCGATGCAACGACCTTGAGGCGAGGCCATGGCCTGCTCGCCGGCATCGATCGCGTTCGGGCCAGCGTTCGAGCGCGAATCGACGCCACGTATGACCCAGAGCTCGGCGCCATGGCTAGGGCGCTCGTGCTCGGTGAGACCGACCTGACAGCAGAGGACGACCGAGCGTTTCGCGCCAGCGGGCTCTCTCACCTGCTCGCCGTGTCCGGGATGCACCTGGTGCTCGTCCTAGCGCTCACGACGCGGACCCTCGAAGGGCTCCTCGTTCGGTTCGAGAGCCTCGCAGCCCGGGTCGACGTCGGTCGTATCGCAGCAGGCGTGGGGCTGCCGATCGCCTGGGCGTACGCAGAGCTGGCGGGTGCCGGCGGTTCGACGGTGCGCGCCGCATGGATGGCGACTGCGGCGCTCGTGACGCGCTTGCTCGGACGGCGGACTGACGCCCCACGGGCGTTCGGCCTCTCGATTGGCGCCATGGCGCTCGCGGATCCGCTGGTTGCTTTTGACTTATCGTTTCTGCTTTCGGCTGGCGCGACAGCAGGCCTCCTCGCCTTCGCAGCGCCCCTCGAAGCCTTTCTCACAGCCGTCGCTCCACGAGGCATTGCTCTCGTCTCCCGCGCAACGGCGACCACGCTGGCCGCGTCGCTTCCATGTGTTCCGTTGCTCGCGCGGTTCGCGCCGACGCTTCCGCTGGCCGGCGTGATCGCGAACCTCGTCGCGGTGCCGGTCGGTGAATGCGCAGCCCTGCCTCTTTGTCTGGTGCAGACCCTGCTCTGGTGGTGGCCCGCCGCCGAACGCGGATGCGCAATCGTAGGCGCGGGCGCGCTCATCGTGGTGCGCGGCATTGCGCGCGGGTTCGCCGTCGCGGCCCTCACTGCAAATGTGCCCCAGCCGACTTCTTGGCAACTTGTTGTGACCACCGTTCTTCTCGCTGCCTTCGCAATGCGTGTCCGACGACGGGCTGCTGCGGGCACCCTGGCCGCGGCGGCGTTGATTTTACTCGAGCTGGGCGCCCGGCGAGCCGGCGCCCCCCGCGGCTGCCTTCGCGCGACGTTCCTCGATGTCGGCCAGGGCGACGCCGCCATTTTGGATTTGCCGGATGGCCAAGTCATGATCGTCGATGGCGGGGGCCTCGTCGGGAGCCCCGTCGACATTGGAGTAAGGGTGCTCGCGCCCGAGCTTCGGTCGAGGCGCAGGGACGCCGTCGCGGCGGTCGTGCTTTCGCACCCGCACCCGGATCACTTCGGGGGCCTGCTCGGCGGGCTCGAGGGCGTCAGCGTCGGGGCGCTCTGGGATACGGGACAAGGCGAGCGCGAGCGCGTCGAAGGTCCTTACGCCGAGCTGTTAGCGCGCGAGCGCGCACAAGGCGTCGCCATTCTCCGGCCCGCGACGCTATGCGGGTCTCGCGTAATCGGCGGAGCGCGCATCGAGGTCCTCGCCCCCTGCCCCGACTTCTCCTCGGATCACGGACCGAACGACAACTCGTTCATAATTCGCGTGTCTTATGGCTCGCGCGCGCTGCTCCTGGTGGGCGACGCCGAACGTGACGAGGAGTCGATCGTACTGGCGGCGGGGCGCGAGCGTCTCCGTGCAGACGTCCTCAAGGTCGGGCACCACGGCAGTCGCACGTCATCGACACCGAGCTTCATCGCCGCGATAGGAGCACGAGAGGCGATAGTGTCGGTGGGTTGCCGCAATCGGTTTGGCCACCCTCACCAGGACACGATTGCCACCCTTGCGGCAAGCGGGGCACGCGTATGGCGCACGGATCGAAACGGGGCCGTCGTGGTAACCACGGACGGGGCATCGCTCGAAACGCGTGCAGTGTTGGATGTCTTGCATTGACGAGTCCGGCCGGCTTCAATAAGTCGCTCGCGGATGAACGAGCCCCTCTCCACGATGCTCTCTGCAGAGCAGATCGCGACCCGCGTTCGCGAGCTGGGGCTAGAAATAACACGCGACTACGCCGGGCGAAAATTGGTCATGGTCTGCGTGCTCAAGGGGAGCTTTGTGTTCGCTGCTGACCTTGCGCGCGCCGTCGACCTACCGCTGCGCGTCGATTTTCTCGGCGTTAGGTCTTACGGGTGCGGCACGGAGTCAAGCGGCGTCGTCCAGATCACGCAGGACTTGTCGCGACCCATCGAGCATGAAGACGTGCTCCTTGTCGAGGACATCGTAGACACGGGCCTGACCGTCGCGCATTTGATGGACCTGCTCCGCACCCGGTCGCCAGCGAGCGTCAAAGTGTGCGCATTGCTGCACAAGCCGGCGAAGACGCGCGTGCGCGTCGACATCGATTATCTCGGCTTCACCATCGAGGATCGGTTCGTCGTAGGTTATGGGCTCGATTTCGGCGAACGATATCGAAACCTGCCTTTCATCGGCGTACTCGCGCCGTCGTGACCAGGGTGATCATGCGGCTGGCGGGAGCCGGCAGCAGGGAGCCGAACGTACGGCGTTCTGGGCGCATTCCGGGCCGCTTGCGAAGGACGCTCCGTGCTAAGCCGATGGACGATGGCAAAAGTCAGCAAGCGCCTGGAATTTTTACTGAAGGTCACGGCGGCGAACGGCGCTCCCCCAGACCCCTTCGCGTTGTACGGATTGGCGATGGAGCACCGTGCGCTGGAGCGCTACGACGACGCGCTCGCCGCGTTCGAAGCGTTGCGGGCCCATTCGCCGGACTATGTGCCCATGTATCTGATGGCGGGTCAGATGCTCGAGCAAATCGGGCGCGTGGACGATGCGCGGGAGTGGCTGACGGCGGGAATCGCGGCGGCCAATGTCAAAGGGGAGACTCACGCCGCAAGCGAACTTGAAGCCGCCCTGCACGCCCTGAGCTAGTCCGTAACCGTGTGCCCGATGCTCACCGTCTTACAAACACGATCGTCTTTCCCTCGATGGCTGCCCACTTTATCGTCTCTGCATCGACGAACGTGAACGTGTGCAGGTCGGAGGGGCCATCCTTGTCCGTCGTGATGGCAACGGAGCTGCCGTCGTCCTTCACTATCCGAAAGTGCCCCGATTGCCTTTCGCTCAGTGTGGTCACCGTCATCGCGTCGCCGTTGACGTAGAGTTCCACACTCGTCGCGAACGCGTTCGCGGCGGACTGCACGTCGGCTCCCACGCCCTCGGCGCGAATGCCCCGCCAGCGGCCGTCGAGGCGTGAACCTTTACGAGCACAGCCGCCCGTGGCGCCAGCGCAACAAAGCGCAAGCAGCCCTAGCACGGAGGCACGAAGAGGCCTCTCCGAGGACATCGCGTGGATGCTACCAGCCCCTCGGCACGACGGCGAGAACGCACCGAAGACCGGCGACCGGCGCCGTCAGAGGCTCCGCTCGGCCCGCGACATCGCCTCGACCATTTCGGGGGTGAAACGGCGAAGCGCCTGCCGGTCATCGACAAACGCGAGGCGTGTCGAACCGGAGGCGCACAGCGTGCCATCGGAGCGGACCAGGCGATATTCGAAGCGCGCGCTCGCCACACGCATTTCGGCCAGGGTGGTTGCCACGTCCAGTTCGTCGTCGAACCGGGCCGGCGCAAGGTATTTGACCCAGAGCTCGACGACTGCCAAGTGCACACCTTTTTTGGCCCACAAGGCATAGGTCACGCCTCGGCGCCGCAGCCACTCGACGCGCGCGACTTCCATGTAGGTCACGTAGCTCGCGTGATGGACGATGCCCATGAGATCCGTCTCGCCGAATCGAACGCGAACACGAACGACGCTCCCACCGGACGGGGACTCGGGGAGGGCATCGCTCACGATTGCTCGACCGGGAGGTATCACGAGCCTGCATGATATTGCGCCTTTTGACGGGATGCCCGTCCGGGTGGACAAAGCGCCGCTAAGCTTCGAGCGTGCCGCAAGCCAAGCGCCGACTGCCCGTACTGGCTGCGGCGCCGGACGAAAGCGCGACCCCCCATCCCTTTTGGCAATGGGTCGGCTTTTGTGCGGCTTCCATTTTCGCGGCGTGGCTGCCGCTCTGCGCGATTGTCGCCGCCGTCGCGAGCCGCCTTAGTGTGAACGTGAGTGGCAACACCGCCGTCGGATGGGCTGCGGCGGGAGTCCTTGCCTCCTATGCGGCGGCGATTGCATTCGGCGCCTTTGCGGGTGGCGTGATCGTCGGACGTTGGGGACCGCGATCCTCCGCGGTGCGCGCGGCTGCCCTCGGCGGAGTCGGCGCGACCGCCGTCGCCGCGCTCGTCTCCTGGGCATCTTTCGGCATTTCGGCGGCGCCCTGGCTATCGGCGGCCGTTGCCGTTCCCGCCGCGGCGCTGGGTGGCCGGCTGGGCAGTCGCCGCTCAAAGCGACCGCCGGGGCTGCCCCTGCTCCCGTCCGAACATTGACCATGAACGGTCTAGACGTCCGAATGCGCGCCAAGCGTTGGAGACCGAGGTGCCGCCGTTGCTGCGACCTGCGCGCCCACTCAGATGCCAATTCGCGTGCTAATAAGAGGAGGCGCGATGTTGTGCCTCACCGTGACGACGGACCCAGGCTGGGCGGGGAACGCTCTTCGCGACGAGGAGGCACTGCTGATCGACCACGCGCACTGCGAGATGAAGGCGGCGTCCAACGCGCTATCGCTCGCGGGGCGGCACGCCATCAACCTCGAGCTCACGCGTGTCCTGGCGACCATCGCTCGGGAAGAGATCGCTCATTTCCAGCGCGTCATCGCGCTACTCGCGGCCCGAGCACTCGTGCTGCCGCCAGCGACTGTTGACGCGTACGCGGCGGAGCTCAGGCGCGCTGCCAGCGAGCTCGCCGGCGATGGCGGTTCGACGACAGCGCTGGTGGACAGGCTCCTCGTGGGAGCTCTCATTGAGGCGCGCTCATGCAAGCGCTTCAAGCTGCTCGCCGACGCTACGGCCGGCAAGACGTCCCAGGCCGATCTGCACGTTCTATGGACCGATCTCTTCGTTGCTGAGGCGCAACACTACCGGGCCTTCGTCGATCTCGCCATGCGCGCCGCATCGGATGACCGAGCGGCGAACCGGACCGGGCCCGCCACCACGATGAACGTGAACGTGAACGTGAACGTGGCGGCCCGGCTCCGGCAGTTGGCGGTGATGGAGGGGGAGATCGTTAGCAACCTCGCTCGCCGCGGAACCGGGTCGTCTCGCTCGACCATTCATGGTTAGCCCTCATCTCCACGATCTTACCGCGCTCGATCGCGACGTGGCCCTTGGCTGGACCGCGGTCTCGCGCTGGCGCCATGCGCTCGTCCACGACGGGGAAGAAGTGGATGCCGAGCCTCTCCAGTCGGTGCGCCACATCGCGGGCAAGTCCACCTTTGAGGCCCTCGCCGATTTTGCGGCAAGCGCTTCGGACTTGCCGCTCCGCGACGCGTTGAAGCGCTGGGTTTTTGCGCTGCTCCTGGCGCGGATCGGGCGAGAAGACGAAGTGGCCTGGGCCCGTGCGGCGTCCGAGAAAGGGGCGCACTACCGCGGAAACAGCCCGCGCAGCGCGAGCTGGCGCGATGCGTGGCGCGGCGTCGTTTCTGCGAGAACGACCAACGACGCGAGCCAATGGCTGGACGCCGCGGCTCAATCGGGACCCCGCCTCGCCGGGGTAGCGCGTGCCCGATCGTCTAGACGACTCGAAGTGGGTCGGCGAATGGGTTTTGCCCACCCGTGGGATGCCGTCACCCCCGTTCGACATGTCCGGCTGCGCCAGCTTGCCTCTCAGCTTCTCGATGTGACGGAAGACTTGTTCCTCGCTACCTGGAGGGGGGAGCTAGAGGGCCGAACCGGGGCTGCGCGGGTCTTGCACGCAGCGGTGGCGCGTGACGCCGGGGAGGGCTGGCCCGCTCGCCTGACGTCCCAATGGCTGCGCGACACCGTCGGTCCGATGACGGGTGGTCGTGCAATCGATTTACCGCCCCTTCCCCGAGCGCTCGGCGCGTCCAGCTTCATGCGCGCGCTTCGGTCCTTCGGATATGCCCTCCGCGTCTCCGCCGCGCCTCGATCGATGCCCTTCGCGCTCGCCCGCGATCCTTCGTTCGTCAGCGAACATCGGCTCGGTTTCGTCATCGCCATGCTGGCCCTCGATCCGCAATGGCAGGCAAGGACCCTGGGGGTCGGCGCGCGTGTCGCACACACACAATGCCGCGTGCTGGCGCGCACGGCGCTGCTCGACATACGCCTACAAGCGATGAGAGTGCTTTTGGGGGATGATGCCGAGCTGGCGCCGCGCGCCGATTTCGACGAGCTGGGAGTGCGGCTCTTTTTTGCACCCCTAGACGCGCGTCTGCGAGGCGCTTGGCCGACGGCGCGCGAAGACGAGCCCGGTCGACTCGTGGCGCTGCTGCAATCGCGGGGCTTCGCTGATCGCTTGCGCGACACGTTTGACGTCGATTGGTATAGGAACCCGCGGGCTTGGTCCCATCTTGATGGCCTCGCCGCTGTGCCGGAAAACGAGCCGGCAGACGGCGACACGCTCGAGGGGCAGATCGCTGCATGCTTGCGTTTCTTCGAAGGACTGCTCGGTTGAGGCGGACGGCGGCGGCCGTTGGCGTGGTGCTCACGATAAATGGGCCGGTTCACGCGAAGTCGCCGGTTGCTCGGCCGGCATCTCACGAAACAGCTCCGCCGGCGCGCTTCACGGCACCGGCGCCGCCGCTGCCGATGCTCCCAAGCGTCACCCGCGTACGCATTGAAGCCGGGAACGATCGTCTCCTACTCGTGCAGGAGGTGAGCCTGCCGCGTGGGGACTGGCAGTCAGGTGGGCTCACTTTTTACGTGGCTTTCGGGGCACCGGGTACCCCGCTCGCCGTCGACGTTCGGCTCGTGCCCGTGCCCCGCGGTCGGGTGGAGGCACGCATCGATGAAACCGGCGAAGTGCTCGCCGTCGAGCCCGCAGTGCGACGTGGGCCCGACATGCAGCTGTTGCTCGGTCCGCCGCAGATGTCCGGTATTTCTATTCGGACGAGCGACACCCAGCTCCGAAAAGCATACGCCGCGAGTGACATCGTCGGACTGCGCATACGCAGCGTGCTGACCCCTCCCGCGTTGGCTGGCGATGGAGCGCGCGACCTCGTGGTGCGACTCGGGATCGCCGGAGAGCTGCCGCTGACGCTGGGCCGAATTCAGCTGCTCTCGAAGGACGCGCACGCGCCGATCACCCGCGCCGAAGCGCGGCTCTGCGGCCCCGAAGCCGACCCCTACCCTCTTGCCGTCGCGGTGCTCTCGAAAGCCCCCGACGCGCACGAGGCTGTCGGCGCCACCATTGCTCCGGTCATGGCCGTTCGCCACGCCAGCGACGATCTATGCATCCGCTGGTGGGCCGAACGACACTGAGTGTCGCTCAGGGACCCCACCAAAGGACTTCGTGCACACGTGGTGAGCCATTCTCGTTAGCCATCGCAATGACGCGTTCCGCGCTCACACTCACGATCGGGTCGGGAAAAGCGTCCGCTGCGAAAAACACGCTCTTCTCGAAACCGGTCAACGAGAGCCACATCAGGTGAAGACCTCCCGGTGAGGCGGCGGCCATGAGAAGCATCCTGCCGCCTCCAAGCAAATGAAAGTCGACCCAACGAAACGCGAACGCTTCGAAACGCTCCGCGCTTGGAAAGTGTTCGCCAAGGTCCCGCAGCTCCGGAAGGTGGGCGCGAAGGTACTTGTGGAGGAGATCGTAGCGGGGGGCTTTCAAGCGGGGGAAGGACCGTTGTTCGGGGACGATCACCGGAAGGTCTTCCGGACGAGCGCAGGGGATCTCGACATGCGCCCGGTACCGGTCGGCCAACGTGGAGCCCTGCTCGTCGTCGGCCAGTGACTTGAGCCACCACTGAAAGACCGCGAGTTGTGCGTCGCCGGCTCGCGAACGAAGCCGCACGACGCTCTCCCAGAGCGGTCTTCGTACTCCCCACGAGCCCCCGTGGCATGCGACGATGCACGAGCCCACGTAAGCGGCTCCGTGAACGATCGTGTTGAAGAGAAGATTCTCGGAAGTGCCGGGCGTACCCTCGGCTGCCCAGGCGTCTCGCCGACGGGGGGTCAGCGCGACGCTCAAGCGGTGAACGCTCGCGTCGCTTCGGTCGAGCGCTAGATCGCCGCCGAAGAGTGCTCGTGCGTTCTTGGCGAAGCGGTCTGCCGCTTCGTCCAGATGCGCCGTTATGGACGGGTTTCTTGCAGGGTTCGCATCCCTAGCACGGGCCCGTGAGAGATCGGCTCGCGCGTCCGGCGGGTAGAGCGGCAAAAAAAACCGGGCGATCAACTCTGTCGCGTTCACGGACCGCTGTCCACGTAGCACGTCGCTGCTATCCTCGTTGACCCCGTGCTTACCGCGGACGTGCGATTCGAGGGCTGGACAACCGAAGACTGGACGCGCTTCGTGCGGCTTTGGCAGCCACGTTTGGGAAGCGCCAACCCAGGTGGCGTGGGGCCGCGGGGGGGAGTCATCGTCGTCCACGACGAGACCCAAATTCTCAAGCTGCTCCACACGCATCGCGGCCGTCTCGACCCCCGAGAGGCGCTCCAAGTGTCCGACGAAAACGAGGGTCGGTCCCTTGCGCTCCGGAGCGGTCGCCCGTCCGCGCTCGGGCAGCTTGCGCGCGCGCAGCGCGCGAGCTGGGCGCTGAGTCTTCGGCTGGGCGCGCTCGACGAGGTGATGGAGCGCTTCGGCGCGCGCGCCCACCGCGGCGACGATCTGACGGACCAGTCGTTGCTGCTCATAAGCATCGTCCGCGAGCTAATGAGCGAAGGCGCCATTTTCAGTTGGCCCCAGCGGCTCCGCGGAATACCCGTCCCGACTGCGCACATGGTGCATCGCACCCTGGACGCGCTCTGCTCGGACGGACGCGCGATCGCGCTGGGTCTCTTCGACGCGGGCGATCTCTGGACGGCCTTCGTCGCACGTCGTCGTGGGGTCGCGTTCGATGTCTTCGCTGGTCCGGAGGACCTTCGTCCGGAGCTGGGCCTCTTGTCAGGCGACTGGCGCCGCGACTACCGACACCTGCAACAGGCGGTGGAGCACCGTTTCGGTCCGCTCGGTTTCGGGTGCTTCACCGAGCTCGCCACGTTCCGCGCGCTGCAGACGGACCGGCGGTCGGGCGCATGGAGTCGGGCGGTGGCCGTGCGCGACGTGGTTATCGCGCCGATGCCGAGCGCCGTCGCCCTTGCGCTCGGGTTCGACGGCGCGCGTTACGCGTTCCAGGGGCTCCGCGCCTTGTCCGGCCGCATCGGGCCGCTCGCGGCGATCGCTCCGCTGCTCGAGGCGGCGCGGGCACGGGTCACCAAGCTCACAGGCAAGGACGTCGGCGCCATGCTCGGGTTCGACCCCCTCGCGGCGCTCCGGGCGCTGCTCGAGCGCTGACGGCGGCCTAGTGGCGCTACGCCGTGGGCGGAGTCTCCAAGGTCCGGATCCGCAGCTCAGCTAGTTGCTCGGGCGAAACTGCGCTTGGCGCATCCGTCATGAGATCCGTTCCCTTCTGCGTCTTGGGAAAAGGAATGACGTCGCGAAGACTCTCCGCGCCGCTGAGGAGCATGGCGAGCCGATCCATGCCGATTGCGATTCCGCCGTGCGGCGGCGCCCCCAGCTTCAACGCATCGAGCAAAAACCCAAATTTGCTGCGTGCGTCTTCGTCCGAGATTCCCAGCGCGCGAAAGACCTTCGCCTGAACGGCCGGATCGTGTAGCCGGATCGATCCACCCCCTATCTCGAAGCCATTGAGCACGAGGTCGTAGCGCCAGCAGAGCACGCGGCCGGGGTCCTTTTCCAGCAGGTCGACGCAGTCGTCGTGTGGGCGAGTGAACGCGTGATGAGCAGCGGCCCATGTCTTTTTTTCTTCGTCGTACTCGAAGAGCGGCGGGTTCACGACCCACAAGAACTTCCACTCGCCGCCGTGGCCCGTCCCGGGGATGAGCCCGAGCTTCCTTCCGAGGTGGAGACGCAGGTTCGCCATGACGGTTTGGACGACGCTCTCCCGACCGAACTGGAAGAGGAGGAGATCGCCATTTTGCGTTTCAACGCGCGCGTTGATCGCGCAGCGCAGCTCGGGCGTGATCATCTTGGCAAGCGGCGACTGCAACCAGTTTCCCTCGCCATCGACCTTCGCGCGAGCAAGCCCCTTAGCCCCCATTCCCTTGACGACCTCCTCGAGCTTCTCGAGGTCCGCACGCGAAAGCTTTGACGCCAGATCGGCAGGAACGCGAATCGCCTTGACGATCTCCGCCGGCAGATCGCGTCGGTACTCACCACCAGCGAATTTTTCGGCGATTGGCTTCCAGAAGGGCACGCCGCCGCCACCGTGATCGATGACCATGTCCGTGAGATCCACGTGCGGCATCCCGAAGCGCAGGTCCGGCTTGTCATTGCCGTACTTGAGCATCGACTCTTGGAACGGCATCTGAGGGAACCGACCGCTCGGAAAGAGCTCGAGGAGGTCTACCGCGCATGCGTCCTTCCAAATTCGAAAAATGAGCCCTTCAATCACGCGGAACACGTCGTCCTGATTGACGAAGCTCATCTCGACGTCGATCTGGGTGAACTCTGGCTGCCGGTCCAGACGCATGTCCTCGTCGCGGAAACATTTGACGATCTGGAAGTACCGGTCAAAACCGGCCACCATGAAGAGCTGTTTGAAAAGCTGGGGGCTCTCGGCAAGTGCGTAGAACTTGCCGGCGTGATGCCGTGATGGGACGAGGAAGTTCCGAGCGCCACCGGGCGTGTATTTCACCATGAAGGGCGTCTCGAGCTCGAGGAAGCCGTTCGCGTCGAAGTAGCGGCGGGTTTCCTGGTGAATGCGATGGCGCAGCCGCAACGATCGCTGGAGGGGCGCCCGCCGAAGATCGAGGTAGCGGTATTGCAAACGCTTCTCCTCGGAGGTGTCGGTCTGCTCGTTGATCTCGAAGGGAGGCGTCTCACTCTTGTTGAACACCGAGAGCTCGATGACCTGTACCTCGACGTCGCCCGTCGACAGCTTCGGGTTCTTGTTCTGCTCGCGGCTTTTCACGACACCGCGCACTCCGACTACCCATTCGGTCCGAAGCGCTCGCGCTGACTCGTGTGCCGTCCGTGGCAGGTCCCGGTGTCCCGCCAGGTCCGGGTCGAAGACAAGCTGGGTAATCCCTTCGCGGTCACGCAAATCGATGAAGACGCAGCCGCCGTGGTCGCGGTAGCTCGCGACCCAGCCGAACAAGACGACCGTCTTGCCTTCGTCGGATGCGCGAAGCTCGCCAGCGTGATGCGTGCGCTTCAGTTCGTCGATGAATCGGGCCATGGTCGGCGGCCAATGTACAGCGATGTCGTTGACTCGGCACGCATATGGTACGGAGATTCCCTCGATGAACGATCGGACCGCGCACGTGGGCCGGACCTCGAGCCCGCGTCGCGTGGTACCAGCACGGTGGCCGGGGCGACGCGCCCGCCCCGGCTACTATGAGCGGCATGCTCACCCTTCACATGGTTCGTCATGGCGAGACCCCGCAGGCGGCGGACGGGTACTTGGCGGGCGAGATCGATCCTGAGCTCACCCCGAAAGGGCGAGCGGAGGCAGCCGCAGTGGCCCAGCTGGCACGCACGCTCGGGCTGAACGCCGTCTACGTCAGCCCAAAAATTCGTGCGAGACAGACCGCAGCGCCCGTGTCGCAAGCCTGCGGCCTCGAGCCCATCGTCGAAGACGGCCTGCGTGAGATTTCGTATGGCGAGTGGGAAGGGCGAAAGGAGAGCCAGATAAGCGCACAGGAGCCCGAGGCGTATACCGCCTGGTGCCGAGATCCATCGCTGATTGCCCCCCCAGGGGGGGAGACCGCCTTTGCCATCGCCGCGCGTGCCCTCCCCGTTCTCGTCAAGGCGACGCGCGACTACCCGAGCGGGATCGTCATGTTTGTAAGCCATAAGGCGACCATCCGCGTCATCGCCTGTGCGTTGCTAGGCATTCCGCTGGGGAGGTTTCGCGATCGCATGGCTTGTCCGACAGCGTCGCTCACCACGTTCGACTTTGCGGAACGCGGCGCGATGCTAATGCGCGCGGGCGACATCCACCACCTAGGGTAACGCGGGTCTCGGAGGGAATGAACGCTCGTGTCGACTCGTTCGCGATACACTTGACTCGAGACCGGCAACCGAGCGATGCCCTCGCGCGTTCGGGTCGGAAGGTTGGGGCTCGTTGAGCGTCGTGTCGTCGTACAAGAGAACCCAGCGCACCGTCGCGGTGGCCGCCGTGGCGGCGGGCGCAGCAGCAGCGGCGCTTCTCATTTTGTCCGCTCGGCATGCGGTTGCCAGGGCGCTCGTTGCCGCACGAGGGCGCACCGGAGTCTTCGATGCATTGCACACGCCCAACGTGCTTGCGGTCCGCGCAGCCGACCCCACTGGCGACGAAGCAGGCCTCGCAATCGACGATCGCGACGATACCGCGTGGACGGGGCGAGCCGGCGAGGCGCAATGGAAGTGGGCTGCGTCCTTCCAGAGGCCAGTGCATGTGGGCCTCGTGCGCGCGCGGTTCGGCCGATCGCCAACGAGCGGCGTTCCGACGGATTTTCGATGGGAGGCCCGCTTCGCCACCGACGGCGGGCGCTGCAGACCCCTTCCAGCTACCAGTGACGAGGGCTGGGCGCCCATCGAGGGGGCTGACCAGACCGCGCCCGGATGGGGCGACTTCCTTGCCCAGCCCACGCGACGGTCGTGGTTCGTCGACGTCGACGCGTGCGGGCTGCGCCTCCTCATCGACCGGACGAATGCCGGACCACCGGTCGTGCGTGATGTGCAGGCGATCGAGAGCGCGCGCGACCTGCTCCGAGACGCCACGGCGCGCGACGATGGAGCCTATCCCGGCTTTACCGCCGAGAACGCCATCGACGGCACGTACGCGCGGCGGTGGGCAGGCGCTCCGAACAGGTCACGGTGGACGCTCCAGATCGACCTGCGTCAAACCGAGACCATCGATCGCGTGAGGGTAGTTTTTGGCTTCGACGCGACGAGCGTTGCGCGGCCAGGGCTGGGCCGGAGCTACGCCGTCGCCTGGTCGCCGGTGCATTACGTGCTCGAGACCAGCGAAGACGGGAGGCACTATTCGCCGGTTGCCAACGAGCTGCCGCGGCCCGATGGAACCATTTTGCCCGTTCGACGCCGGCTCGTGACATTGGCCGACCCACGCCGCATTCGCTCGCTCCGCCTGGTCATGACTGGCGCCACGGGCGCAAGTGGGTTGCCAGAGCCGGACGCGGTGCCGGTCGTTCGCGAGATCGCGGCGTACAGCGCCAGCGACCGGCGCCCGATGCTAGCGCGACCATGGGTCCTCAGCATCAATGCGAATCCCGCAGCCGAGTCACACCTGACCCCCGGCGCGGAGGTGACGAACGACGCCTACCATGCGAAGTTCCTGCTGGGACGTTTTGCCGAACTGCTACCGGCGCTCCGCCGCGACGATCGTTACGCGCGGTCACTCGGTAGCCGGGGCGAGCCGCTCGACGCGCCGGCGAGCGACGAGGCCGGGGAGGCGCTGGAATCGATCGAAGGGGACGACCCCCTATTAGACGCTCAGCTGCTCGTGGAGAACCAGCCGCCGCCGATAGCCGTCTTGAGTGGATCGAACGATTGGGACTACGCACCCGA
The DNA here is from genome assembly GCA_030776205.1 of Myxococcota bacterium. GTDB lineage: Bacteria > Myxococcota_A > Polyangia > Polyangiales > Polyangiaceae > Palsa-1150. The sequence continues at coordinate 18,239 of JALYHV010000099.1, read as the reverse complement.
AACGAGGCGCGACGCGCGCCACCCAAAACGCTGGCACTGGGACCCGCTGCGCGATGCTCGAGAGGGCGGCATGGGGCAGCTCGCGCCGGCGGTCCGTCTACGTCTGGCTCCTTTCCTAGGCTTTTGTGGCGGTGCCCAGATTTTGGCGCTGCTCGAGGCAAAGGCGGGCGATCCTTCCTCTGCGGACGAGGATGGCCATGTCATCGATGCCGTGCTGCGCCGCACGAGCGGCCACCTCATCCGCGGGTTTGCCGCACTGGTTGACGTCGAGCGTGCCTGGCCAGGCGATCCGCATCCGCCTCGCGCCAAAATCCAGTTCGTCCCGAACGATCCCCTCTTCGCGGATCTCGCCGGTGCGACCCGGCGGTCCTCGACCCAAGCCTTGCCCGAGTCCCATGCGGACGTCATCCGCCCGGATGCGTTTCTTCCGGGCGCTCCGCTGCAACGTTTCGAGGTATTGGCAACGAGCGCATTCTGCGGGCAGGGAGTGGTCGCCGCCGGCCCCCGCGACGGTGTATTCCCGAACCCGAGCGGCCCCGGGTGGTGCGACACGGTGCCCGAGGCTTTCCGGTCCAGAGAGCCCTCTTGGCCGATCATCGCGTCGCAGTTCCATGCCGAGCAGCGGGACTTCGCCACGGCGGCCGAGGGTGATCCGCCGGAATCGGTGGCCGACCCGCGCCTCTTCTTGGCCGGCGCCTTCGAACAGATAGTGGATGCGTACGTGAAGCTCACGCCGTAGTCCGACGCGGACGCGAACGATGACGAAAAAGCGAGCCGGCCTTGGCTGCAGCCGTTTCGGCGGTCCGCCGCGCTGAAAAGCCGTAGGATCGGGGCACGATGGAAGCCGGCCAGCTGAAAGACGCCTTTGAGAAGCACGGCATTCGACGCGTAAAACTCGGCGGGTACGACATCGACGGGGTGCTCCGCGGCAAGTATGTCTCGCTCGAGAAGTTCTGGGGCGCGCTCGAGGAGCCCATTGGGTTTTGTGACGTTATCTTCGGTTGGGACGCGACCGACGCGCTCTACGACAACGCGACGATTACCGGTTGGCACACGGGCTACCCGGACCTCCGCGCGCGGCCCGACCCGACGACCTTCCGCGTGCTTCCCTGGGAACCGGACACCGCGGCGTTCCTGATGGACTTCGTGCTGGAGGACGGATCGGCACACCCCGCCTGCCCGCGTGGCCTACTGAAGCGAGTCATCGCGCGAGCCCGAGCCCTGGGTTTCGACGCAGTGCTAGCGGCGGAGTTCGAGTTCTTCGTTTTCCGCGAGACGCCCTCGACGCTGCATGCGAAGGGGTTTCGCAACCTGGACCCGCTCTCCCCGGGGATGTTTGGCTATTCGTGGGTGCGCGAGGGACAACACGCCGATTTGTGCCACGCCGTTCTCAACGAGATGGAGCAGTTCGGCATACCAATCGAGGGGCTGCACACCGAGACCGGCCCCGGCGTCTATGAAGTGGCCATCCAATACGATGACGCCCTTCCCGCGGCCGACAAGGCGGCGCTGTGCAAGACGGCGATCAAGCAGATTGTCGCGCGACAAGGGTATGCCGTCACATTCATGGCCAAATGGAACCGAGAACTGCCTGGGTCGAGCGGGCACGTGCACCAGTCCTTGTGGGCGACCGAAGGCTCAGGTGCCAAAGGAAAGCGGCGGAACGTCTTCTACGACGCTGCGCGACCGCAAAAACTGAGCGCACTGGCGGAGCACTACGTGGCCGGCCAGCTCGCCCTGATGCCCGAGCTGACCGCACTCGTCTCGCCCACCGTCAACAGCTACAAGCGCTATGTGCCCGGCGTATGGGCTCCGCTCAATGCGAGTTGGGGAATCGAGAACCGCACCTGTGCCGTCCGCGCGATCCCGGGCAGCCCCAAGTCAACGCGTCTCGAGCTCCGTCAAACGGCTGCGGACATCAACCCGTACGTTGCGATGGCGGCCGCCCTAGCCGCCGGACTATGGGGCATTGAGAATAAGAAAGTGGCCCCGCCGCCAGTGGAGGGGGACGCGAGCGCCCGCGGTGATCTCGCACGACTGCCGCGTACGCTGCGCGAGGCGACGGACCTCCTCGCCAAGAGTGAACTGGCAAGGACGCTGCTCGGCGACGCTTTCATTGAGCATTACGTGCGCACCCGGGACTGGGAATGTAGGCAATACGACCGGGTGGTCACGGAGTGGGAGCTGGCACGCTACTTCGAAGCTGTTTGAGGCAGGGCCGGCCGTGCTACCCCTCCACGCCATGACCTCGCACGCGCCGTCGCTCGTCACCTGGGCTTTTCCTACGACAGTGGTCTTCGGGGCTGGCGCGGTCCAGACGGTGGCATCGCACGTCGCACGCATCGGCGCCAAACGCGCCTTGGTCGTTTGCGACGCCGGGCTCTCCAGGATCGGGATAGCCGCTCGTGTCCGCGACCTGCTGCAGGCCGGCGGCATCCCGACCGCCGTTTTCGATGACGTCGATCCAAACCCGGTCGAGCGGAACATCCTGGACGGCGTCGCGGCGTATCGCGCTCACGACGCAGCGTGTGTCATCGCCGTTGGAGGCGGCTCGCCCCTCGATGCAGGAAAGCTCATTGCACTCAAGGTGACCCATGAGCGCCCACTCGTGGACTTCGACGACGCCGCGGACGGTGGGCAACTCATCGGGCCGAATGTGCCACCCATCGTGACCATTCCGACTACGGCGGGAACCGGCAGCGAGGTGGGCCGCTCGGGCGTCGTGACGCTCTCGCGCAAAACCGTCATTTTCAGTCCATATCTGCTCGCCAAGGTCGCGCTACTCGACCCAGAGCTCACGCGGTCGATGCCGCCTCACATCACCGCAGCCACTGGGTTCGATGCGTTAACGCACTGCCTGGAAGCCTTTTGCTCTCTCGGCGATCACCCTATGGCGGATGCGATCGCGCTCGGAGGCCTTGCGTTGTGCGCCGAGCACCTGGTACGCGCCGTCGAGCACGGAGACGACCTCACGGCAAGAGGCGGGATGATGAAAGCGGCGATGATGGGCGCCGTCGCATTTCAGAAAGGGTTGGGCGTGTGCCATTCGTTGGCGCACCCTCTTTCGAGTGAAAAAGGCCTCCATCACGGGTTGGCAAACGCGATCTGCTTGCCCGCCGTTGTTGCGTTCAACGAGCCCGTTGCGAAGGAGCGGCTCGAGCGTATCCGCGACATTTTGAATCCTCGCGCTAAGACGTGCGCGGACGCAGTGCGAGCGCTTCGAGCGCGAGTCGGCCTTCCGAGCGGCCTGCGTGAAGAAGGCGTGACAGAGGCGGACCTCGCTACGCTCGTCGAGAAGGCAATTGAGGACGGTTGCCACCGCAGCAATCCCCGCCGCGTGGAGCGGCAAGACATGAACTCGCTTTACGAGGCGTCGCTCTAGTGGTTAGAGCGAGAAGGTCGATGGCGTCTACGGCGAGGCGACTCCCTGGATTGCTGCGCGGACCCGCCTTTTTGGGGTGAGGCGGTAGTCAACTCACGGCGGCAACGCTCGACCGAATGCACGCGGTCCGGTGCGCACCGGTGCTTCACTGCATGTCCGGCTCATCCGCTGCGGTGGAGGAGTTCGTCGCGTCGTAGAAGTAGCGCAACGACAGGACTGCGAAGGTCGTCGCATGATCCGAAATGAGATCGTGCCTGACCGCCAGCTCGACGCTCCAGCGCGGCTCGATGTAGCCGAGACCGAGCGAGGCAGTGTGGACGCGCGCGCCGCCGTCGAATCGCCACCCTGCCCGGACCGCATACTTGTCCGCCAAGAACATCTCTGCCCCAGCCATGAGGCGCCCTCGCGCGCTGCCATATGTCGTGAAGTCTAACAGGCCGTCTGCCTCGATGGAGAACTCGTGGCTGCCGTACGCCAGCCCTGCGGCCCCGAGCGTGGGTGCCAACGCCGTCCCCGGGTTGGTCAGATTGTGGCCGGTAACGCCGATGCGCAGGGCATCGCCTACGGAAACCGTTGCTCCTACGTCGAACGTTAGTGCATTGAACAGCGGCCCATCGGTCGTTCCGTCTGACGCGAAGCTGTGACCGAATGGACCAGCGCCGACGCTCTGTTCGACGCGAAGCCATCTGCCGGTCGCTCCGACGGCGAGATAGCTCCCCAGCGGCAGCGCCAACGCGGCCCGAACGTCCGTCCAGGATCGATGCGTGCCGCTCGGATCCATTGCGGACCAGCTGCCCCCCAACCCGCCGGCGACGCGACCGGCGTTCAGGACGGAATCTACGATGGCCAGTCCGTATGTCTGGCGCTTTGATTCTGGCGAAAAAGCTGACAATGACTCGATGTGGTAGACGCGCGCCAGAGCCATGTTGGCGGGGTTGAGGTACAGGGCGGTCGTCGATACGCCCAACGCGTTGAGCGCCCCGCCCATCCCGAGCGCGCGTGCGCTCGGAATTTCGCCTAGATCATAAGCAAGCTCGGGGGTTGTCGCGATCGGTTGCGCAAGAGTGCGACTCGCACGTGTGAGGATTGCCAACGCGCAAGCCACGATCGCGGCTCGTCTGGGATTGCGCACCGGCGCGACCCTATCAGCGTGCCTTGATGACGAACGATTTTTCTGTTCGAGCGTCGACGACATCCGTCCGTCCGTTGGCGCGGCCCCGTGCGCGTTCACACAACCGCTGCTCAAAAGACGCTGGATCGTCGACTCTTGACACCCGAATGAAGCCAAAAAAACGAGCGAACACGATGCGCTTCGAATGCACGCGGGTGGAATCAAAAGTCGTAACGCTGACTTCGGTGCATCGCCTCTCTGGCGAGCGCGGGCGACGCCGTCTTAGCGGGTGGATTACAATAAAAAAAGCCCTTTCGAATCGCATACTTAAACGCGTTCGACACGAAGGCCATGGACGCATGTCGAGCCGGGGTGATAGCTCCTTCTCCGTTCGCGTCGGACTGAAGAACGACGCTCCCACGCACATGTGAGATCTCGGTCCACCCGCCCCCAGGCGCTCTTGGTCGCCGGCAAGGTGGGGTAAGTATTGAAACACACTGCGGGTGGGCCTGACCCATTCGACGTTCCGATCCGTAGCGGACCGCTCCCCCGTAAGGCAGGGGCAGTTCGCAGGCTCGATTCAAATATCAACGCCACGTGCTCGGATCGGTCGCACGACACAGCTGCTGCGCTTTTTCCACAGTCTGTGGAGAAACTGTGGTCAGCGGTTCGACCGTTGCATCACTGGGCGTTGAGCCGGAATTGCGCGGTTTCTGCGGCGCGTCGAGGAGAGACATCTGGATGCGGCGCCGCACACCTGCGGGCCGCCTCGTAGTGCATTTGTTAACGGAGTTTAGCTGTCGCGTTCGTCAACGTTGGTCGGTTCGCGAGGGAGCGGTGCAGGCGCGGATGCAAAGCCATGAGCAGGAAGCGATCTTGAACCCAACGTCGATGCCGCAGGGAATCGCGCAGCGGGACGCAGGCGTCACCTCCGAGAGCGGGCATGCCTGGGAGGAAGCGATCGCGTTCACACGGGAACGTTCGCCAGCGACGTTCGACCAATGGTTTTGCGGTGTTCAATTCGATGGGCTAACCGACGGCGTCCTCAGCCTCCGCGCACGCGATGAGTTCGTGCGGCAGTGGGTCGACGACTACTTCTTGCCTACACTGGCGGAGCAGCTCCGTGACCGAACTGGACGGAGCATTCAGGCTCGGTGGACGATCGGCGGGGTGCTCGATCATCCCGTCGCTGACCGTGTTGCTTCTTTTGCACCGGTCCGGCCGCGTACGCTCAGCGTTCGTCCCGGCATCTCCGGCGATCCTCTCATTCGACCTGGCGAGCGGTCGAGCACGGGAACATCTGCCGACGGTGCCAGACCGGGCGTTGAACCGGGGCGGCTCGTCGCCGCCGCTCAGCCGATCGATGGGCTGAATCCAAAATATTCTTTCGCCAACTTTGTCGTCGGACCGAGCAACCAGCTAGCCCACGCCGCCGCGATGGCGGCAGCGGGGGTGGGCGGTCGCCGGCACAATCCGCTTTTCATCTGCGGGGGGACCGGTCTTGGGAAGACCCACCTCGTTCATGCCCTGGCTCATCGGGTACGTGACGAACGACCCGGAACGCGCATCGTTTATATCAGCGCAGAGCGCTTCGTTAACGAGTTCGTGCAGGCGCTCACCGATCAACGAATGCACGACTTTCGCGCGCGCTACCGCGAGAAGTGCGACCTCCTGCTCGTGGACGATATTCACTTTTTGGCGGGCAAAACACAGACGCAAGAAGAATTCTTCCACGCTTTCAACGCTCTTCACCAAGCCAGCAAGCAGATCGTCGTCACCAGCGACAAGTACCCCCAGCAGCTCGACAAAATGGAGGAGCGGCTCGTCTCTCGCTTTCAGTGGGGTCTCGTGGCAGACATCCATGCGCCCGAGCTCGAGACGCGGGTCGCGATCGTTCGTAAGAAAGCGCAGCTCGAGCATATCGACCTCACCGATGACGTCTGCCTTTATGTCGCGCAGATGATTCGCAGCAACGTCCGCGAGCTGGAGGGGACACTGATCCGCCTTGCCGCCAAGGCCTCGCTGCTCGGAAAGCCCATCGATCTCGGCTTCGCCCGGGTGGAGATCGCTGCAACCACTACCTCGCGTCCCAATGAAGCAAGCGTCGAAGACATCCAGCGTGTGGTCTGCCACCATTTCAAGCTGCGCTCGACCGATCTTCTTTCGAAGGACCGTCATAAAAGCATCGCGTTCGCGCGCCACGTCGCGATGTACCTCTGCAAGCAACGTCTCAAGTGCAGCTTCCCCGAGCTTGGACGCGCCTTTGGCAATCGCGATCATACGACGGTTATCAGTGCCGTGCGGAAGGTCGAGTCGTTGCGTACGAACGACGCGGACGTGCGCGCACACATCGAGGCTATCGAGCGAAAGCTAGGATCGACGGACTAGGACACGTTGTTGCTCGTCGCGCAGATCGCCGGCGCGCTTTTCATTAGTGCTCATTGCTCGCGCCGACCGGCGGTCGCGCTCGAATGAGCGAAGCGGGCCTCGCCGCGCGAGCGTAAACCCCATACGGACGCTACGCGGTGATTCTCCACGTCGTCCCGCCGCCACCGGGAACGTCCTGAAGCTCGACCCCCATACCGACCAGATCCTGTCGGATAGCGTCGGCTCGCGAAAAGTCCTTTGCCTGCCGAGCCCGAGTACGTTCTTGAACTTTCTGTTCGATGTCGAGGGCGGCCAGCCCGCGAACACGCAACCTGCGCGCCCTCGTGCGGGTGACGAAGTCCTCGTGCGTCGCCACCATCAGTCCCATCGGCGCGCAGCACGCGTCGAGAGCGCAGACCGCGCAGGTCGCTAAACCCCGCAGGGCACGTTGCGCCGCGGCGTCCTTGCTCCGTTTGGGCACCAGCTGAACGATTTCGTTTGCAACGCGCGCGAGCTCGGCGATAACGCTCAGTGCGACCGACGTGTTGAGGTCGTTTTCCAGCGCAGTGAGGACGCGACCCGGCGCTTCATGCACGACCTGGCCGGCCGACCCTGCGTCCTTGTCGGGTAATGCGGGGGTTCCAGCGGCGGCGGCGAGCAGCGCCTCGCGGGTCGCGTAGAGGTAATCCACCCGGCGTTCTGCCTCGTCCAGACCGGGAAAAACCACCCGGCCATCGGCACGTTTCACCACGTCGAAGTTGAGCGGCCCACGGTAGTGCACGCCCAGCAGAAAATAGCGCAGCGCCTCCGCGTCATTTCGCTCCAGGATTTGCGCGATGGTCACGAAGTTGCCGAGAGACTTACTCATCTTCTCGGCGTCGACGTTGAGGAACCCCGCGTGCATCCAGAGGCGTGCAAAAGATGCCCCCCAAGCAGCCTCGCTTTGCGCGATCTCGTTCTCGTGGTGCGGAAAGATCAGATCCATCCCGCCCCCGTGGATATCGAAATGCGGCGTAAGCACCTTCGCGCTCATCGCGGAACACTCTATGTGCCAGCCCGGACGACCCTTTCCCCAGGGGCTGTCCCAACCCCAGCCGTCGCCGCCCGCTGCCTTCCAAAGCGCGAAATCGAGAGCGTCCCGCTTCACTTCGCCGACCTCGACCCGCGCGCCCGAAAGAAGGTCGTCGATGTTGCGGTGGGACAGCTTGCCGTAGGATGGAAACGCTCGGACAGCGAAGTAAACGTCGTTTCCCTCCTTCGCCGGCGCGACGTACGCCGCACCCTTGGCAACGAGCTGCTCGATCAAAGACACAATCTCCGGGATGCTTTCGCTGACGCGCGGCTCGAAGTCAGGCTCGACGCACCCGATCGCGCGCAGCTCCTCGTCATTCACGTCGGACATTCGCCGGGATAGATCGAGCGGCGGCTCGCCTTGCTCGAGGGCCCGCTTCAGGATCTTGTCGTCGACGTCGGTGACGTTGCGGACGAACGTCGTGCGGTAGCCGCGCACTCGAAGGAACCGGACGAGCACGTCGAATGCAACGTACGTGCGCGCGTGACCGGCATGCGCGTGATCGTACGTCGTCAGGCCGCAGACGTAGACTTTTACGTGCCCCGGCTCGATCGGATCCAGCGGTTCGAGCCGCTGCGTCATCGTGTTGTAGAGGCGGATGGTACTGGTCGCCATGACGAGAGGGCTCTTCTATCGCGACGCGTTTTGCCCGGCCAGGCGTTTTGACACGCGCGTGTTATTCATCGAGCGATGCGGCGCATGTCATGTCTCGTTTTGTGCGTCGCCCTCGCGACGGCGTGCGCGCACGGCGACCAGCTGAGCAGAGGCCTCTTCCGCAAAGGACCCGTGACCGTCCATATGGGCGAATGGCCAATCAGCTGGAAACGGGTCGCTGTCGACGGCGCGGATCTCGCGTTTCGAGACGACGCGCGGGCAGCCTCCGTGCTCATCGACGTGCACTGCGGCGAGCGCGACGATGACGCTCCACTCTCCGTCCTGACTACCCACCTGATCATGGGAACGACCGAGCGCGATTTCCAGAGCCAGGAGACCGCGCCGTTCGATGGGCGGGAGGCCCTGCACACGCTCATGCGCGCGAAGCTCGACGGCGTTTCGTTGCGCTACGACATCTATGTAATGAAAAAGGATGGCTGCGTCTTCGATCTCGTCTACGTCGCCGGACCGGAGCGATTTGCCGAGGGCACGCGCGACTTCGAGGGATTCGTCGCCGCCTTCCATGCCGAATCGCCGTCAGCCGTCGCCAGCAGCGGGCAGACAAAGTCGTTGAGTGATCCATGAGCCCCGAGACGAGTGACTCGTCAGCCCCGCCCTCGGCCGGCCGCCTCTCCACACTGCCGCCTCCGCCGGCCGATCCGACGTGGACGGAGTACTGGCTCGACCGGACCAGACGCTTCGTCGAGCACATGGGCGGTATCGGCACCCTCACCGTCCGCGCGATCGGCTCCATTGCGCGGCGACCGTTGGAAATTTCATCGACGATCTACCAAATCGAGTCGCTCGGCGTTCGCTCCCTCGGGATCGTGGCGGTCACCTCGGTCTTCATCGGAATGGTGATGACCATCCAGTTCGCGTTCGGTTTGCAACGGTTCGGCGGCATCGAGTACATCCCGCGCGTCATCGTCCTTTCGTTCTTGCGCGAGCTTGGGCCGACGCTCACCGCCATCATCGTCGGAGGGCGCATTGGAAGCGGCATGGCGGCCGAGGTAGGCGCGATGAACGTGACCGAACAGGTCGACGCGATCCGGGCGCTCGGCGGAGATCCCGCCAAAAAGCTCGTCCTGCCCCGCGTTATCGCCGCCATGATCGTCATGCCGCTCCTCAGCGTTTTCGCTGACGTCCTCGGAACGCTCGGCGCGCTCTTCGTCTCGGCCGTGGAATACGACATCAGGCCGCGCCTGTTCCTTCAGGCCTCGTTGGAGAGCGTCCTCCTTACAGACCTCTTTTCGGGCCTCGCAAAGACGCCAATCTTCGGGTTCATCATCGCCATCGTCGGGTGCCACTTCGGCCTGACGACGCGCGGCGGGACGGAGGGAGTCGGGCAAAGCACCACACGCACGGTCGTGGTCGTCTCGATAGCCATTCTCGTGGCAGACTATTTCTTGACGCGGGTCTTCGTGGTCGCGCTTCCTGCGTGAGGTTGACTGCGGCTCGCGGCGGACACCATGATGGTTCGGAAATGCCGGATTCCGCCACGGCTCCCATCTTGACGCTCGAGGCGGTCAACGCGCTCGTCCCTCGCTTGCGATCGCTGATGGAGGCGCAAATGGAGCGGCGCTCCGAAATCGAGCGGCGCCTCGAGCAGCTCGCGGCGATGCTGGGACAGGTCCCCGAGACGATTCAGGTCGATGATGGCGACCTGCCGGCCGTCTACGAGCTGAAACGCGACCTGATGCAACGTGTGGATGTCTATCAGTCAGCGTGGCGCGAATTCGAGGACATGGGCGCGGTGCTGAAGGACGCCCGCATGGGTCTGGTAGACTTTTACGGTCACGTCGATGGGCGATTGGTATGGCTTTGCTGGAGGTTCGGCGAGGACGCCATCGCGCACTACCATGGACTCGACGAAGGCTTTTCCCGTCGACGTCCGATCGAACCACCAATGCGCCAGCGACACCTCAACTAACGCATGGATATCGAGGCGGCCGCGCGGGCTGTCGATGCCTTTCTTCGCGCGCTCGGGCGCGACCCGGAGAGGGAGCCGGAGCTCGCGGGCACTGGCGAGCGCGTGGCACGCGCATACGCGGAGGAGCTGCTGGACGGCTACGCCGTCGACGTGGACGGACTTCTCTCTAGCAACGTTTTCGCGGGTCGCTCTGAGCTCATCGTCGTGCGGGACATACCCACAGCGATGATGTGCCCGCACCACCTCATGCCTTCGATCGGACTCACCACTGTCGCAATCGCCCCGGAGGAGCACCTCGTGGGAGTCGGCGCCGTCGCGCGCGTCGTCGATGCCTTCGCGCACCGGCTGGCGCTCCAGGAGCAGCTCGGCGAGCACGTGGCAGGCGCGCTCCAGAAGCATCTTGCGCCGCGTTGGACCGCTTGCCGCGTGGTGCTCACGCACGCTTGCATGGTCGCTCGGGGCGGACGCGCGCACGGCAGCCGTGTCGAAACAATCGCGGTAGCCGGAGGCGCGGTCGGAGATCATTTGGTCCACTCGGTTTTGGGAGTGGGGCGTTGACCACCCACGGCACGACTTCGCGACTGGCCAAACGTCGCCGCTCGGAAATCGAGTGAAGCTCGTCGGGCGCGTGGCGCGGTCGCGTCTCGAAGGGGGGGCAATGTGCCACGTCGACTACCCGCCGTTTCATGTTCTCGTGGCGCTGGTCAAAGGCGTGCCCTGCGCGATCGAGGACGCGTGCAATCATGCCGGCGCGAGCCTCAGCGAGGGGGACCTCGAGGACGACAGGGTCAGGTGCCCCATGCACGGCTACGTCTTCGAGCTGCGCACCGGGCGCCTCGTCGAGCCGCACGGCCTGTGTGGAGACCAAAGGTGTTTCGTTGCAACGGTGGACGGCGAGGACGTCCTCGTTTGGGACCCAGGCGCGGGTGTGACCGTGCTTGAACCGGGATCGTCGCGATCAGAAAGTTAAAGTGCCCGCGCAGAGGGGCCGGGGGGGCAGCCTCACTCCACACGGGCACGAGGACCCTATGCAGACAGTGTGCCATCTCACATGTCGTATAAATAGGCTGCTGCGCGCACCGAGGCGGTCAGCGGCCGTGCAATGTTGAAAGCAGCGACGCCGCCTCTGCACGACCGCGACTACGCTTCGCGGGGTTTTAGGAGTGTAACCCGCGAGTCAATCATCGCCCGGTGCAGCGCAAGGCGTAGCGCGCTCGGCCAGAGAGGACACTGGCGCCGATGCTCGGCTCGGCCGCGTTGCGAGTAGTGCGCCTCGTCCGCGCATTTGTTGCGAACGCATCGGCAGGTAACGACGCGTTCGCCGCGGCCGAGCCGAGGACGCCTTCGATGCAGGCGCGCTCTCCCGAAAGCCTCATGCGCGCCACGACCGACTGCAGCGACACCGTCCCCACGGAGACCGTTGAGCCGACTCGAAGGGTGACTGCGCCGAGGTAGGGCAAGTCCATCTCCCATCCGTCGTCTTCCCCCGCCTCGCCGCCACAAAGCGCGACTGTGCGGTCCGAAAAATCGGTGGGGGCTAGCGGCTCGGGATCTCGAAGCGCCGACGATTCGAGATCGATAGGTGCCACCCAACGCATGGCGACCGTGGCGAATCCCCGAAGGCCGCCCGGCTGACCGTCACCCTGCCCGTCGACGACGATCCCGAGAGCACGACCATCGGCCCGACGCGCCAAACGCAACGAGGGGCGAGTCTCGAAGACGATCCGGGGCACGCGAGCGACCTCTCTCGCCCGCGCGCCCTCGACGGTCCACAGAACCGTCGTGCTCGCCTCGTTCGAGCCTTGAGTTGTCGCAAAATACCAACGGCCCGCTGCGCGAATGGCCGCGTCGAGGTCCGAGAAGGGCTCGCCGCCCTGCCGCTGAACCTGAACGGGCGCGCCATCCGTCTCGAGCGTGAAAACTTCTGCCGTTGGAAGGGCGAGCGCGTGGCGCGATACCAGAAGAGCGTGGTCGGGGTCATCGCCGGGGACCACCACCCATGCCGTCGCAGGCCCAGGCCCGATTCCGAGCGCCCGTCGAGAGGCGTCGAGGCTCATCCATGGCACGGGCGCCGATGCGCTGGATCGCGCCTGCGGCCATCCTGACCATGGCCATTGCCAGCGAACCTGCCACCGGCCGAGCGGATCCCAGTCTCCGTCGTTCGGACCCCACGCATACAGCCGCGCCAGCGGGATATTGCGCAGAGCACGATCGAGCGCGGCCGCCACCTCGATGGTGACGCCGAGGTCGTCGCCACGCATCGGGGGCCCCGGTTGCCCTGAAAAGCCGGGGAATGCCAGCACCGTTCCCCAAGCCGGCGCAGTCGGGCCCCTTCCGCGCACACCGGCTTCAACGCGACGGCCCGCCCGGTCCATACTTGGCGCGGTTCCCCCCCCGTGCAGAAAGGGCAACGGCTCGGGAGCGGGACCGGAAAGCGGCTCGCATTCCAGGCGCAGAGCCGGCGGAGCAGGTGCTGAAGAATGTGTGCTCGTGGAGCTTGGATCGATGGCAGGAGGGGTTGCGATCACGCCCCACCCAACGCGAAGCCAACCTGCCGCGATGCAGCCGACCGGCCCGCAGGCGCGCGTGCGCAGGCCCGAGGGCGAAGAGATGGGGTCCGGCAGGTCGATCCCCTTCGCCCAGGTCATCCCACCGTCGACCGTCTCGAAGCCGCGCCTGGAGGCAGTCCATCCGAACGCCCACCGGCCGGAGGGCAACGGCCCGCCAGCGTCGCGAATGTACTCGCCGATCCGCGCCGTGCCGTCGACCGCCAGCTCGATTCCCAGGACCGCCCCGGCCGTATCGATCCAGCCGCCGAGGATGCCGGGGCGACGCTCTTCGAAGCCGTCCATCCACACGCCGAGGGCTACTGCGCGAGCAACGTCTTTCGCCATCGTGGGAAACACTATCGGCACGGCGGAAACGTGGCCGGGCTGCATGACTGTCAGCCGTGCCGTCGCGAGATCCTCTGCGACGGGGGGCCACACGACCACGAGGCGCCCATCTGCGAGCAAAACAATGCGTGCTCCCTCGACGTCTTGGCCACGGATGGTCGTCTCGCTCCAGGCGCCGTTGGACGCCATCGTGCACCAGACCTGTTGACCCACTGGGGAGGCGTCGCCGCCTGACGCGGCACATGGCCCGCGGACCGCAAGCGCTCCGTTGCCGAACGCCAGCACCTCGCGCGGGGCGTCAAAGTGCTTGGATTCGGTGAGCCGTGCGGTCAACGCATCAAAGTCATAGACGGCAGTGCGCCCCCGGGGCTCGCCGCAAACGAAGGCAACGCCGCCGGGGTCGGCCGGCCGATCGCGCGAGAGCGGATGACAGCGCGCCGGATTCAGAGGGAAAGCGTCGGCAATCCTCTCCGCGATCGACCCATCCGCCAGACTCACGCGCGCAAGCACCCCGTCACGCGCAACCAGGGCAGTGCCATCGGCGAGCGGCCAACCGTCGGCCACCGCCGTCTCGAGCGGCACGGGACCGAATGGGCGGGTGAACGCTTCGGAAGGCAGCTTCCCTCGTTCTGGATGCTCGGCGCTCGATGGCGCAGCCCTCGACTGGGCAGTCCGTCCATCGGCACGCACTTCGAACCACTCCGTTGGCCCCGGCTGCTCGCCCTCCCGAACGCCGGCCACGGCGATGGCGTCGTCGAGCACGACGACATCCACCGGCTGGAACGGCAGGGCGAGCGGTCGCCAGGTCGCCCCCGCGTCCTGTGTCACGAGTGCTCCACGCAGGTCTGCGATTGCGACGGCATGCCAGCCGTCGAGGGCCGCGAGCCGTCCCAGGGCCGGCGAAGCCGGAAGTGGACCGAGACCCGCGGGCACACCCGTCCGAGGGTCGAATGCGAAGAGTGTCCCCTGCGGCGAGCGAGCATACGCGCGATCGAGGCCTACCCAGACCTGCGAAATCGAAGTCGGGCAAGTGAGGAGCGGCACGAGGGGTGACAGCCAAGTGTCGGCCCGCCACACGCGCTTACCGAGGGCGAACAGGAATCCACCGCCCATTCGCTCCGGCAGCGTGACCGCCACGGAGGGGCCGGGTGGCAAGCGTTCGCGGGCAGCGACGATCGCGCCGTTCCCGGACGAGACGACCCGCACACCGGCGACGATGACGCGCAACGCGCCGCCCGGGTCGACTCCCCAGAAATGACCCTCGTCGAGCCGCTCAGGTACCAGATGGGAGCCGTGAACCGTGGGATCTTTGAGCGCACGGAGCGGCGGCTCGCGCAACGCACTGCGGCTCGCAGCGGTCGAGCGCGACCACCCGCCCGCACAGGCCGATGACAGAGGCATGACCATTGCCACCGCGGCGAGCGAGGCAAGTCGAAGCACGCTCACACGCCGATCGTAGCGTGCGGTGAACGCGAGTCGCCACGTGGACGCTCGGCTGGATCGCGCGCGCCAGATGATCCAAAGTGCCGGCCATGTCGTTCGTCGTGGCAGTGGTGGGCGCAACCGGAGCCGTCGGTCGCGAGATGCTTCGGGTCCTCGATCAACGCCGGTTTCCGGTGAAACGCCTCATCGCGCTCGCCAGCAAGCGGAGTGCGGGCCAGAAGCTGGCGTTCGCAGGCGGCGAGGTCACGGTCGAGGAGCTGACACCGAGCTCGTTCGCAGGCGTCAAGGTGGCGCTGTTCAGCGCCGGAGCGAGCGTATCGCGTGAGTTCGCCCCGATCGCGGCGAGCGCCGGCGCGGTCGTGATCGACAACTCCAGCGCCTGGCGCATGGATCCGGATGTCCCGCTCGTCGTGCCCGAGGTGAACATGGAGACGGCGGAGCGGCGACCGAAGGGGATCATCGCCAACCCGAACTGCTCCACCATCCAGCTCGTCGTGGCGTTGAAACCGCTTCACGACGCCGCGCGCGTGAAGCACGTGGTCGTCTCCACCTACCAGGCAACGAGCGGAAAAGGACACGCCGCTGTGGAGGAGTTACTCGCTCAGACGCGGGCCCTGCTCGAAGGACGCGCCCCAGAGGCGCGCGTCTTCCCCGGAACAATCGCGTTCAACGTTCTCTCCGACTGGAACGCGGGTGAAGCCGACTACTCCGAAGAAGAGACAAAGATGATCCAGGAGACGCGCAAAATCATGGGCGATCCGGAGATTGGGGTATCACCGACCACCGTGCGTGTGCCCGTGATGAACGGCCACTCGGAGGCAGTGCACGTCCAATTTCACCGTCCTATGGGCGCCGACGAAGCGAAGCGCCTGCTGCGCTGCGCGCCGGGGGTGGTGCTCATGGAGGATGCCTATGGACCCGGTAAACATCCGCAACCGCTGCGCGCAACCGGAACAGATCCCGTCTACGTTGGGCGCGTCCGCAGTGACAGCGCTATCACCGGGGCTCTCAACCTCTTCGTGGTGAGCGACAACTTGCGAAAGGGCGCCGCGCTGAACGCTGTTCAGATCGCGGAGCAGCTGGTTCAGGGCGTCTGACCGTTGGCGGGAGGGGGGAATTTTCCCCGGCGACACCAAGCGGCGGGGATCTGGATAGCGGACGTCGGCGACAGCTCTGGCTCAGAGGCGGGGCGCGTTCCTCGCCAGGCGCTTCGCGATCCGGAAGCCCATCTCGAGCGCCTGCCTATAGTTCAGGCGAGGGTCGCAGGCACTTGCGTAATTTCGGTCGAGATCGTCGACGGTGATTCCCGCGGCGCCACCGAGGCATTCGGTGACGTCTTCGCCAGTGAGCTCGAAGTGCACGCCACCGAGATAGGTCCCGCAGGCGTCGTGCACGTCGAAGGTGGTCTCCACCTCTCGCAAGATATGATTGAAGTCTCGGGTCTTCAGGCCCGACGGGGCTGACTGGGTGTTGCCATGCATGGGGTCGCAGATCCACAAGACGAGGCGCCCGGAACGCTTCACGACGTCGACCACCCCTGGAAGGACGTCACCCACGCGCGATGCACCCATCCTCGTGATCAACGCCAGCTTGCCTGGCTCGTTGTCGGGGTTCAACGCGTCCATGAGCCGCAGCACCTGATCGGCAGTAACGCTGGGCCCTAGCTTTACGGCGATAGGATTGGCTATCCCGCGGAAGAATTCGACGTGTGCCCCGTCGAGAGCGCGAGTGCGCTCACCCATCCAGGGAAAGTGAGTCGTCAGATCATACCAGCCCTCGCGCCGTGGAACACGCCGCGTTTGAGCGGACTCGTAGTGGAGACTGAGTCCCTCGTGGCTGCTGAAGAACTCGACGCGCTTCAGCTGTTCGACGCTCCCGTCGCCGAGTACCTCCATGAACTGCAGCGCCTCTGCGAGCTGACGCGTCGTGCGCTCGTACTCGTCGTGAAGCGACGATGGGACGCGGGCCCCGCGAAAGAAGGAGAGCTCCCAATACTCGGGGTGGTGGACGTCGGCAAAACCGCCGGCCGAAAGCGAGCGGACGAAGTTGAGCGTCATGGCGGCATAGCTGTACGCAACCACCATGTTCTCGGGGTCCGGCCGTCGCGCGCTCTCCGAGAAATCCGCTCGATTGATCATGTCCCCGAAGTAGCTCGGCCTCACGACGCCCTCGCGCGACTCGACAGCGCTGGTGCGCGGCTTGGCGTATTGCCCCGCGAAGCGGCCGATGCGCACGACCGGACGCTTGCCCTCGTGAACCATGACCAGCGACATCTGCAGTAGAATCTTAAGTTTGTTCGCGATGATGCCGGATTGGCAGTCGGCAAGCGTCTCTGCGCAATCGCCGCCCTGGACAACGAATCGCTTTCCTTGCTGCGCTTCTGCCAAAAGCTTCTTCAGCCGCTCGATCTCCCAGGACGTCACCAATGGGGGGAGACCACGCAAACGGCTGCAAGCGTTCTCGAGCGCAACGGCGTCTGGGTAGGCGACGGCCTGCGCGTCGACCTTCGCCTTCCAGGATTCGGGGTTCCAGGGCTGGGGCATGCCGGGTGCGACTATACCGCATGGCCTTCACGGCGCCGCCACCGGCCTGGGCGGGCCAGTACGGCCGAATTGCGTAGCTGAACGGCTGGTCCCGTGTAACCTGGGAGTCACACCCGTTGCTTGACCCGCCCGCGTGGCACGGGTATTCGATGCAACCGGAGCAGGGCTGGCCCACATGACAGCACGTCACACCGAGTGACGGACCCGAGCCAGCCGTGGGACAACCGAGGAAAGCCGATGGGCAGTCGATTGACATGGCCACAAATCTGTCAGAGCGGTGAGTTCCGGGGGCGTTGGGTAGCCCTCGACGAGTGCAGATACGATCCGCGCACCGCTCAGCCCGCAGAGGGCACGGTGGTGGATGCCGATGAAGATCTGGTCGCGCTCTGCAGTCGGATGCAAGCGAGCGATAGCCGACGATGCGCCATCCTGTTCTGCGACGACCGCACGGGCTCGCGAGAATCGACGCCGCCATCCGCCCGGCGAGCACCCAACCCGCCCCGCGCCTTTCACTAGACCGCGCTGCAGCGCCGGTCTCAGCGAAGGACCGGCTTCAAGACAGCGCGCCCGTCCTTCACGGCGACTTCGAAATCGACTGCCTTTCCGTGCTTTTGCTGCAAGCGCGCGCTCGACTCACGCAGCGTCCGAGCGACGCCTTCGTACGTGACGGCCGCGGTCGATTCGTTCTGACGTCGTTTCGCCGTGACGTACTGCCGGTAGAGCTCACGGACGCGGTCGTCGGGGAGCGCGGTCGTGCGGCTTGGGCCGGGCCGCGGCGCGAGCCCGGGCGCTTCCGACTGCTCGCGAGCCGTGGACAACGGGCGCGACGTCTTGGCCCGCGCC
>JALYHV010000098.1 GCA_030776205.1 Myxococcota bacterium | reverse complement strand
TGCTATTGGGCCACGGTTCGCGCGCAGAGCAGCACGCCCGCCACGAGCACGCAGAACGAGGAGAGTACCGGCAGCCACTTGAGGACGGGCTGGACCGGCGCCACGCGGTCGAGAAAGCGCCGAGCCGTAATGACGAGGAGCCCGGTCGCCGTCAGGGTGATCGCGACGCCCGTTGAGAACGCAAGAACGAGGATCAGCCCGAAGCCGTACCGATGGGTCGCGATCGCCATCAGCAGGATCGCGAGGCCCGAAGGGCAGGGCGTCAACCCCGACGAAGAGCCAAAAGCCACGATCGAACGGATGCTGCCGTCGTCGCCTGCCACCTGCGCAAGCGAGTGAAGGTGGGTTCCGTGGCCGCTGGCGACGCCCCTCCACGCTCTCGAGAGCTGTGTCGCACCGAGCGCGAGGACCGTCAGCGCCGACACGATTTCGAGCCCGCGAATGAGGCGACCCGAGCCGATGGTGCGTTCGATGGCGATGGCCAAGCAACCAACGGCAAAGATGACGATCGTGTGGGCTACAGTGACTGTCGTCCCAAAGAGGACCGCATGCCGAGCACGCGCGCGGCAACCGACGAGATACGCCCCGGCGAGGCCTTTCCCGTGCCCCGGGGAAAGGGCGTGCGCCGCGCCGAGAGCGACGGCGAGCCCGAGAGCGAGCAACGAAAACGCCCAACTCCCACTTGCTCGGCCTATCTCGCGCGACAGGCGAGCAAGCCGCGGATCGATGAGCGCCGGTCGTACCGGGGGCGTGGCCGCACCGGCGCCGTTTTGATTTGCTTCGAGGCGAAACGTGAACCACGCGTCGTCCACGCGCGGGGTCCTTCCGTTTCCGGAAGAGTAGGCAAGGGCGTCGGTCGGCGCCTCCTTGAAGCCGGCGGTCACGCGCGCGCCCGCAGAGTCGGCGCCGGCCATCTCCCGCCATCCGGGGCTCTCGGCAAATGCGGGATCACGGACATGAACGCGGACGTCCCTGCCTGCAGAAGCATCCAGAGGAACGGGCCGCTCCGAAGCCACCTCCGCGACGATGCGGAGGGTCGAGAGCCCCCGCTCTCCCGGCAAAATCTCCAGACGGCTCGCCGTCGCATGCGCCGTTGCCCGCACGCCGTTGATCTCGATCGTCCACTGTTCGAGCAGGGGTGGTAGCCGCCCATCGAGGTACGAGCGCTGCTCGTCGGGCGTTACCGTGTCGTCATGGTTGGCGTCGAGGAGCTCGAGCTCGGAGTACGAAGGCATCTCGGCGAAGTCGAGGAGGAGAGCGACGCGAATGCGCCCTTGGCCATCACATTCGACACCCAGGTAGCGGTTTACGGAGGTGAAACCTGCGGGATGCGCGCTTGCGCCTGCCGATCCGGTCAAGGCGCAGACGCAGGTCGCGAGCGCGAGCAACGTGCGCCGAAGACGTGCTGACATGAAGCTCAGCTTGGTCGAGCCGGGCACGAGAGGTCCGCGAAGAGGTGCGGCGGCAAGTCGCAACGGGGCGTCTCCAAACCGTGCGCGCGCATCCGTTCGTCATCGAGCAAAATGGCGCGCGTCGGCCCATCGGCGACGACTCGCCCCGCGTCGAGCACGATCGTCCTCGAGCACGTTTCGGCAACGAGAGCGAGATCGTGCGTGGCGAAGAGCAGCGTAGCGGGCATATCTCGGAGCAGCGTGATGAGCTGTCGCCGTGCGCGGGGATCGAGCCCGCTCGTCGGCTCGTCGAAGGCCAGGAGCTTCGGTTCGTACGCGAGGAGCCCCGCGAGCGCCACGCGCTTTTTCTCGCCTCCGCTGAGACGATGCGGGAGGCGCCGCTCGAAACCGTCGAGCCCGACTTTGGCGAGCGAATCGGCCACGCGAAGCCGCAGCGACTCATCGCGCAGACCGAGCTGCGCCGGTCCGAACGCGACGTCGTCGCCCACGGTTGGACAGAAGAGTTGATCGTCCGGGTCCTGGAACAGGAGACCGACGTTGCGACGGACGGCCGTGGAGCTCCCTGGACCAAGAGGCTCACCGAATAGGACGATTTCACCCTGGCCGTGGCCGTCGCCTTCGCTTTCGGGCAAGAGGCCGGCAACGTGGAGGAGCAACGTCGACTTGCCTGCGCCGTTGGGACCGACCACAGCGACGCGCTCTCCCGGCGCCACCTCGAACGACACGTCCACGAGGGCGGGCGTCGAATCGGCGAAGTGAAACGAGACGCGGCGAAGCGCAACGGCGGCCGTCATGACCAACCCCGCGCCCGCATCGCCGTCGTGATCCTCTCGGCGCGCGAGACGGCTCTAAGGAACGAGACCGCGATCACCGAGGAGAGAGCTTTCCAGGTAGCCCACTTTTTCCGTTGCCAAGTGCGGGCGTTCCTCGCTCGCCGCATCCGCTCGGATTCGTCCGCGAGCAAAAAGAGGTACCGGTGCAGGAGCGATATCGTGAGGAGGAGCGCGCTTGGCACGTGGGCGCGTCGCAGGGTGTGCATCAAATCCTGAAAATGCGTCGTTTGCGCCAGGAGCTGGACGGCGGCAACGCACGCGGTGCTCTTCAGCGCGAGGGCGACGAAGACGCCAATCCCCCGGCCTTGAAAGAGCGCGAGAATGGCGATCGCGAGCACGAACGGTTGTGCGAGCGCCAGCCTCGCGAGGAACGAGGACAACGGGACGCGAGCCACGCGCGCGACGACCACCTCGATGATGAGGACAATGAGTGTGTAGACAGCGTAGGCCACGGGAAGGAGCGCGAGCCCCAGGACGATGGCGAGCGTCGTCAGGAGCTTGAGGGTGGCCGGTGCGCGATGGATCGCCGAATCCAGGTGAGCGTAGCTTCGCAGCAAGTGCATTCCGCTCATGATCGCGACGGGGTGACCCTTGCGTCCTCGCGCGGTGGCGTTCTCGGCATAAGTCCGCGGCCTATGGCCAAGCACACACCGAACGCGAGGAGTGTCCCCATGATGGCCGCGACCGACATCGCAAGGAAAGACCCGCCGAGGCCTGGGATGACATAGCCACCGAACGGTGCAGGGAGCGTAATCCGCGCTTGAGAGGGCTCGAGCCCTATCCGCTCCACGACGCGCTCGATGCCGTCGGGCCACTTGCACGCGAACGGGCTGACAAAGAACGCGAGCGCCGACGCGACCGAGAGACCCAGCACGGCGATGGAGGCCGGGCGCTTGGCGGAGGGCGAGGGCGCCGCGGTCGCCGAGCGGAGAAGCTCCGGGCGAAGGCGAGCCAACGCCGCGAGCACGAGACCCGTGATCACGGCCTCGCCGAGGCCCGTGGCGAGATGCACGGCGAGCATCGCCGGCAAGACGAGCGCGGCAGCCGCGATGCGCGAGAGAGCGATCTCGCCCGCGCAGGTGGCTGCCGCGACAACGGTTGCTGTCCAGGATCCAAAAGCAGCGCTGGCAATGCCTCGCACGCCACGAGGTCCTGCACGTCCTGCGATCAGCCGATAGAGAGCGAAGCCAACGAGCGGGTGGACGATCGCCATGTTGAGCACGTTGGCGCCGAGCGCGAGAAGGCCGCCATCGCCGAATACGAGGCATTGCACGACGAGAACCGCGGTCATGACGACGACGGCGGTCGACGGACCGAGCAACACCGCAGCGAGGACGCCGCCGACGAGGTGCCCAGATGTTCCACCCGCGACGGGAAAGTTCAGCAATTGGGCCGCGAACACGAACGCCGCGGTGACCCCGGTCAGGGCAGTACGGCGCCGATCAGCGGCAATGCGCGCGCGAAGGCAGGCGGCCGTCACGCCGGCCGTGGACACGGCGGCGCAGACGAGCGAAACGGGCGCGGAAAGAAAGCCGTCAGGGATGTGCATCGGGGAAATCGCCAGCCAGCGGAGCGCCGGGGTAACGACGATGAAAGACGGTAGCACCAGCCCTCGTTGTCGTGGCAACGGACGGGTTACCGGACGTAAGCTCCCCGACGCATGTCCCTCACCCGTTTCGGTGTGGCGATGGAAACATCGCTCCTCGCCCAGCTCGATCAGCTCGTTCACGAACGAAAAAGCACCCGCTCGGAGCTCCTTCGCGATCTGGCGCGTGGCGAGATCATCCGGTCGCTCGCGAGCCGCCGTGTGGACGCGTTTGCCAGCGTGACGATCGTTTACAACCATCACGTCCGTGAGCTGTCCGAGCGTATCACCCAGATGCAGCACGAGCTCGGCGATCAGGTGCGCTCGGCGATGCACGTTCACCTAGACGAGCACCGCTGCCTCGAGGTCATCGTCATGCGGGGGCGCGCCGACCGGCTGCAGAAGACTGCCGAGACACTCTTCGCGACGAGGGGCGTGCTGCAGGGCGCGATCGAGATCGTGGCCGATACGTCCGGCGCCGAGGCGACTGGCCTTCCCGATCACGAACCGCACGGACGGCACGATCACGGGCCCGCAAAGCGCCGACCGAGGGGTAGCGTTGCCGAAAAGACACTGACCAAGGCATCGTCCCGCCGACGCGCCGCGCGCCACGGCAGGGATTTTCCGTAGCACGTATTTCGCGACACATGCTACTGGACCGTCCCGTTTCGACGCCGCTTGGCGATTCGAGGAATGGAAATGCGCTCCCTCCACCCAGGCGCCTGGGCCTTTCACGCGACGACGCTCGCCGGTCTGCTCGCGGCCGGCTTTGCCTCCGGCGACGAGCCGACCGGTCACGGTGTCACTCGCGCCCCCGAACCGAACACGGCGACGACACCGCCCGTGCTCCAGACACGGGCCGACGCCGTCTATCCCCCCGAAGCGCTGCGCGCGCGTATCGAAGGGACCGTCTCGCTCGAGCTCGAGATCGACGAGCACGGGGCTGTCACCGCCGCGCGCGCTATCACCCCCGCGGGCCACGGGTTCGACGAGGCAGCGCTCGATGCCGCGAGGCAATTCAAGTTCGCCCCGGCGGCCCAATCGGGCAGACCGACCCGAGCCGTCGTCCAGCTCACCTACGAGTTTCATCTGCCGCCTGCGCCTGCGCCTTCGCCTTACGCACCCAGCCCGTCCCTCGCGTCGGGGCTCGATACGCCGCCGGCTGGCTCGCCCGCACCCCTACAGGCGATGACCGAGCAGAACGGCGCGGACCACGCCACGCTCGTTTTCGCGCAACGTCCGATCAGCGCGGCTTCGTCGTTCGCCGTGCAGGCGCGGGAGTTCCAGCTTCGGCCCATCGGCAGCGTTCAGGACATCCTGCGTGTCACGCCCGGCCTGGTGATGGTGCAGCACTCGGGGGGCGGAAAGGCGAATCAGTATTTTCTACGCGGGTTCGATGCCGATCACGGCACCGATCTCGCGCTCTCGATCGACGGTGTGCCGATCAACATGCCGAGCCACGCGCACGGGCAAGGGTTCGCGGACACGAACTTCATCATCCCAGAGGCTGTCGAGCGCGTCGAGATCACCAAAGGTCCGTACTTCGCCTCCCAGAATGACTTCGCCACGGCCGGGGCCGTGAACCTCGTCACGCGAAACGATTTCGAGCACAGCTCGGTCGGCTTCGGAGTCAGTGGCTCCCCTGGCTACGGCGCACCGGGGTACCGAGCGCTGTTGATGGCAAGCCCGAGAGGGGCCTCCATCACCGCGACGTTTGCCGCAGAAGTCGGCCGGCAGAATGGTCCCTTCGACAACCCGGAAAACTGGGACAAGTACAAGCTGTTCAACAAGCTCACCTTCGAGCTGACGCCGACCTCGACCCTCTCGATCACCGAGATGAGCTATGCCGGCAACTGGCACGGCTCGGGGCAGATCCCTGCGCGGGCCGTCGAACAAGGCATCATCTCTCGCTTCGGATCGATCGATCCGAACGAAGGGGGCGACACGATGCGCCACCAGGTCTACGCGCAATACCGGCTCAGACCGTCGGAAGACAGCGAGATTCGCGCGCTCGTTTACCTCGGGACGTACACGTTCAACCTCTTTTCGAACTTCACGTTGTACCGGTCCGATCCCGAGAACGGAGACGAGATCAACCAGCAGGACCGTCGCACCTTCTACGGGGCGAAGGCGAGCTACCGGGTCGTCCGTCGGGTGGGTGGGGTCCGCTTCGACACGACCCTGGGCAGCGACGTCCGCAGCGACGACGTCCACGAGATGCTCTGGTCCACCGTCAATCGTGTGCAGCTCGCGAATCTGCGCAATGGCAACGTCCGGGAGACGCTGATCGGCGCGTATGCGAGCGAGGAGATGACGCCGTTCGAATGGGCACGAGCGATCGTCGGTATGCGAGCCGACCAGCTCGCATTCTCGGTCGACAACAATCTACCGAGCAGCGCGGACCCGCAGAATCCGCGCAGCGGCGTCGGCGGTGCACACCAGATCAGCCCGAAGGCGAGCGTGATCCTGTCGCCGGTCCGACGCGAGAACGCGCAGCTCGATATTTACGTCAACTGGGGACACGGCTTTCACTCCAACGACGTGCGCGGCGCCTTCACCACCCCGGCCGTGACGCCGCTGACGCGCGCTGTCGGGGAGGAGATAGGCGCCCGGACACGCCTCTTCGACAGGCTCGACTTGGCTGCCGCAGGCTTTTTGCTCGACCTGGACAACGAAACCACCTGGAACGGCGATGACGGCACGACCAACGTGGGGAATGCGACGCGTCGGTATGGCCTCGAGCTCGAGGCGCGTTATGAGCTCACCCGTTGGCTTGCGGCCGATGGCGCGGTCACGTTCACGCATTCGCAGTTCACGACGGATC
>JALYHV010000097.1 GCA_030776205.1 Myxococcota bacterium | reverse complement strand
GGCCAGCACGGTTCGGTGAGCGCCCCTCGGAGAGGCGGGCCCGCGTGAGGCTACGCGGGCGGCAGAGGGGCCGCGCAGGGTCGCCTATTTCAGGTCGCCTATTTCAGGACGAGGATGCCGCTCCCGGCGAACGGCTTCGCGAAGCTCACGGTCCCCGCTGCTGTCACCGTGGCGGGCGTCGCGGGAGACATGGTGCCGAGATCGAGATCGTACCAGCTCGCGGCGAGGCTGCCGCCGGCGGGCTGCGACACATTGAGCGAGACGGTCGTGCCCGCGGACGCCGACAGCTCGACGACGTACTGGTGACCGGGGTTGGCGAGGCAATGCTTGCCGAGACCACCACCGCCGATGAGCGTGTCGTCGGGAGCCAGCGTCGCCAGCGCGACGCGGTTCGTGAAGACGTCGCTCAGATTCTTGAAATACCCGATCTTCGCCGGGACCTCGTTGTACCGGATGTCGTCCCAGGCGTGGTAAGCGTAGTAGTAGGCCGCTCCCGCTCCGGCCATGATGTTCTCGGTCACGTAGTCGTGCACGTTGGCGGCGCTCTCCGTGGCTCGCGAATACGTGGCGGTGCCGTCGTTTCCGACCTGGTAGCTGCTCTCGTCGTTGGCATAGGGGAAAGCGCCAATCCTCGTCATGGCCTGCCGCGTGTTCGAATAACAGCTCGCCCCCTGCACCGCCTCCGCCGTGTAGAAGTCCAGGTTGTTCGGCTTCACGTCGAACCAGTAATTGGCCCCCGCGGGGGCTCCCCCGTTGATGGGCGCGTGCGTCGTGCGCAGGCGCTGGTACGCGTCCGCGCCCTTGATGAGCGCCGCCCGCCCTTGGATGTACGAGGCGGGGTAATGAAACGTCTCCTTGGCAATGTCCCAGACGATATTGGGATAGGCCTGGTAGCGGGCGGTGACGTATTGGAAATACTTGTCGTCTTCCGGCGACCCCATGGCCGGCCAATTGACCATCTTGTTCGAGACGACGAAGTACAGATGAGAAGTGATGCCCTTCTGAAACAGCTGATCCATCACCGCATCGAAGCGGTCGAAGTACGCGGGGTTGATCTGGCCGTGGACAGGCGCTGCGTTCGTGCCCCCCCAGAGGTAGGCCTTCGCCGGACCGAAGTCGTACATGGCGTCGTTCCCCCAGGGGGTGTCATACGCAAACATGTTCATAAGGACTTCGTGGAAGCCGTTCGCCGCCATCATGTCGATGAGCACCTTCGCGTGCCCTGCCGGCGTGTCGCTCGGCGTGAGATCCATAAGCCCCAACCAGTCGGACTCGTACGCCAGCTGAAAGTACGGCGTGCCGTCTTCGTACTTGAGGTGTGTGGGGTTTGCCGCGTCGACGCGGAGCGCGCCGTGAACGTTCGGATTCGTATTCGCGATGCAGGTGACGCTGCCCGTCTTTCCATTGAGACCGGCGTCTGCCGACTGCGTCGTGTACGTCCACGTGCCGATGGCAGTCGGCGAAAAGCGCACCGACCACCCAGTCCCCCCGGTGAAGTAACCCGGGATCGTGAGCCTCGCGCCCCCCGGTCCGGTGAACGCCGCGGTCATCGCATTCTGCAAGTACTGGTTCGCGGAGGCGCCCGTGCTCGTGAACGTCAGGACCGTTGGATGCCACTGCTCGACGCCCTGCCCGCCGCCGATCGACGCGTCCCCGCTCGACACACCGGAGCCGCTCGATGCACCGGAACCACCGGCGTCGCCTCCGCTGCTCGGCGCGGCGGCGTCGACGTCGCTGTTCCCGCTTGCGCTGCCGACACCGCTGCCCGCTCCGGTAGTCGCCACGTTCCCGCTCCCGCCTTGCGTCACGCCGCTGCCGCCCGCACCGCTCCCGCTTTGCCCGCCCGAACCCGCGGCCGCCCCCGAGCCCGAGGAACCTGACGGCGACCCCGGTCCGTCGGAGCCGCTGCCGCCGCACGCCGAAATGCCGGCGACCACCCACCACACTGCGGCCAAGCACGTCGCGGCGGGGCCGGAGCCGTTGTTGCGGCGCGCACGTGCGCGGACGCAGTCGAGCCGATGAGCGCGTGATCGAATCATTCCGTTCGGTCCTTCCGGCAGCCTCGCCGCCACGTGGATCAGATGCGTCGCGAGTGGAAAGAGTCCAAAGCCGCCCGCACGCGCCCCATCCGTTCGTCCGGTATGTCTCCGACGAGCTGGCGGCTCACGCGCGCTCCTGCTCGGGTTCTACTCCCCGCCGCAGACGTTCTCGTACATTGCGCCCCCGCGCTCACTCCGCAACGGAGTCACGAACCAGCAAAACTTGCTGACCCGACGACGCAGGCGGACTGGCCGGAGCGCCGAGCCCGTGGACCCCAAACGCCGGTAAGACCGTCCTCGCGCGGGATTTCTTGGAGTGGGGAAGGCGGCTACGCCAGAACATCCTCTGTCGCCGGTAACGGTACGTTGCTTGCTCGCTTCGAAGTGGACTCACGCGACCGACGGCCCGCAGGGGGAGCGGCGGCATGCGTGAGTGTCATCGTCCGGGAGACACCATGCGCGAGACTTGGATCAGGAGCGCGGCGACGCTGCTTGGGGCCGTTCTCTTGGTAGGGCTGGTGGCGTGCGGTTCCGAGCGCCCCGCCAGCCTAGGCGAGACGAACGGCACCGTGCCGCCCGACCCCTGCGCCAAGCCGGGGACGGTGGGGTGCGCGTGCACCGCGGCCGGGCAGATGGCCGCGTGCGGGGAGGTCGTGACCAAGAGTGGCAACTACGTCAGCTGCTCGATGGGCAACTCCACGTGCGATGGCGCAGCGTGGGGACCGTGCATCGGCAACGTCATCGTGTCGAAGAGCCTCTCGCCGCGCATAGTCCCGAGCGGCCTTCACTTCGCCGCCCTCGGGACGCCCGGAGCTTGTCCGGCGGGCTCCAATCCGTGCGATCCGGAGTGCAACCAGACCGTGGACAACCCGACGAGCGGCTTCACCGCCCCGGCTGGGTTCAAGACCGACCCCGTCAACGGACTATCACTGAGCGGCACGGCCTCCGTCCCGTGCACCAGCTTGACCGTCACGCCCTCGGCGACCTCCGTGGTGGTCACCAGCTTGACGACACCGACCACGATCACACTCACGGCGACCGCGCAACCAGCGGGCTGTTCGCTGACGAACCCCTTCACCACGACGTGGACGATCGACGACGTGAACGAAGCCACCATTTCGGGAACGAACAACACGAACGGCGTCCTGACGCTGCAGGCCTCGCTCCCGGGCACGACGAACGTCACCGCGTACGGAGCAGGAACGAGCGGCACGACCGGCATCGCGATCACGCTCCACATCGTCGACACGACCGGCCTCGCACCGGACACGGCGGCCAGCGCCACGCAAGCCGGCAAGTTCTATACGGGCGGCGTGACCTCGGCGCCGAGTCTTTTGGGCACGACAGCGAGCACGGCGTCGTGGCTGTATCCCTATGCCAATACGTACTTGCCGCTCGCGCTTCCAGCACCCGTCGTGCAGTACAAATATGCGACCGCGCCCGGAACGAGCCCGAACAGCGCCGTCAAGCTGTCGCTGCGCTACCCAGCGGGCAGCAGCGAGGCGGCGGCGACATTCAACTACGCGACCATCATCACCGAATCGACGCCCGATCCACGCGTCTACATTCTCCAGTCGGCTTGGCAACGGTTCGAGCAGGCCGCGCGCGGAAACGACGCGTCCCTGGTCTTGCAGCGCTGGACGGGTGGCGCCGGGGGGGTGCTCGAGAACGAAACGGCGAGGACGATTCACTTCGTCGATGGCCAGCTCAAGGGCACGGTCTTTTACAACTCGTACAGCTCCCCGCAAGGCGGAGGGACGGGCGCCGTGCTCTCCATCGCGCCGGGGGCCACGACGCCCACGCTGGCGGTGCAACCCGGTGGGTATTGCACCACGTGCCACTCCGTCAACTCCGATGGCAGCAAGCTCATTACGAACGGAGGCGTTTCCGGGGCGTCTGGTGTCCAGGACAACACGGCCAAGCAATACAACATCGCGACTGGCGGCTTTCCGTCGCCTACTGTCATCAGGTCATGGCCTGGTACTACGGACCATGACCCGACGAGCGACAAGTTCACGTACGGGGCGGTGTGGAAGGACGGGAGTCTGTACATGACGTGGGGCGGCAGCGGGACTGGCGACGTCGAGCTGCACTCACCCACCGCGGCGTCTGCCCTTTACGATCCGGCCAACTCCGCCACGGCGAAGACGGTGACCGGCTGGGCGAGCGACGAGGAAGCGGTATCGCCCAAATTCTCGACCGACGGCACGAAGCTCGGGTTCGGCTTCTGGGGGGGTACGGCCTTGAACAAGTCGCCTTCGGGGACGCTGGCCTCGGATCCCACGGGGTCCACGCTGGTCGTCGCCGATTTCAGCTGCAACGCGAACTGCACGAGCGGCTGGACCATCGCCAACGCCCGCGCCGTCACCTCCCCCACCAACCTCGCGACGTATGTACCCCTCAACGGGGCCGCGACGTTCCACGTGACGAATGGCTCGACTACGGTCACCGCCACGGGGTCGAACTTCACCAACGATGTGACGCCTCCGCAATACATCACGTTCGGCGCGCAGGCCGGCGTGCGGTACACCGTAGCGAGCGTCGCCAGCAGCACGTCCCTCGCGCTCTCGGCCAATTACACTGGATCGACGAGCACGACATCGACGGCGAGCATCTCCCCGCTTTACGCCTGGCCGACGTTTCTGCCCGACAATTCGGGTGTCATTTACCAGCGCCAGATCGTCGGTTCCAACGCCTACATTTCGATAACGGCGCCGTCGAACATCAATTCGAGAAACGGTGCGCAAGCCGACTTGTGGATTTCGAACATCCCTGCGACGAGCGCCACTGCGGCGACCCAAACGCGCCTCAATGCTTTGAACGGGCTCGACGCAGCGGGTGTGAGCTACCTGCCGACCACGTCACGCACGGTGGCGCCCCCGACGGCCTATCACTCGGGGCACCTGACCATTCCTTTCACCGTCGCGGATCACTGCACCAACAAGGGAACCGCGCTCGATGTCTCCGACTACCAGCTCAATTACTTGCCGGCGGTGAACCCGACCTCGGCGGGCGGCTTCAACTGGGTCGTCTTCACGACGCGTCGCATGTACGGCAACATTGCCTACGACAACCCCTGGGACGCGAACCCCAATCAAGGGTGTACGTCAGGGGTCCCCCTCACGAAGAAGCTTTGGGTATCGGCCATCGACGGCACGTTCACGGCCGGAACGGACCCGAGTCACCCCGCCTTCTACCTGCCCGGACAGGAGCTCGCGGCCGGCAACTCCAACGGCGAGTGGGTCAATACCCCCTGCGCAAACATCGGGGCGTCCTGCACGATCGCGGACGACTGCTGCGGAGGCACGGGCGGCTCGCCCACCACGACCTGCCAGATCACGACCGCCCCTATAACGAAGACGTGCGTCGCCCTCGGCGGGGCGTGCGTCATGTCCGGCGGCGTCTGCAACACCGCGGGCTCGCCCGGCGATTGCTGTACCGGGCTCACGTGCCCAGGCGCCGGTGGCACGTGCTTCAACCCCATCGTCATCACGTACACGCCGCAGACGTACACGCGCGAATTCGTGGCGAGCTGCCCCGTCGCCGGGACGCGCCCGGTCTGGCGCTTCTTTCAGTGGCAGTCCACGGTTCCGAGCGGGGCGTCCATCGTCTTCTCGGCGCAGACCAAGGAGCTCGCCTCGGACACGTACGCCCCCGCGATGGCGCTCGGGATCGGTACGGCCAGCACCACGACGGCTGGCACGACGTGGGGGCAGGGTCCGCAGACCGTGGACACCCTCCTCGTCGGCGCCGGCCTGGCGTCCAAGCCCTACCTGCTGGTGACGATGGTCTTCAATCCCGACCCGTCCCAGCTGCAGACGCCCGCGCTGAAGGCCTGGCAGCAGAACTTCGATTGCGTCGCCGCGCAATGAACGTCCATCACGGGATGACAGTGATGGTCACGTGATACGGGACGGTCTGCCCCAGCGCGATGCCCGGCTGGCCGTACGCCGCCACGTACCAGAGCTGTGTGCCAGGTGAGGCGAAGGAGCGGGTCACGGTATGGCTGCTGCTCTGGGTGTCCTCGTTATTTTTGAGGTAGTTCGTCCGGTCGGGTGTCTGGTTCGTGTGGAGATACAGCCAGACCAGGCCGACGGTCGCGTCCTCGGTCAGCGTAGCGCTCAGCCCCGTGGCCGGGCCCTCGAACGTGTAATAGGCCCACTGGCCCGCGGTGACCGTCCCGGCCACCGGCATTCCCGGGGCCGGGGCAGGGGCCGCGATGTCGCACGCCGGGCCCGCCCACCCGACGTCGCAGCTGCAATAGCCAGCGGACGGCGAGCACACGCCATGAACGCAGGCGGGAAGGCAAACATCGGGAGAGGGTGGTGTCCCGTCGACCGAAGCAGCTGCCTCGCTCGGAGTCGAGCCGTCGAGGCTGGGCGTGTTCTGATCGTCCAGCGCCGCGTCGCCAGGCGGATGCGCGGCT
>JALYHV010000096.1 GCA_030776205.1 Myxococcota bacterium | reverse complement strand
CATCGCGACCAGTCGAATTGCTTCGGTGCCGAGCGCCAGGTCCACCCGGGCGGACAGGACGGCCGCCTCCGCATCGCTGGCGGAATCGATTTTCGCGCCGTGCAGCGCCGCGATGGCCCAATCGGCGAGCTGGGCTTGCAGGTGACGCTCGACGAGTCGTCGCTCGACGAATGCCCTCGTCATCGCGTCCGCCCCCTGAAGCGCTCGGCTCAGCCAGGCGCTCCGGCTGGCACCCGCCGGGGTCACCCAGGCGGCCATCGCGAGGCGATCCGAATCCGGCTTGGCGTCCGCGAAGGCGGCGACCAGACCAGACGCCCGCGGGCTGCGCAGGTCGTCCGCGCCGCCAAGCGTTCTCAGAATGATCTCGTCCAGGCGCGCGTCCGTGCCTCCGTCGCCGGCGAGCGATCCGACGAGGGGCGTGCTCGCCGCGTGCAGCGCAGCACGCCTGAGGGTGGTCCTCGGCTGCTCGCCCAAACGAGCGCTCGCCCGGACGCCGACCGGCCAGGCTCCTGTCTCATCCGTCACGCGGAGGCGGACCCGCCCCTCGTCGTCGAGGGCGCTCGAGCAGACCTTGGCGGCGAGGATGTGCTCACCGGCGCCGGCATCGACTCGCGCGGCCACGCGTTCGAAGCGGGCTGCGTCGTTTACGGTCTCCTGCCGCCCGAGGTCTGCGCCGTCGAAGACGAGCCGGATCTGTCCAGCGCTCGCGGCGTGGAAGGTGAGTGGTCGCGCCACCGGGATCGTCAGGTGGGTCGCTATCCATGTGCAGCTCTCCTTGCGCGGAAAAACGAATAGATCCAGCGGCACCCCCTCCGCGGTAGCAAAGGCCGGCGGCACCTCGCGCCAGGCCACCTCGTAGCTACCCCAGGAGTAGCGCGCCCTTTCGTCGAAGGAAGGGTTCGACTGCTCGGGCCCGTCGTGCGCGTCGAGGCCGCCGCCCGTATCGCGAAACGGACCGAGCACCGAGACGGCGTCGATGACCCCGAGTTGCCTGTCGGCAGCTCGTCCGGCCTCCGTCCCCTCGTCGGCGGCGAGCATCCGGGCCAGGAGGGCGGCGTCGGCGCGGACATCCGCATCCAGGGTAACGGTGGCGGCGATCCGCTGCAGGCGTGCCCGGGCATGCTCGGGCGTGGCGTTGTCGTCCAGCGCGACGATGGCCGCGAGTGCGGCTAGCTGTGTGTGAACGGCTGCGCCGCGCGCGAGAGCTCGGGCGGTTGCATCGTCGATCATCGCGTCGGGGGTCTCGTCCGTCCAGCGCGGTGGGACCTCCGCGGCCGCCGAGCGCGCGAGAGGTGCGGCGAGGAGGAGCGCGACGGCAGCGAGACAGAACGTGGACAGGCAATAACGCAAGGTCAACGGACTGTACCTAAGCGGGTGGGGGAGAGGCGAACCACGCCCCCTATTCATTCCCCGATCACTGCGGAACGGCGATCTTCTCAGCCAGCGCGACGAGATCGCGCTCGTCCACGTCCGACACCAGCGCATAACCCAGGTCACCGTTCTCGCCCTGACGCCACCGGAGCACGTGAAAGCCGCGCTCGGTCTGCATCGTTCCCTGCGCTTGGCCTAACGGTCGCAACCCTACCTTGGGCCACGGCAGGCCCGCCGCCCGGAAGACGAAGAGGGTGACGACATGAAGCCGCCTGCGATAAATGAAAGTCGCCGCCTTGCGATCCATGAAATACGCGACGGCCCCTCCCTGGAGCTGGAAGTCGTCGTCACCGGCGAACGGAACGACCGGCGCAAAGTCGAGCCGCCCCTCGAACCATGGCTTCACCTGGTGAAGCCCGCCGCTCTCGACCTCGAGCGGGCGGCTGCTGTAGAGCACGCGCAAATGGTCGTTCACCGACTCTGTGAGCATCGCGTCGGCGTGACCGGGCAGGCCCCATGCGAGAAGGACGGCAACCGCGAGCCCAGCTCCGGCGACCATGCCCCCCAACGCGAGGCCGATGCGCTTCGTCGCGCCGAATCGACGTGGGTCGGCATCCCACCGCGCCTCGAGCGAGCGCCTCAGGCGGTTGGGCGCGGGTTTGCGGACGAGGCGCTGCGCGAGGAGCAACGACAGCGCGGCGTCCGCCGCCTCATCGTGCCTACAGCGTGTGCAAGACGCGACGTGCGCCTCGAGCGGTGCCCGCAGCTCTTCAGCCAGCGTTCCCCGCTGCCGATCGAGCCAGTGCGTCCGCGCGTCCGTGCAGTCCATTGCCTACTTTTGCCTCGCGTAATCACGTAAGCGCTCGCGCAGGGTGGCGCGAGCCCGCGAGAGGCGCGATTTGATCGTGCCGACGCTGCAGCCGAGCACCTCGCCAAGCTCTCCTTCGGTGAAGCCCTCGGCGTCGAGCAAGACGATGGTGCGCGTGTCCGGCGGCAGAGACTGGAGAGCGACCTCGATATCCTCCGCGACAATCCCACGCATCCGTTCGAGCTCCTCGTCGCCTCGCAGCGGCTCGCGCCCAGCCCCGCCGTCCTCCGCCTGATCGTCGCGCGTCTCTTCGTCGGAGACTGGGTTGTTCCGCGCACGGCGGTACTTGTCGATGTGCAGATTTCGCAGAATGCGAAAGAGCCAAGCTTTTACGTTCGTCCCGGCGACGAACTGCGATCGCGCGCCGAGCGCCCGGGCGAACGTCTCTTGGACCAGGTCCTCCGCGTCCCCATCGTTTCCGGTGAGGCGCCGGGCGAGGTTGTAGAGCGCGTCGACCTGGTCGATCGCGGCCCGCGGCAGCGCGATGGAAGATGGGGACGCCGGGTCTGCGGGCACCGCCGCCGCATAGCAGATGTCGTGCGCAGCCCCAACGATTGCCGAAGGGGAGAACGAATTGGGAACCGGCCGTACGCGCACCACGGTCATTCACGAATCGAAACGATCGGCCCGCCCGAAGCGTTCCTTTGGAACCAATCGCCGCGTCCTTCGTTTGCGTGGTCATGAGTGAAGATGTCTCGCGTCGCGATCTCCTCGCGTTGATGGGTGTAGGCGGCATCGTGTTCGCGTCCGGGTTGGCCGGAGGATGTGGGGGCGAGCCCAGACCCCCGGCCACTGCCCTCGCCCCCGGGGGCGTCGGGGCGCGCACCCGAGAAGACTTTTTCTTTCTGCAGCTCTCGGACACCCACTGGGGGTTTGCCGGGGCGCCGAACCCTCAGGCCGACGTGACGCTGGAGCACGCCGTCGCGACGATCAATGCCGTCGACACGAAGCCTGACTTCGTCGTCTTCACCGGGGACCTGACCCACACCACCGACGACGCCGCCGAACGCCGCACCCGGATGAAACGCTTCCGGGACATCGTCGCCGGGCTCAAGGTCAAAGACGTGCGCTTTCTGCCGGGAGAGCATGACGCGGCCCCCGACCACGGGGAGGCCTACCGCGAGGTGTTCGGCGAGAGCCACTACGCCTTCGACCACAAAGGCGTTCACTTCGCTGCCCTCGACAACGCCTCCGAGCCGGGCGGTCTGATCGGCGAGGCGCAGTTGACCTGGCTCGCCAACGATTTGGCGGCCGTCCCCACGGATGCCCCGCTCGTCGTCCTCGCCCATCGTCCGCTCTTCGCGCTCTATCCGCAATGGGAGTGGTCCACCAAGGATGGCGATCGCGCCATCGAAATCTTGTCGCGACGCGACAAGGCTACGGTCTTTTACGGACACATCCACCAAGAACACCACCAGGTCACCGGGCGCATCACGCATCACGCCGCTCGGTCCCTCGTGTTTCCGCTGCCGGCGCCCGGGTCCGTTCCAAAGAAGGCGCCTTTGCCGTGGGACGCGAGCAGCCCCGATCACGGCCTCGGATGGCGGTCCATCGCGCCGAACGCGCTGGCGCTCGTGGCCGGTCCGCGCATCGTCGAGGTCCCGTTCCGTTGAGACGCCTCGGCGTCGCCGCGCTGGCCCTCTCGGTCGGCGCGGCCTGCGGTGCGGGCG
>JALYHV010000095.1 GCA_030776205.1 Myxococcota bacterium | reverse complement strand
GCTCGCGAGTGGGGTATCGCCGAGCGAGGCCGAAACACTGAGGCGCCTCACGGCCGTTCGTGATACGTGACCCCGCACGAATGGCACGCGCCGACGGGAAGTCGCTCGCCCTGTCGCTGCGGAACATTTACGAGACCCTCGCCATCTCGTGGCCGACCGTCGTCGATGCGTTGCGCGGTCGCGTAACGAAGGCGACGTGCGACGAGAGGCTGGCGCGTTGGTCGCGGGCGGTCGTGGAGAACGCCCACCTTCGCCTGCAGGTCGTCGGCCGCGACAACATGAAGCCGGGCGAGACGTACCTGGTGATGAGCAATCACCAGTCGCTCTACGATATCCCGGTCCTCTTCCACGTGGTCGGCCCGAACATCCGGATGATCACCAAGGAGGAGCTCTTTCGGGTTCCGATTTTCGGGGGAGCCATGGCGGCCGCGGGCTTCATCTCCATCGATCGGTCCAACCGGAACACCGCCATTCGCAGCCTGGAGCGAGCGCGCGCCCTCCTCGCGAGCGGGACCCACGTCTGGATCGCGCCGGAGGGAACGCGCAGTCGGACGGGCGAACTTCTCCCCTTCAAGAAGGGGGCCTTCTATCTCGCGCTCGAGTCCGGCCTGCCCATCTTGCCGGTCACCCTCCGGGGAACGAGGGACGCGCTCCCGGCCCGGGGGGTCCGGTCGTCCGGCGGTGCCGAGGTCCGAGTGATCATCCACCCCGTCGTGGACCCAAGGAGGTATGCGGAGCGCGGAAGGTCCGCCCGCCAGGAGCTGATGGATGACGTGCGGCGGACGCTGGAGAGCGCACGTTGACCAGCTCGGCAACCGCCCCGTCGCGTTGGCCGGCGCCTCGCGCAGAAGGGGCGGGAGGCACGGGCCTCGCGATCCTCGTCAATGCCAACGCCAAACGCGGCGGACGCCGGGTCGCCGTGCAAATAGCGCGGGCGCTTCCCGCGGCGAGCGTTCGCCTCACTCGCTCCACGCACGAGATCGACACCTGGTTATCGACGCTGTCCGCGCCGCGCGCCGTCCTGGCCGCTGGCGGCGACGGAACGGTCGTGGCCCTGCTCAACGCGCTCGGGCGCGTCCTCCGCGACGACGAGTCCTGCCCTGCCGTGGGCGTGCTGCCGCTGGGTACTGGAAACGGGTGGGCGAACGCGCTCGGGGCGCCCAAGCTTCACCGCTGCCTCGAGCTCCTAGCGCAGGCGCGCGGGCCGTTCGCCGTCCGGCGCTGCGGACTCATCGACGTCGAGGGCACGCTCACGCATTTCGCCGGCTCGGGATGGGACGCGATGATCCTGGAGGACTACGAGCGCCAGCTCGAGAAGAGCCGCGGCCCCGGCCGTCACCTCTCGAAGAGCGTATACGGCTACCTGGCGGCGACCCTCCTGCGCACGGCGCCACGCATCGCTCTCTTCGGCAACCCGCGCCTCCTGATCGAGAACCTGGGCGACGAGGTCTTCACGGTCGACGCCGGGGGAACCCCGCGCCGCATCGAGGGAGCCCGCCGCGGGGCAGTGATCTACGACGGGCCGGCCGGCACTGCGTCCGTGGGGACGTGCCCGGAGTTCGGCTACCGGTTCAGGGCGTTCCCTTTCGCGGAGCGGATGCCCGGGTTCTTCAGCATGCGCGTCTTCGAGCGGAAACCACTAGGCGCCCTCGCCGCCATTCCGCAGCTCTGGAGGGGCGCCCATCCCTTGGCGGGAATGCACGATTGGCTCGCATCGCATGTCCGGATGACGTTCTCCCGCACCGTCCCGCTCCAGATCGGCGGCGACGCGCACGGCTCGAGGCGGACCATCGAGTACTGTTCCGCCACGCGCGGAATCGGGATGGTGGACTGGCGCCGGATGCTCTGCCTCTGGTAGCCGACGAGCCTTAAACCCCAGACGTGTTGTGCGAGGAGCGCTTCGGGTCCACCCGGCGCGCGGTGTTGCCGGTCGCGTAGAGATCCTCGAGGATCCGGCCATGGGCCGCGAGCACAGCGCGCCGCTTGAGCTTGAGGCTGGGCGTAAGCATGCCGTTGCCGGTCGTGAAATCGTCCGCGATCAGCGCGAACTCACGGATCCTCTCGAACCCCTTGAACCCCGACTGGTACTTTTCTACCTCGTCCTTGATGAGGGCGCGCACGCGGTCGCTCGCCAGCAGCGCGTCGACCTCCTGGGGGAGGACGACGTGGCTCTCGATCG
>JALYHV010000094.1 GCA_030776205.1 Myxococcota bacterium | reverse complement strand
AGCCAGGGACGGCCCGCGCCGCGACGAGCACGGCGAGCGAGCCGGCGATGAACGCATCGCCCGCGCCGGTCGCATCGACGCATTTCGCGCGCAGCGAAGGCAAATGCACTTCGCCGTGCTCACCGATGGCCGTTGCCGCGCTCGCGCCGCGCGTGATGAGCCATGATGCCTTCGGTGCGTGTCGCTCCAGCCACCGAATCCCATCTGGGCGCGCACCAAGGGCTCGAAGATCCTCGTCACTCGCCTTGACGAGATCCGCCCTGCCGACCAAACCGCCGATGGCCCGGGTCATCGCGGCGCGGCTGGGCCAGAGGTGCACGCGGACGTTCAGATCCACGAGCACGCGCGCGCCCGCGCCGACAGCGAGATCCAGAAATCGCTTTGTCGTGCGCGCCAAGTCCGGCGTCATGAGCGTACTGCTTCCGACGAGAACCCAGCGCGCGAGCGCCATCTCCGGCCGTATATCCGTCGCACGGATGGCCAGGTCGGCCGAGGCATTTCTGTAGAACACGAACTCGGGTTGTCCCCGCGCGTCGCGCATGACGAACGTAAGGCCGGTACGGTTCGGCAGCTCCAGGACGAAATCGACGACGACCCCGTCGGCCGCCAGGTGCGCGCGCAGCGCCTGGCCGAAGCGGTCGCGTCCGACGGCGCCGACCACGGCGGTGCGGATGCCAAGCCGAGACAGACCGGTCGCCACGTTGGCCGGCGCGCCGCCGAGCTCTCGCCGAAAGCGTTGCGCGAGGGGCTTTGCGCCTCGTTTCCCGACTTCGAAGATATCCCACAAGATCTCTCCGAAGCAGACGACTTCCAGCATGCAACAGATTCCCCTGGCGGTTCGCGAGCGTTTTCGTGGACGGGCGGTCAGCGCTCGAAGCCTGCATGAGCGGCCATCGATCGGTCGACGAGCTGCAGCAAGACCCTGGCGTCCGCCTCGTTTACATCCGGGGCGTGCGTGTCGGCGTCCAATCGCGGACCTTCGACGAGCGCTCTCGCCGCCGCGCGGACGCTAGCCGATACGATCGCGCTCGCGCCACCGCAAGATCGACAGACCAGACCGCCGCGACGGGGATCCACGCCGGCCGGCTTTTCTTTGGGACACTGCCGCCCGCAGACGACGCAGCGCTCAAGCTCCAGCCCGTAACCGACCGCCGCCAGCAGCGCGAGACCGACCCGAGCCAGCTCCGTTTTTGGCGAGGCGCGTTCCCCGTCGAGCGCGTCGAGCAACCGGATGAGTGCACTCCACCCCTGCGGCTCCGGTGTGCGGGGCGGAAAGAGGTGGCGAGCCCAGCGCAGCGCGACACCTGCCGCCTCTAGGGCGTCTAGGCTTTCGACGACCCTCGGCCGCGTCCGTACGATGCGCGCCTCCTTCATGGTCGTCAGCTCGCCGCCCCTGTCCTCGAGCATGACGGCGACCGTGTGTACCGGTTCAAGCGCCCCCCCGATCCGACGTGACCCGCGACGAGCGCCCCGCACGATCGCGCTCACCTTCCCGGCCTGTTCCGTGACGAGCGTCGCGATGACATCGCTCTCGCCGACATCTACCGTGCGGACGAGGAGGGCTTCGCTGTCGATGCGACTCACCCGCGCATCTTGTCACGCCTGGGGGTCAGGCGTTCGCGCCGACGACGCACCTTGCGTCAGCGGACAGCTCCAGCGGCATGTCGCGACCGCGCGGCTTGAGAACGATCGAAAGCGCCAGTGACAGCAAGATGAGCAGCAGCACGAACGCTATTGCCACGCCGAAGCGCCTACCCTGCCCCTCGCGCGCCGCCTGCAGCGGTGTTTGCATGGGCAGAGGCGTCACGTACGCAATGCGCCGGCTGGATGTGTAGCGTGCCAACACGTCGGCAGGCACGAGGCTGACGGCTTGCGCGTACGCCTTGAGGAAGCCGCGCACGAAGACCTCTCCAGGCAGCTCGTCGAAGCGATCGCTCTCGATCGCTTCGAGCGAGCCCATCGGGATCCGCGTCGCGCGCGAGAGCTCGGCGCCACTCATGTTGCGTCGCTCGCGCTGCTGCCGGAGAAAACTGCCAAGGGTCTCGTTCATGGGGTCGATGCTCACACTGGCTTGTGGCTCGGGAGCCTGTTCGCTGCCTTGGAACGACGTCGGCGAACGCCGAACGTAAGTGGTTGCATCCCGTTTCATGGGATCCTGGCGAGCTCGAGGGCACACGCTTTTCCGGCCGTCGAGTCTGCGGACAGGTCACGGCACTTTTCGAAATCTGCGCGCGCCTCCGCCAGCTTGCCGCTCCGCTGACGGACGCGCGCCCTCTCTTCCCAGGCGCTCTGCAAGCTCTGGCACTCGGCCGCCTCCACCGACACAGCATGCGTCAGGGCCTCCTCCGCCGCGGCGAGGTTCCCTCTCTTTTCGTACGCCACGCCCAGCCGGTAATGACCAACGCAGAACCGCGGTTCGGTCGTGGCTTTCTTCAGCGACTCGATACCGATGTCGAGCTGGCCGGCAAGCACCTGCGCCCAACCGAGATTTCCCCAGGCGAGGAAGCTCGATTCGAATGCTGGATCTTTGGTAAGCGGTTCGAGCACCGCGATGGCCTCCGAGTACTTTTTTTCGAGAATGAAAATCTGTCCCAGCGTATTTTTTGCCTCGCGAAAGCCGGGATCCACTCGAAGAGCGCGTCGCACGTA
The DNA here is from genome assembly GCA_030776205.1 of Myxococcota bacterium. Lineage (GTDB taxonomy): Bacteria > Myxococcota_A > Polyangia > Polyangiales > Polyangiaceae > Palsa-1150. The sequence goes on along the minus strand of JALYHV010000094.1, from coordinate 12,784 downwards.
GCCTTCCGCGTCCTCCAGGCGGCAATCCGGGTCGCCGAGCTCCAGCCGTCCTGAGCAGAAGAAAAGATGAATGGTTGAAGCGAAGTAAAGCGCCTTCGTGTTCTCGTCGTCGAATTGAATGGCCCTGCGACAATGATCGAGAGCCAACCTGGGCTGGCCCTTGTAAAAATAATCGCGAGCTACGTCGTACTCGGCCTCACTTTGTCGCTGGGGATTGACACCAGGTGCTTCGGCTTGCCCCCCATGACACGCGGCAAGAGCCACGCAGTGCCAAACGAACGCGCAGAACGGAGCTACACAGAGACGTCGCAAAAACGCCACAGCATTCAGGCGGCAACGGCTTACCGCAGTGCGTGGGTCTCCGTCAACGGGTGTTCAAGGGTGCGCATGACGTGTGCTCGAGATGTTTTCGCGCTCGTTTCTGCCGCGGGTCGCTGCTCTTCTGTGCTCGCGTTTTTCGCTGCCCTCGCCACACAGCCTTCGCCGAGGGCGGGCGGTGCGCGTTAGGATGCCGGTCACATGGGGAGATCAGCGAGCCTCTCGCGCACTACCAAAGAGACGAGCGTCGAGGTGACACTCGACCTCGACGGCACGGGACGCGCGGAGATTCATACCCCGCTTCCGTTCTTGTCGCACATGGTGGAACAGATCGCGAAGCACGGGCTCGTCGATCTCACCGTCCGCGCCAGCGGCGACGTGGACATCGACGGTCATCACACGACCGAGGACCTCGGGCTCGTGCTTGGTCAGTGCGTCGCGAAGGCGCTCGGCGAGAAGATCGGGATCGTGCGTTACGGTTGGGCGACGCTGCCCATGGACGAGGCCCGTGCCACGTGCACCTTGGATCTCTCCGGGCGGGCACATTTTGTGTGGGAGGTCCCTCTGCCGCGTGGGGCCAAGCTCGGCACGTGGGACATCGAGCTCGCACCCGTTTTCTTCGAAGCCTTTGCGCGTGGCGCGCAATGCAATCTCCATGTCGTGCTGCATCGCGGAGAAATTCTGCACCATGTCGTCGAGATCTGCTTCAAGGCCCTGGCCCGCGCACTCCGCCAGGCAGTGCACGTCGAGGGCCGCGTGATCGGTGTACCGTCGACCAAGGGGAGCCTCGGAGACTAGACTGGCCTTCCCGCGTCCTGATTGGACTGCTAGGAACTGGGCCGATCCGCCCGCGACGACGCAGCATGCGCCGATGGATGAACGTCGCACGAAGAGGAGCACTGAACCGCGCGAGGCGCTGCAATTTCTCGTCGAAAGGGTGGCGGACCGAAGTGGCGTGCGCGCGGTCGTGCTCGTTGACGGCCGAGGCGGAATCGTGGCCGGAATGGGCAGGGCGGACGAGATAGTCGGCCTTGCGCGCTCGACCCGCGACGTGGCCTGGCGGCGCGCCACGCCGAAGCAGGTAGACATTGCGACGCGGGGCGGAGACGTGACCGCGCGAGCCGTCGAAACGGGCTTCGGCCATTTGTACCTGGGCGCGCTGGGTGATCGAATGGTCGGCGTGGGCGATGCCGTGCGCGCCATCCAGCGGATCATCGTCGAGACACGCGCGTGAGTATTGCGTCGACTCCGGCATGCGCTCCTCGCGCGAAACAGGAACCGGGTCTAACGGCCGAGCACCAGGAGGCTCCTTGCCCTTCTGTCGAGCGGATCCCAGTCGCCCCAACCCGCGCATCGCCGCTCCTCGTTTTTCGGCGTGTCGCAGCGACTGACCGCGAAGCCGATGCTTTCACCCACTCTTCCGGCCATTCCTAGGGATTCGAACGGGACGGCCATTTCGATTACCCATTCCTCGTCATCGTCGGTCGCGTCGTTGACGGTGCCGTCGACCTCGTGGGAGACATGGGCGCCGCTGTGCCACGTCAGGTCTAGCGGACCGCTGCGCGGCCGCCTCGATTCGCTCAGTGATCCCACGGGCGAGACCTCCATCGAGAGCTGCTCGCCGTCGCTTTCCCTGAAAAACGTCAGCCGGAACGAGTCGGCGAGACGCACGGGCCGACCGGACTCGTTGGGGACGCTCTCGATGTCCTCATCGGCTGCATAGAGCGCGAGGTACAAGTGGCCGTCCCCCCATACCAGGCGCGCGTCCGAATAGGGACGGGCGGCGATGCCCTCATCGCGCTCGAAGGCCCCCGTTCGCGCCGGACCGGACGGCGAAGTCCAGCCTGGGTCGTCGGTATCACTGTCGAGGACGATGCTCCCCGAGAGATGGGGCACGCGCAGCGTCTTCGCTCTGCCGGCCGCAGCCGAGCCGGCGGGCTGGGCCCATTGGCCCTCCGCTGAGGGACGCCAGGTGCAGCGCGGCATTGCGAAGACGGCCCCGCAGAAGCCTGCCGCACTTGTAAGGAAGACCGCGGTCCGGTTCACGTACGTCCGCTGCCTTCCGCCATTCACGGATGCGTGCACGCCGTCACGTCGATGTCCGAGCTCCCCACTGGGTCGATGATTCCCAGATCGCACGGCAGTCCACCGCAGGTGCCTCTGCAGCCGCCAGTCTGGAGCGTCAGGACCGCGCCGGGGGTGTCGCACCGTGCCGAGCGGAAGAGATTGCCCGCCGCAACGAGCACGTCCGTAGCGCCGTTGGAGAGATCGAGACAAACGCCGGCTCCGCTATTGTGCGCCGGGCCCGAGGCCTGAAAGACGTTGTGCCCGTACTCGGTGGCGACCGGACGCCCGAGGTCGATTCCGGTCAAATCGACGCTGGCTGTCGTGTCCGAAACGCGAACGCCGGCGCTGGAATTGCCGAGCGACACGCTGTCACGGAGAGTAACGGTTGACCCAGCGAAGAAGCGCATCCCATTCCCCGCCACCGATCCGAATGAGACCAGTCCACTGACGACGTTCGCCGGGCTTCCGGGAGTCTGCGCTATCCAGAGGCCCGCCTGGCTGTTGAAATTGGTGGTGATCGTGCCGACGCCGGCGAGGGCGTCCGTTACCGCGCCGCTGACAGTCACGAAAGCACTGCCCTCCACGAGAATGCCATGATTGGTGTTCGCATCGAAATGCGTGGGCGCCGAACCGGCGGCGACGTCGATTTGCGCCTGTGCGCTCTCGGTGACGTGCAGCCCCGATGCCGGTGCAGTGGCCGACCCGTTGCGCGTCGAGACAACGCCAGGTCCGATCCAGAGCGCCCCGGAGCCGTGGATCCAGATCCCCGCGCCCGCAAAGCCGGTAATGGTGACTTGCTGCAGGCGGGTCGTGAGATCACTGCCCCTCGCGGCGGCGATCCCGTTGGTGGCCGCCCCAGTGCCAGCCAGCGTCAATGGCGCGCCCGGCCCGCCGGCGACGGCAGCGCCCGGGGCCGCGAGAACGAAGCCGGAGACGCCCGGCGCGACATTGATGGTGACGGGGCCCGAAGAGGTCACGACGCTGACGTGGGCGGGCACCGTGAGCGGAAAAGACTCGCCCGCCTGAACGGTCGACGGCCCGACGACGATGACCGTGTTCGGCGAGATCGGAGCCGACGAGCGACCGATGAACGACAGTGCCGCTGTGATCGTCTGGAATGCGCAACGAGGGGTCGTCCGAGCGCCGGTGCCGGCGCGATCACTTCCGTTGATGGGGTCGACGGCGTACACCCCGCCCGAGGCCGGCGGACAGACTGAGCACGTGCCGCCGATGCAGAGGCCCTGGGCTGGAGCGAGGGTGGCGGCGCAGTACGCGTCAGCCCCCGGCCCGGGGCAGCACGCACGCGGCCCGCCCGCTCGGCAACGGCCCGCGCAACAAACGTCCGCCGGGCTCACCGGACACACCGGCGGCGGGTTCGATCCGGTCGACGTGCAGAGATCGGAAGCGCATAGGCCGGTCGTCAAGTTGCAGACCGGAGCCGCGGGGAAAGCGCTCGCGCATCGGGCGTCAGTCGTACAGAGCCCGCAACGACGTGGCGTGCTCGCACCGCACAAGGGGCCGCTGGCGCTGCCCGAGCAGTCCGCTGAAGTGCGGCAGTCGCCAGCCGAGCAGACCCCCGAAATGCACAGAAAACTGCCGCCGGAGGCCCCGTAGGCCGCCGTGCAATTGGAGTCGTCCTGCACATCCACGCACGCGGCGCATGCCCGCCCATTCACACAGAAATCATTGCCGCCCGTGCGGGGATCGATGCACGCGGTGGCGATTGGACCGGAGCATGGAAAACCGCCGTCCGCGCCCATTACGCCGCCTCCTGCATCCGCCGTGTTCGACGAGTCGTTCGCATCGGAGCCGCTGCCATCGGCGTCTTGCGCGTCGCGATCCGGCGCCATGGAAGCCCCGTCAAACGGGACCGCACCCTCGCCGCCCATCGCAATGTCACTGGCCGCACCGGCGTCGGAGCCGGGCACCGTGGTGGCGTCGATGATGCGCGCGCCGCCTTCGTCGTCGCTCAGCAAACCGCCGCTTGGCAGGCTGCACGCTCCCAGGTTCAGCGCAACGAGGCTAGTGACGACCACCCTCGAAGAGCAGATTCCGTACGGGCTCCTGGTGCTCCTCTGGAAAGAAAGGCTTCGCCGAACTACCCCTCGATCCATCTCGTCAGCATGGCGCGTTTCTCCAGGGCAGCAACCGCACTGGTGATCGCCTCCCCGAGCTTCATATGCCAACGGGCAACTGCTTTTCCGCGACGGCCCCTGGGGCAAGCAGACCGAGGGTTTGGATGGGTCGCCGGGCATCGCAACGTCGCGCGTTTGCGATACGGGAATAGTTCAACGGCGTCGTGATGGTGAACGGGAAAATCCTGGCGGTACTTGCGAGTACAAGTCAAACGGTGCCGGTTCCGCATCGTGGACGGATCGATCGCCCGGTTTGCGGATGCAGCTGTTCGAAGAGGCGGAGACCGCCGGGAGGTACAGCGGGATCGCGGCCCCAGTTACTTGTCCCGCCGGAATCGGCCTCCGCGGACCGATTGCAGCCCCTACGCGGCTTCTCGCGAGCGGTCTTCGCCACCTGAGGTATGACAATGGGCATGGAGAAGACGATTAACCGATGAGCGGCGACGAGCTGACATTCCAGGGTGTGATCATGGAGGCCCATCGTGGGGACACGTACAGGATCGAATGCACCACCGGTTCGCTCCGGCGGATCGTGCTTGCGAAGCGCTCGGGCCGGCTGACGAAGCATCACATCCGGCTGCTTCCGGGCGATCGTGTCGAGGTGGCGGTCAGCCCCTACGACACGACGCGTGGGCGCGTGACCAAACGGCTTTGAACGCACTGGCGCACCGAAACGGGGGTCGCTCGGCGAGCGTCCCCCGTTTCGACTCGAGTCGCCGGAAATCGCTGACCGAGCGGCGGGCTATCGGCCGCGCGTTCGGCCCAACCTCTCAAAATCCCTCAGAGTGCGAAGGCGGGGACTTGAACCCCGATGCCCTTTCGGGCGCTAGCACCTCAAGCTAGTGCGTCTGCCAATTCCGCCACCTTCGCGCGACGAGAAACGTGCGTGTAACCGGGGTCTTGCGGCCCGTCAAGCCGGTCCGCGGAAAGGATGTCACCCCGCGCGACAGGGCGCGGTGGCTTCGGCGAGCCCGTCGAGCGGTTCGAGCGAAAACGAGCCTGGCAGCATTTTTCCCCCTTGGCGTGTTAGATGGGCTCCGTTCCGCGAACGTGTGCGTCGGGTCGCTCGGCCGAGCGTATATAAATTCCAGTTCCTGCTTCGCGGCTGATTTGCGATGACGACGAAGAGGCGTTCCGGTTTGGAGGACCGCTCTCCAGCGATGGCTTACTGCGCTCTTTTTCGTGCCCCATTTGCGGTGTTCCTCGCGTTGCTCGGGCTTTCGTCTCCCGCAAAGGCGGACGAACCGCTGCAAGAGCCGAGGGGCGCGCCGCCTCCGGACGCGACGGCGCTCGTCAGTGTTCCGAAATTCACGGAAGACGCGCCGACGGTCGAGCGGCCCATGGAGGCCGCGGTGGGTTCCCTGGCCGCCGGCGGCCAGCTGGCAACCGGCAACTCGAGGATGATCGCGCTGACCGCCAACGGGACGATGGATGCACGGTTTGGGAGGAACGGAGTCGGTCTGTCCTTCGTGGGGAACTATGGGGAGAGCGCGTCACCCGGAAACGCGTTGGTGGTCACGGCCGAGAACGCGCAGGCGCGCGCGCGCTACGACCGCTTCGTGATCGAAGACGCTGGGTTCTTCTTGGTGAGCACGCTTCGTCACGATCGCTTTCAGGGCTTGGAATGGCGGTACAATCTGGACCCTGGCTTCAAGTATCTGTTGTCGAAGTCCGAACGCTCTTCGGTTTGGCTCGAGGCCGGCTATGACTTTCAGGGCGACGTTCGCCGCGACGATGCGCGGATCCTTCGCGATGCGCGCGGCAGTCCAGTGCTGGGCGCGGCGATGCTGCAGAAGACGGTGACCGATCACTCGACGCGCGTGTTCCTCGGCGCCAAGCATGCCTTCAACAAGGAGGTTTCCGTGTCGACGGGCGTCGAGTACCTGCAGAGCTTCGTCGACCCATCGCGGTACCGCGTCAACTACGACCTTCTGTTTTCCGCAAACGTCGGCAAGCGGCTGGCGGTAGGCTTGGGATTCAGCGCGCGCTACGATCACGTGCCACTTCCAAACAAGCAGGACCTCGATACGGCGACGACGGTCAGCTTGATTTATTCCTACAGCAACGCGCCGGACGTCGCTGCGGAGAATGGGAGGCAGCGATGACCGCGCGCCTACAGACGGTCACTGTCCGCGTATCCTCGAGGAACGCGTCGGGGAAGCGCCGGTCGGAGGACTCCTCAAGGGCACGTGGCGGCAGTACCCTTCATCGGCTCGACCCGCGCGGTCCCTCCCTTTCTGAAGGCGAGCGGCAGGACTCCTTGCTCCACTTGTTCAATCGATTTCGCAAACAGCTGGCCGGTCACTCGGGTGTTCTTGCGAGCGCGGCGTTGCTCTCTTGCACGGGCACCGCGGCCAGGTCTGGCTCGGACGGGGTTGACGCCGCGCAACGCGACGCGTCCCACCTCAACGCGGCGGATGACGCGTCAGTCATCGACGGGGGCATCGACTCGAGCGTGGCGCTCAGCGACGCCGCGCCGGCGACGGGCACATTTTGCGCTCTTGCAGGCTCACTGGTGTGGACGGCGCAAGGCACGCACCTGGTGGCTGGCGTTCCTGGCAGCTCGCAGGCACCCGATCTCAGCTGGCTCCATCTCCCCCCGGGCTTTTGCGCACACTACTTTGGGACCGTCAAAACAGCGCGCCAGCTCAAATTCGCCCCCGGTGGGGACCTGTTCGTCGCTTCGCCGACCACGCCGACTACCGGCGGCGCCAATAACGGCATCGCCGGCATCGTCGTTCTGCCAGACGACAACCACGACGGTGTCGCCGACACGAACCTCACCTTTCTGGCGAGCCTTCCCTCGACCCAAGGCCTGATGTTCACGGCTGGCTACCTGTACTTCCAGGACGGGCCAACCATCCGTCGCCTACGCTTCCAGAGCGGAGACCGGCGTCCATCCGGCCCTGTCGAAGTGGCGACCACCATCACGGCGCAGCAAGACGGCCTTCACTGGCCCAAGGTGTTCGACGCGGCACGCGACGGCACTGTCTTCGTCTCGAATGGCAGCTCGCAAGGCGAACAATGCAATTCTAGCCGCGCTCCGTTCGGCGCAATCTTCAAGCTGGGCGCCAACGGAACGACCACGGAGGTCATGAAAGGCTTTCGCAATCCAATAGCGATGCGGTGCGAATCGGATCACGACGTATGCCTCGTCGTGGAGCTCGCCCTCGATTACTCGTGGAGTTCGGGCGGGCGCGAAAAGATAGTGCCCATCGAGCCGAACGCGGATTGGGGTTTTCCGTGTTGTGCCACGCGAGACATACCTTATTCGGGCGCGACGTATTCGGACACGGGGCGGACGCCCGACTGCTCTGCCATCGCCATGGAGAGCAACTCGTTCATCATAGGACACACCCCCTTCGGACTCGACTTCGAGCCCGGGCGATGGCCCGCGCCCTGGACGCGGCGGGTCTTTGTGACGCTCCACGGTGACAACGGGCAGTGGAGCGGCGCCCGTGTCGTGGCGATTCCCCTCGATGCGACGACGGGGCTACCGCTCCCGGCAACCGAGCTGGTCGACGCCTCACCGGCGGCAGGCAATATGACGGAATTCGCGAGCGGGTGGGACGACGGAATGCGCGACCATGGCAGGCCCGCGCCGATTGCCTTTGCGCCAGATGGACGGCTCTTCTTGGGCGATGACCAGCTAGGAGCCATCATCTGGGTCGCTCCTGTCGATCTGCCTTCGCCGTGAGCCCTAAAGCTACCTAGGCCTGGAGCTTTTGAGCAGATCGCCAAGAGTGCCGAAGCCTTGGGCCGTCGCAGACTTGTTCTCTTCGCGGAAGCCGTCGAACTGCGCACGCTCCTCGTCCGCCTTCATGGCCCGCAGAGACATTCGCATTTTGCCCTCGCGCATTTCGATGATCTTCGCCTGCAGCTTCATGCCCAGAGGAAAGGCCTTGCGGAGGTCTGCGCCTCGCGGAAGGCCGAGCTCGGCAGTCGGGAGCAGGCCACGCCCAGCGCGCCCGTTGGTGCCATCCATTTGCATGAAGATGCCGTAGGACTCGACGCGCTCGACCGTACCGGACACGACCTGTCCCATGGCAACCTTCACGGCGACCGGCTCGGACGAGTTGCCTACCTCGACGCTCGCTCCTGCCGCGAGCACGGCTTCCCGTGTCGGAGCGAGGCGAACCCCCTGCTCGGGATCGACGTGGGTAACGCGAACGCGGACCACATCGCCAAGAGCTACCTTCAACGTCCCGTCAGGGCCGCGCAGCTCGTCCAATTCGACGAAACCCTGGCGATGACCGGCCAGCTCGACGAAAATGGCGTCCTTGCCAACCTGAACGACGAGGCCGTCGAACGTCTCCCCGATGCGCAACCCGCGCGCCCGCGGAAGCGTCTTACTCGTCTCCTCAAACAGCGCGGCGAACGATTCCTTGGGATGATCGAAGCTCACGGAGCGGTATTCTTATCACGTATTGCCGCGCGACGCGCAGCACCGCTGTCCTTCGGATGCGAGCGCGTCCGCATCGTGGTAAACCCACTTGCATACGCGCCCTGATTCCGCTCCAGCATCAGCCACGCCGGGCCCGCCCTTTCACACCGGAGCGGCGCACCGCACCCAAAACGGCCGCATATCCGGACGGAAACGCCCGCTGAAGTAAATCGAGCAGCCGTGCGTCGGCCCCTACGAGCACACGAGGTCTGTCGGCCAGGACGCCGGACCAGATCGCTCGGGCGGCCGCTACTGCCGTGGTCCGCGCCAGCTTCGCGAATTCGAGCTCGACCGACTCGGTAGTGGTTGGCTCGTTTCGGCCGTTGCGCCTATGACGCCCATTGCGCACGATATTCGTGCGAACCCCGCCGGGATAGACGCACGTCACGTGCACGGAGGATGCCTCGAGCTCCTGCGCAAGCGCTTCGGTGTACCCGCGCACGGCGAACTTGCTTGCGTTGTACGCGGATTGGCTCGGCATTCCAACCAGCCCATAGATGCTTGAGAGGTTGACGATGTGCGCCTCATCGCGCATCAGGAGCTGCGGCAAGAAGGCCTCGGTGCCGCGAACGGTACCCCAGAAATTGACATCGAACAGCCATTCGAAATCGCATCGCTTCATCGAGCCGATCGTGTCGGAGAGGGAAACACCCGCGTTGTTGACGAGGACATGTGCGCCGCCGCGAGCGCCTTCGACCTCCGTCGCGAACGAGAGCAGGTCGGCGTCGCTGCGAACATCGACCCGCCGAGCCATGACATCGCCGCTCGTGCCGTAATCCTGGCTATCGCTGCTGACGAGCTTCACCGTCTCGACGAGCCCATCTTCGTCCAGGTCTCCGAGCGCGAGCAGCGCGCCCCTCTTCGCTGCCTCGCGAGCCAATGAGCGCCCTATGCCCGATGCGGCGCCGGTGATGACGACGACTTTCTTTTCCAGCGTCTTCATCGGCTGGTCGGTCGTTATATGCCGGCAGGCCGAGCGAGCGAGGTCCCCGCGAATCGTTGGGCCAAATCGTAATCCGCGGGCTTGAAACGGCGGGTGCGCAAGCGAAACTCGGACGCGAAGCCGGGCCACAGCGTTGTATTTCGGCCTTTGCGGGTCGTGTACCAACTCATGCACCCGCCGGTGCTCCACACTGCCCTGGCGAGCCGATCCTGGAGGCGTTTGTTGTAGCGCGCCTGCACGTCCGCGCGGACATCGATCAGTTTGACGTCGTGGCGGCTCATGTACCGCAGGCAATCGATTATGTAATCCACTTGCGATTCGATGATTATCAACATCGAGGTGTGCCCCAATCCGGTGTTCGGGCCCACGATAAAGAAGGCGTTCGGAAACCCGGCGACGGTCGTGCCCAGATATGCTTCCGCTCCGCGGCCCCGCCATACCGCGCTGAGCTCGCGTCCGTCCCGCCCGTAGAGAGGGATTGGCCGTCCTTCGGCGGCTTGGAAGCCGGTGGCGAGAACGAGTGCATCCACCAGATGCTCGCAGGGAGCGCCGGTGCCCTTCTGGGTAACGACACCTCGGCGGCTGATCTCACGAATCCGGTCCGTGACGAGCTCGACGTTCGGCCGCTGAAGTGCCGGATAGTAGTCGTCGGACGGGAGAATGCGTTTGCACCCGATGACGTAATTGGGTGTCAATCGCGCGCGGAGCGCGGCATCCCGAACACTCCGCTCGAGGTGCCGGAGAGCCACACGTTGCGGAAGCCACATGAGCCGCGAGTCCGCGACGAAGCCGACCCCAAAAAGCTCGTTGCGCCAGTAAATCGAAGCGCGCGCCAGGCTTTGAACCAGCGGCGCGCAACGAAACAGCCACCGCGCGCGACGCGAAATGAAGCGGTCGCCTTTAGGGACGACCCACGGAGGAGTTCGCTGAAAGACGTGGAGTCGCTCGACGCATGGCGCGATCGAAGGGACAATCTGAACCGAGCTGGCGCCGGTCCCAATCACGGCGACCCGCTTTCCTTCGAGGCGGTAGTCATCGTCCCATCGTGCGGAGTGCATCGTCTTACCCTGGAACGACGCAAGACCGGGAATGTCCGGGTACGCCGGGCGGCTCAATCCACCCGGCGCGGAGACGAGAGCGCGCGCCCTCGTCGTTCGGCGTTCCCCCGTGTGAACATCTTCCGCGCACACCGCCCAGACACCCGCGCCCTCGTCGAAAGAAGCGCTCTTGACCTTTTGGCCGAAGCGGATGTGAGGCAGGAGACCGTACTTGGCCGCACAAGCCTCGAGGTAAGACAGAATCTCATGCTGCGCCGCAAACGCCCGCCTCCGGGCCGGCCAAGGTTCGAAGGAAAACGAATACAGAAGGGATTCAACGTCGCACGCGGCACCCGGGTAATGATTGTCACGCCACGTGCCACCTACCCTTTCCGCCTTCTCCAGAATCACGAAATCGTGAATTTCCGCTTCTTTCAGGCGGATGCCCATGGCGAGACCACTAAATCCGGCTCCGACGATCGCCACAGCGATACTCGCGGCGTCGTTGACCATGGTCGGATAGGCCCTAGCAACCAATCGAATCTGGGTCCACGCCCGCCGATAGCGGCGCGTTCACGAGCCAGCGCACTGGTCCTGCCGGCGACGGAGTGTCGCGCTCGGCCCCTGCCGCCGAAGCGCCCGAGAACCTTCCCCGAGCACTGCGAGCGGTGCTATCGTCCGCCCTCTCCTCACCTTCCGCAAGCCAGGAACACCATGCCGTTTCTATCTCGTGTTCTGGAACCGCCGTCATACGGGTTTTTCCGGGGAGGCAGTTTTTACGTGCCCAGCTCACGCGAAATGTGGCGCGAATTTTTGGCGCGGTCGAACGTCCTGCGCTCAAGGAAGCAATGGCTTCCGCTCTGGAGTTGGCTGTCCAGCTTCGCGCTCGTCCCGTTCCTGTTCGTTTTTGTGACCAAGCATTTTCATGCGTGGCTGCTCGTGGCGGGCTTCTTCTACAGCATGGTTGTGCTCGGCACGCATGGCACGGTCTACCTGCATCGTTATTGCACCCATCGAGCATTCGCGTTCAAGAGCGCCCTGTGGCGTTTCGTATTCACGCACCTCGTGATCAAGATCGTCAGCGAGGAGCTCTATGTTGTCTCGCACCATGTGCACCACCGCATGTCAGAACGGCCGGGCGACCCCTACAACGCGCACGGCGGCTGGCTCTATTGTTTTCTAGCGGACGTCAACCATCAGCCCATATCACGGGACCTAAGTGAGCGGGATTATGGGCGCGTCCGTCTTCTCTTGCGGCACACGGGGCTGCGGCTGAACTCTTACGAGGAATACGGTCGCTGGGGTTCGGTCAGCCATCCGGCACACGCTATCGGCATGCAGCTGCTCAATTGGGCATTTTGGTATGCAACCTTCTTCACCCTTGGCGGCCACGCGCTGGCCACTGCCATGTTCGGAGCCGCTTGCGTGTGGGCTTTCGGAATTCGGACGTTCAACTTCGACGGGCACGGTCGCGGCAAGGACCTGCGTCGCGAAGGCTACGATTTTCACCGGACGGACCTCTCCATCAATCAGTGGTTTCCTGGCTTGGTTTCGGGCGAATGGCACAATAACCATCACCTCTACCCCTCGAGCGCACGTGCCGGCTTCCTGCCCCACCAGTTCGATCTAGCGTGGTACACGATTCGGTTATTCGCGTGGCTCGGCGGCGTTGAACGCTTGCGCGACAGCAAGGCCGACTTTTTGCGCGACCACTACGAGCCGTACCTAGCGGCACACCCGGTGTGCACGCGTCACCCGACGGAGACGTAGCTCCGTCCTCCGAATCACGAGAACAAAGGACGCTGCGCGGCGTCCACTTGCCGGCCAGTTGGCCTTTGAT
>JALYHV010000093.1 GCA_030776205.1 Myxococcota bacterium | reverse complement strand
AGGCGGGGGAGATCGGCGTAACCGCTGGTAGACTGCGGATCGGCTGGCGCCCGTCGCTTCGGGTGCGCTCGCGTTGCGACGCCAGTACCGGTCCGACGCGATTCGCGTTACTCATCACGCCCATGCGCATCGCAATGATCGGACTGGGCAAGATGGGCTACAACATGACGCTGCGCCTCGTCGGAGGTGGGCACGAGGTCGTTGCGGTCGACAAGAACGTCGCCGTCGCGCGCGAGCTGGCCTCCAAGGGGGCGATCTTCGCGCAGGGCAACGCCGAGGCGATTTCCAAGCTGGAGGGCCCGCGCGTCGTATGGGTCATGGTGCCGTCGCAGCTGACCGAGGAGGTCATCATGGACGTGAGCCAGAGCCTCGCCAAAGGCGACGTGATCATCGATGGTGGAAATTCGAACTGGAAAGACACACGCGCGCGTGCCGAGGTCCTCGCCAAGAAGGGCATTGGCCTGTGTGACGCCGGCACGAGCGGCGGAGTGTGGGGCCTGAAGAACGGTTACTGTTTGATGGTGGGCGGCCCAGCGGAGGCCGTGAAGCTGTGCGAGCCGATCTTCGTGACTCTCGCGCCGAAGGACGGTTATGCGCACGTCGGGCCGGCCGGGGCCGGGCACTACGTTAAAATGGTGCACAACGGCATCGAGTACGGGTTGATGCAAGCGTACGCGGAGGGCTTCGAGATCATGAAGACCGCCCCGTACAAACTGGATCTGCACGGCATCGCCGGTATCTGGGGAAAGGGCTCCGTGGTCCGCTCGTGGCTGCTCGAGCTGCTCGAGGCCGCCTTGCAAGGCGACTCCGAGCTCGCCTCCATCAAGGGGTACGTCGAGGACTCCGGCGAAGGCCGCTGGACGGTTCAAGCCGCCATCGATCAAGACGTTCCCGCGCCGGTCATCACGCTGTCGCTCATGGCCCGCTTTCGGTCGAGGCAGGCGGAGTCGTACGGCGCAAAGATCCTCGCCGCCTTGCGAAACCAGTTCGGCGGGCACGCTGTAAAGAAGGCCTAAGGGGCGTCCGGCCACATGGAGAACCCCTTTCGCGTCGGTCTCGAAGTCGACCGCGCGCCTCCTCCGTGTGTCTTCGTGGTCTTCGGCGCGTCGGGCGATCTCACGCGCCGGAAGCTCCTGCCCGCGCTCTACAACCTCGCACTCTCAAGGCTTCTGCCGGCGGGGATGTCGATCGTCGGATTTGCGTTGACCGAATCGACCGACGACGAGTTCCGCCGGGCGATGCACGAAGCCCTGGGTGAGTTCTCGCGGCGCAAGCCGATCGACGAGACGGTGTGGCAGGACTTCGCGAGCCGCCTCCACTACGTTCGTGGCAAGTTCGAGGACCCCGCGAGCTTCGCTCTGCTCCGCAACAAACTCGAGGAACTCGACCGCACGAACGGGACGCTCGGCAATCGGGTCTATTATCTCGCCGTTCCGCCGAGCACCTTTCGCCAGGTCATAGACGGGCTCGCCGACGCCGGCCTGGTCTCTCCCGCGAGCGACGGCAAGTACTCTCGAATCATCATCGAGAAGCCCTTCGGCCGGGACCTCGCGAGCGCGGAGGCGCTCAACACCGATCTGCACCGCGTCTTCGACGAGAAGCAGATTTTCCGCATCGACCATTACCTCGGCAAGGAGACCGTTCAGAATCTCGTCGCGTTGCGCTTCGGCAACGCCATCTTCGAGCCCCTCTGGAACCGGAACCACATCGATCACCTCCAGATAACGGTCGCGGAAGAAATCGGGGTGGAGGGCCGCGGCAAGTTCTACGAGGAAGCGGGGGCGATGCGCGACATCGTCCAGAACCATCTTCTCCAGCTGCTCATGGTGACGGCGATGGAGCCGCCCGTCTCGTTCACCGCGGACGAGGTGCGCGACGAGAAGGTAAAGGTGCTTCGCGCGCTGAAGCCGATCCGCGGCGAGGACGTCGCCAAGCTGACGGTGCGCGGTCAATACGGCCCGGGCAACTTTCTCGGTCGGCCCGTTCCAGGCTACCGCGAGGAACTGAACGTCGCCCCCGACTCGAAGGTGGAGACCTTCGTGGCGATGCGTATCGAGATAGACAACTGGCGCTTCGCGGGGGTGCCCATCTACGTGCGCGCCGGCAAGCGCCTCGGCAAGCACATCACGGAGATCAGCGTTCACTTCAAACAGGTCCCGCACGTTCTCCTGGCGCAGTCGGCGCCCGTCGATCCGGACGTCCTCGCGGTCCGCATTCAGCCCGACGAAGGCATCGCGTTGCGCTTCGTCGCGAAGGTGCCAGGACCGACGATGACGCTGCGCCCAGTCACGATGGATTTCCGCTACGGGTCGACGTTCGGCGGCAGCGGTCCCGAGGCCTACGAGCGTCTCATCCTCGACGCGATGCTCGGGGATCCGACGCTCTTCGCGCGCGCCGACGAGGTCATCGCCGCGTGGCGTTTCGTGACGCCCATTCTCGACGTGTGGGGGGGGCGGGAAGTCCCCGC
This sequence comes from Myxococcota bacterium, assembly GCA_030776205.1. GTDB lineage: Bacteria > Myxococcota_A > Polyangia > Polyangiales > Polyangiaceae > Palsa-1150. The sequence continues at coordinate 234 of JALYHV010000093.1, read as the reverse complement.
GCTCGAGATGGTTCCCGCCGGCACGTGGGGCCCGCGAGCGGCGTTCGAGCTCATCGAGCGTGAGGGGCGTTCCTGGAGGAGGTTGTGATGCTGTCGCTGCGCGCCGCGGAGGCAGAGATCGCGCGGCTGTGGCAGGAGGAGGCGCACTCCAAAGGCCCGCGCATCGAGCTCATGACGGTCATCGCGCTCGTCAGCGAGCCGGGGTTGCTCGGACGCGCGCAAGCAGTGCTGGAC
>JALYHV010000092.1 GCA_030776205.1 Myxococcota bacterium | reverse complement strand
GGCTTGGGAGGAAGGGCAGCCACGGGCGGCTCTGCGATCGCAACCGGTGCGGGGGGCGGGCGCACCGCGGCCGGGGCGGGCTCCTCGGATTGGAACGCGACGCGGGTCACTTGCCCAGCCACCGCGTTGACGTCAACGGTCTTCGCCTCCGCGCCCATCCTCGCCACGATCACGTGATGGCCCGGAGCCACATCGAGCGGGTCCGACAGCGGCGCCGTGCCGACGTCCTTTGCGGCATCGACGCTGAAGACCGCACCGGCCGGAGCGCGCACGTCGATGTGACCGGTCTTCACGAACAGGTCGGCGATGTGCCGCTGCGCCTGCGTTCGATCGGTCTGACTCAACGAGGGCCATTCGATGTACTGCTTAAAGTGCAAGAGCGCTTCGAGGGGGCGCGCACATTTCTCTTCCGCCAGCGCAAGATTGAAGAGCGCGTTCTGGCTCGCAGACGCCGCAAGCGACTGCCGAAAGGACAGCCTCGCTGCCTCCCAGTCGCCGGCCTGCGTCCGCGCGATGCCCTCCTCGAAGCGCCGCTTGGCCTCGCGAGTGCCGGCGTCGTCGGCACCGGCGGGAGCGCTCGCCAGCAGGGCGCCCGCTGCGAGCGTTGCGACCACTCTCCATCGAACGGCTCTCCGCATCGTCGCGCCTCTCCTCCCCAGCAACGCGCTCATCACGAGCGGTTCGCGGCCCGACACGGTATCACGCGGCTCCCTGGGAGCGACTGGTCCAAAACACGTGCGCGCAGCGACGCGAGCCCTGCGCACGCGGAGGTCACGGCGCTGGTGACGAGACCGGCGCAGCGTCACCGTCGACGACGATGACCGGATCGCTCTGCTCCGAAGCGTGCGGTGTGCCATCGAAGTCGAAGAGGTGGCCGGAGCGGTTGGCCTTGGTTTGCAGGTAGAACCGGTTGTGATCGTTCGCAGGAATCACGTGCGGGATCCGCCCGGTCACCTGCGTCCCGTGGCGCCGGAGGTCGTCCACCTTCTTGGGATTGTTCGTCAGCAGCCGGATGGACTTGATGGTGAGGCTCGCGATGATGTGCGCCGCCACGGCGTAGTCGCGCTCGTCGTCCCGAAAGCCGAGCGCGAGGTTCGCGTCGACTGTATCGAGGCCGCGGTCCTGCAGCTCGTACGCGCGGATCTTGTTCAGCAGACCGATGCCGCGGCCCTCCTGACGGAGGTAGACGAGCACGCCGCAAGGCTCCCGCGCGATGCGCTCCAGCGCGACGCCCAGCTGATCGCGGCAATCGCAACGGAGCGAGCCGAGCGCGTCGCCCGTGAGGCACTCGGAGTGAAGCCGGGTCATCACGTTCTCGGCGCCGAGAACATCGCCGTGAACCAGGGCAACGTGCTCCTTGGAGTCCCGGTTGTTCCAGAAAGCGATGATCCGGAACCGGCCGAAGCGTGTCGGCAAATTCGCGACCGCCTCCACCTTCACGCAGACCTGGTGGGCACCGAACCCGGCGCAGTCGTGATCTCTGTCGCGCTCCACCAGGTCATCGAGGCGAGGCACAGGTGTCAACGTCTTCACGCAAGGGGGGGGCTTCACGTCCAATGTTTAGCATGCGTGCAGTCGCACACCGTTGCCGCAGAGGACGGAGCCTGACCGGCACACACGACCGTCCGGGCATGCTTGCGCTCGCGTTCGAGGCGTGACGTGCGATTTTTCGAGCGCAGCCGCCCTGCCGTCGTCAGCCGAGCAGGATTCACGCGGCACGGTTCGCGACGCACCGCCCCTTAACAGGGTGTACCGTTGCCCTTTGCGGTGCCAAGGAGAGAGCTCATGAACCGCACCGCCCCGCGAAGGCCCCGCCGCTCGGTCCTGCTCGGCCTTTTTTCCGTGCTCGCGCTGGCTCCTGTGCGCACCGCCGCCGCCGCGGCGCCTTACACGCCGAGCTGGGCATCGCTCGACACGCACAACGCCGCCCCCGAGTGGTTCCAGGACGCCAAGTTCGGCATCTACTTTCACTATGGGGCGTTCGGCACGCCCGCTTACGGAAACGAGTGGTACCCGCGCCGTATGTACAGCACGACCGACGCCTGCTACGCGCACCACATCGCGACATACGGCGATCCGTTCTCGAGCTGGCCGTACAACAATTTCATCGACGGCGCGAACGACAAGACGGGGAAGCTCGTCCAGTTCGCGCCCAAGCTCGTCTCTGCGGGGGGCGCGCTGGATCCCGACGCGTTCGCGCAGCTCTTCGTGGCTGCAGGCGCACGCTTCGCCGGCCCGGTGATGGAGCACCACGATGGGTTTTCGATGTGGGACAGCAAGGTCAACGAATGGAACTCTGTCAACAAGGGTCCCAAGCTCAATCTAGCCAAGCTATGGACGGACGCGTTTCGAAGCCGCGGGTTAAAAATAGTCGCCGCGATGCACCACGCTTACCACTTCACGGGGTATTACCAATTTGCGCCGACCCCAGCGGATCCGAGCCTACAAAAGCTTTTTGGTAAATTGAGCCCCGCGGCGGAAAACCAACTTTGGTACGACAAGCTGAAGGAGGTCATCGACGAATTTCAGCCGGATATCCTTTGGCAGGATTTCAATGTCCGCGCCGTCGACACGACCCAGGTGCTCAACTTCCTCGCGTACTATTACAACCAGGCGCAAGCCTGGAAGAAGGAGGTCGTCGCCACTTACAAAGACGGTATGGACAACAAGGGTGAGGTCTACGACTACGAGCGGGGCGGCCCGGCCGATATCACGGTCCCCTACTGGCTGACTGACGACGCGATAAGCTCGAGCAGCTGGGCGTATAGCACGGGGATAGCGTACTATTCGAACGTCTCCATCCTGCACGGGTTCATCGACCGCGTGAGCAAGGGCGGCAACCTCCTGCTCAACATTTCGCCCATGCCGGACGGAAGCCTTCCGCAGGCACAGAAAGACATCTTGCTGAGCATGGGAGACTGGCTCGGCAAGTTCGGGGAGGCCATATACGCGACGCGCCCCTATGCCGTGTACGGCGAGGGGCCGACCAAGATGGGGGCCCCGCCCGGAAGCCCGTTCACCGCGCCGAAGGCGGGAACGCCGCAGGACGTTCGATACACGAAATCGAAGGACGGAGACGCCCTCTATGCCATCTTCCTGGGATGGCCGGGAAACGGCTTGCGCGTCACGATGGCATCCGTCGACAGCGCGCGCTTCAACCTCGGTCCGACCGCCAAGGTCTATTTGTTCGGAGCCACTCCGGGAATGGCAACGAGCTTGGCGTTCTCGCAAAGCCCGGCGGGGCTGCAGGTGACCTGGCCGAGCGCGGCGCCGTACCAGGCGTTGGCCTATGCAATCAAAATAACGAAGAGTGGCACCCAGCCTGGCGCTCCGCCGGGACTTGCCGATGGCGGCGCTCCGTCGCCCCCGGCCGACTCAGGCGTGACCGCGCCGGTCGACGGCTCGGGGGTGTCGGGCGATTCATCGGACTCGAGCACAGCATCGAGCTCTGGGGCGGGGTCGGGGCTTGTGGCGGACGAAGCCGGGAGCGATGCGGCGGGCGACATGTGGCAGCCGCCGTCGCCGCCGCTCGATTCGGGCAGCTCTGGATCGACGCGCGCTGGAAGCGGGTCCGAAG
>JALYHV010000091.1 GCA_030776205.1 Myxococcota bacterium | reverse complement strand
GCGCGAGACTCTTCGTGAAGCGCATGCAGGGCGCGGCCCTCGACGACCAAGGGCCGGGCGTCGGCGAAGACATCGCCGCAGGCGCGCCCACCCCGGGCATCGCCAAGGTCTTGCGAGCCGGCTCTCGCAACGGCCCGTTGCGCGTGAGGGTTTCAGTTTCGGCCGATGGTACCCGTGCCCGAAGGGTTTCAGGGCGAACACCCGAGGCGCACCCCAGGTGGGTGCTCACCAACTAGCGCGGAGTGCCTCGAGGTCCGCAAGGGGAACAAGCGCCGCGAGTTCTCCGACGGGCTGTCCGCACAGGACTCGCCGAATGCGGTGTGGGGAGCCGGCTTCCAAACCACCCCTGGCCGCCATCGACTGAACACTGCCCCCCTACCCTCGGTGGCCGTAGTCTTTGCCGCGGATAAAAGACGTTATCCAAGAGAAAACCAGTGGCCCTCCCCTCCCCCGAGTCCACTGCCATCGTCGTCGTCGAGGCGATCCAGACGAGCGGCCTTGTGCCGGTCGTCATCAGCGCGCCGGGCGGCTTCTCGATGACCCTCCCTGCCGTCGTCGTCGACGCGGGCGAGAAGGCCGGCCGCTCCACCTTCGAGTTCTTCATCGCACGGGTGCCAAACCCCAACACCAGATAGGCGTACGGGCGTGCCGTCGCCCGCTTCTGCGCCTGGTGCCAGGCCCACCGCGTGACGCTCCGCGAGCTCGACCCCCCGACTGTCAGCGGATACCTCGAAGGCTGCAAGCCACGCTCGAGCCCTCCAGCATCACGCTCACCGCTTCGGCGCTCCGCCACTGGCTCGACTTCCTCACCGAACGCGGAGCCCTGCCCTACAACCCGGCGCTCTCCGTGCGCACGCCGCGCCTCGTCGTCGCCGAAGGCAAGACTCCCGTCCTCGAGCGCGAGGACGCCAAAAAGTTCATGGCATCGCTCAACGGCACCACCCTCGTCGAACGGCGCGACCGCGCCGCCGTCGCTGGTCATGCTCTACAACTGGCTACGCGTCGAAGCCCTCTGCTCCATGCGCCTCGGCGACTTCGTGGATAACCCAGCAGGCGCCTACCTCGTGGCGCACGAGAAAGGCGGCAAGGCCCGAAAGCTCCCCGCCCACCACGTCGTGGCCGACGCACTCCGCGCGTACGTCGAAGCCGGCGGGCTCCTCGAGGTCCGTTGGATGCCGCGATGAAGCTCCGCTTGACCGACACCCTCATCTCCAACATCTCGGACACGGCTCGATGGGTGGCCGCCTTACCGCGCTCTGGAGTCCGCACGGTTCGATCCGAGCGCCTCCATCCGAAGAAGAGCCAATTGCGACGGCCCAGGACTAACCTTCTCAACTCGCGCTCGCGTCGAGATAGCCGAGGCCTTTTCCGAGCGGGGTTTTCGGCGGGACGAAGGTCTTCTGCCGATCGATCCAGGATCGAAGCTCGTCGAGGATCGGTCGACTGAATCGCTGCCTTCGATCGCGCCGTTGCTCGGCATTGTCCCCGGCGGAAGTCGATTCGCGCTCGACGGCAAAGAGGCGCGCGATGATGCGCACGCCCTCGAGCGCGATGCGGTCACCGGCGCGAGCGGCTTCTACGAGACGACGCCTGCCGTGAGCCCAGCACCCTGGGCGCTTTCCGCCGATGCGTTCGAGAAAACTTGTAATGCTCGTGCCGTCGCATTGGACCGTACGCGCGAGGTCTTCACCGAGGAAGCGTTTGACGCTGTCCGAATCGCCCGTCGGCGAATAGAAGAACGTTACCCACCGCGCGTTGGTCCAAGCCCAGATGGTGCCGTAACGGATTCCCTCGGGCGCACCTGGATCGAGCACGGGGATGCCGGTGGCGTCGGTACCCAATAAGCCCGGAGCACGCGTCTGTTCTTCGATGAGCCGAGCGACGGGAGCGAGCAAGTCGATCGCGGCCGCGACGCTGCGTCCGAGCGTGGGGGGCGCGACATCGACGCCGGCGCGGGCGAAGCGAGTGCACTGGCGCTCGATCGGCAGATGCTCGATGAACTTGTCGCAGACCGCCTCGACGATTAGCGTATCGGCAAGCTTGCCGCGCTCGACGATTTGCGGCGGCGGGGATGCCGAGACGATCGTGTCGTCGTTGGGGCAAGCGATCGTCTCGTCCAGCCGCTCTTCGACGAAGACGTGCGCGGGGATCACGTTGAGGATGAAGCAGCTCGAGTGGCTGACCGTGGTCATCATCGCGCCGCAATTGGGGCAAACGCGCAACTCCGGGGGAACGCGATTGAACACGGGGACGCGAGGCAAGTGCGCGGGCGTTGCGTTACGCCCGGGATGCCCGCGGCGCTTCTTTTTCTCGTCGTCCGAGCGCGTGTCGTCCTTTGGTTTGGCGGCGCGTGTTGTCTCTCGCAAGAGACAACGGTGAACGCCCGTCGCGCGACGTAGCGCGGTCGAACCGGATCTCGAAGCCTTCTGAAGCGTCTTACCTCCTATCCGTCGTGGCTCGCCGAGGGGTGGACCAACCCGAGCGACGAGCACCTGCGTGCCGCAGCCGAGTACCGCGACAAGCGACCGATCCAGCGGCGGGCACTCGTTGCACGCGGCGTGGTCGAGCACCGCCAGGTCCGCAGGGGCGAGCTCCTTCCGAACGGCGAGCGCGCTCGCTTCCGTCACTGATCTACGTAGCGGGACCCGCGCTCCGCACACCTCCGAGCGATGGGGAAGGGGAACCATTGCTCGAGGATCGGTGCGAAAAAGGCATCGAAGCGGTGCCTGAACGGACCCCGAACGGTGCCATTCGCACCTAGATCAGTTGATCCTGAGCGGAGCGAGATCGTTGGATCAAGCTCGCCACCAGAAGCCCCACCACCGCCCGTGCTCTTCGTAGCCAGCGAAGAACAAACTTCGCTTCGCGCTGTGAGATCAATGAAGAGAATTCGACGCCTCCCCGCATCTTGCCTGCTCGCGCTCCGAAGGTCTCAACTATGGTCCTGGCGAGCGAGGTGGCTCGCTACTTCGTCGCAGCGACGGGGCTCGGATGGAAGACGATCCGAAACGACATCATCACGCGAGGCGGCGGCATCTCGAGGTATTGGTCGACGTATCACGTCGCGGTGGTGAGGCTTGTTTACGTCCTTCGGGGACGAGTCGCGCGATTGCCGGACAGCTCCCTGTCGTGATGGGCGCACGAACGAGACACGCTCGTCCACTCCTCTCATGGGACGGGCGTGTCTTGCACACGGGGTGGGGGTGTCAGGATCGCTGCTCTCCTGGCGAGAGCAGACGGGTATCGTGCCGCCGCTTCGAGCGCCGCTGGACCTTGATCGCGGCGGTCCTGCAGGTATGTCGCGGGATACGGACGCGAGCGAAGTGGACTCGCGGACGAGTCTCATGGGAGAGGGGCACGATGTTCGCGGTGCTCGTGGATCGACGACGCTGACCGATGCATCGAGCAGACGATGATCATGCAGGAACGAGACGAGACAGATCCAGAAAGCACGCGAGCTCGATCCACAAAGCACGCGAGCTCGATCCACAAAGCATGCGAGCTCGATCCACAAAGCACACGAGCTCGATCCCAAAAGCACGCGAGCTCGATCCACAAAGCACGCGAGCTCGATCAACGAACGAGACGATACGGATTCGCAAAGTACGCGAGATGGATCCATGAACCCGACGAGACGGATCCACCAATCACGCGACATCGTGGATGAAAGAAGGCGCTCATCACGCAGGCTTGCAACGGTGATCATGAACGAAGCAAAAGACAGGGGCGCACCTTCGCCCCCAGCTACCGAGGGAGATCACGCGGGATCCCTGGGGAACGATGGCTGATTCCTTGTGCGATGCAGGACGCTCGGGGCGAGCGTCCGCGGAGCCGGCGCTGGAATCACGCGAGAGACCTCGGTCCATCACGGCAGCAAGGCCGGTCGAACACGACGGCCACGGGGGCGTCGCTGCCGCTCTTGTGGCGCCGGCTCGCTCGCGGAGAAGCCTCGTATGCGAGGCACCGAGTGATATGCTGCCCGAGGTGAACACCTCACCGCTCTCCTCGCCGGGACCGTGGAATCTCGTATCCGCCGCGTATGCGGACGAGCTCGTGTCGAGCTTCGAGCACTACTCCGCGGAAGCGCTCAGGCGCGCCCAGGTCCCGCCCGGCGGGGCCATCGTCGACGTCGCCGCCGGTCCAGGCACCCTCTCCGTCCTCGCGGCGCGGACGGGGCATAAGGTGTCGGCGCTCGATTTCTCCGAGGGGATGATTGCCCAGCTCCGCAGGCGGCTAGAGCGCGAGCGGCTCACGAACGTCGACGTGCGCGTCGGCGACGGCATGAAGCTCCCGTTCCCCGATGGCACGTTCCAGGGGGCGTTCTCCATGTTCGGGCTGATGTTCTTCCCCGATCGGGCGCGCGGATTCGGCGAGCTGCATCGGGTCCTCGCCGATGGCGCGCGCGCGGTCGTGTCGAGCTGGTTGCCGCTCGATCGCATTCCGGTGCTCGCCCTTGCGCTCGCCACCCTGCGCGAGCTCGTCCCTCCGCCCGCCGGCACGCCGCCGTTCGCGCCGCCACTTGCGCAACGCGACGAATGCATCGCCGAGATGAGCGCCGCCCGATTTCGCGACGTGGAGGTCGTCGAGGTCACGCATGAAAGCAGAGCGCCCTCCACCAAGGAGCTCTGGGCGAGCATGGAGCGAACGACCGCGCCACTGTCGCTGGCGAAGTCGCTGCTCGGCGAGCGATGGGCCGCCGTATCGCGCGCGATCGAGGACAGGCTCGTCGGCGCGTTTGGCGATGGCCCGCAGACGATGCGAATGCCGGCGTTCTTGACGATTGGCGTTCGGTAGGAGCGAACGGTCACAGCCTCAACTGAAAGAGCTGCTGGACCTCGGCGGGCGTCAGAGCCCGCCCATAGATCCGAAACTGGTCGACCTTCCCGTTCAGAAAAGCATCGGCGATGTCCTGCGACTTCCCGATCCAGTTCTGTGTCGTCGTCCCGAGGCTCGACGGATTCAGGGTCATCGACGAATTGGCTTTGACCGCCCGTCCGTCGACATAAACCGTGGCCACCGCTCCTGCCAGCGTGACCACGACGTGATGCCACGCCGCCGCCGACAACGTGGTGACCATGACCCTCTCCTCCCCAGCCAGGTTCCCCACGGTGATCGCGAACTTGTTGCTCGACATGGAAATGTACGTGGTCGTGTCGATCCCGAAGTCGAAGAGGTGAACCAAGGACGACGACGTCACGAGGTTTGTCCACAGCGAGATGGAGCACGACGTCAGGCCGGCAACGATGCCGATGGGGAGGCTCACGTACTGACCGCTGCCATCCATCGTTGCGGCGTTTCCGCGCCGGCCCGCCGTGAACGTGGCGCCGTTCATGAGCGCGGTGTGACCGTTGCCGGAAAGGTCGGCCGCGGTCGTTCCGGACGTCTCGTCAAAGGGGTAATAAGCGACGAGCCCGACGGAGAGCGTCGCCGGGCCGGCATCCGGCACCGGTGGTGTCACATCGGCCGTCGCATCGGCAGGAGGAGACGCCGTCGTCTCCACGGCCGTGTCGACGACCGCCGCCTCGAGCACCGTGGCGGCTTCTGCATCGATCGCAGCATCCAGCGGCGGCGCGGTTGCGTCCCAGTCCCCGCCGGCGTCGATCGATGCGGCGCTGTCCGCGCCGGGCACAAAGCCTGGCTCATCGCCGGGCGGAGCGAGACTGTCTTGCCCGGCAGCCCCCTCGAGAACGGCCGAATCGTCGGCCGCTGCATTGTCGCCGCCGTCCGACGTGGAACCCCCTGGGCGAACACGCCGGCCCAGATCGCCCGGATCGAAGAGGAAGGAGCAGCCGGCAAGCGCAACGAGCGCCGCGATGGAAAGCAATCGGCGGGACTTCATCGCAAGGTCCAACCGCGAAGAATGAAACAAAACGCCAAATCAGTCCATACGCAAACACGGTGTTCTCGAGAGCGCGGGACGCTTGGGACCCCCCCCGGACGGGCTCTCAGATCGACAGCACGCCCGAGAACGTACCCGCCTTGCCGAACGATGTGCTCGGCGGCAGCCCCATGGACTGGAGAACCGTATTGTAAAAATCCGTGTCCGAACGCGAAGAGACGTTCTGGGTGCCCCCCTTGAACCGCCCCTTCGCGCCTGCCAAGAAAAACGTCATCCCCTGCCGCGAATGCGTCTCCGGTTCGCTCAGCTCGGTGCCTATGAGCACGGTCGTGTTGCTCAGCAGCGTCTTTCCGGCGGGATCCTGCGGATCGGGGATCTTGCTCATCTTGTCGAGCACCTGGGCCACCATCTGCATTTCCCAATTGATCACGGAGCCGACCTGGGGCCTGAAACTCGGATAATTGTGAAACCACTGGCCATGCACGTTCGTGGCCGACTTGCCCATGAACGTCGCGGGGTACACGTCACCGCCCATTGTCGCGAGGACGTTGCCGAAGCGAAAGAGATCGCACGTGAGACCCAGCAGGTAGATGTCCAGCATGACGGGCCAGATCGCCTGGTAGTTCGCCAGCGTCTCGTTCGCTTGCGAGTCCATCGACGCCGGTGCCGCCGGGCCCTTGCACGCAGCCGAGGCTCCGGACATCTTGCTGCTCAGGGCAGCCGCCTGCAGCTCGAGGGTGCGGATCGTGTCGAGGTGAACGCCAATGAGCGTTCGCACGCTCGCCGGATACGGCGACGCGGGACCGGTAATCTGTTTGTACTCGGCCGTCACTGCGTCGAGCACGCTCTGGCGGTAGCGGGCGAGCCCCGCCGGCGCAGTGCCACCCGCCGGGGGTGGCGCTGTCCCGCCAAAGAGCTGGTGGAAGAGCATCAGCGGATCGTGAAACGGGGGTATCGCGTTCTTCGGGTCGAGGCCGCCCTTCCAGCAGTGCGTCCAGCGCAGGGTCTCCGGCTTGCCGGTGTTCTTGCCGTAGACCCCCGCGGCCACGACCGGAAGGGGCGTCATCGGGACCTGCGGAGCGAGGCTCTGAAAGTACTGGTAGGCGACCCAATCGAGGCTTGGTCCTCCCTTGTCGTACGCGTCCGCGCTGATGTCCTGCGCGCAGCAAAAGGTGCCGCTACCAGGCATGTGACCGGTAGCTCCGGCGTCCTTGGCGACGCCGTTGATCCCGCGAACGATTGTCAGCTCGTTGGCAAAGGGAACGAGCGGCCCAAGCGGCGTAAGCCCAGGAGACGGCGAGTACGCCAGCCCGCTCCCCGTCAGATCGGAGGGCAGACCATTGCCGAAGTACACGCTGAGGAAGCGCTCCGGGGTCGCGGCCGCCGTCGCTGCGTGGAGCGCTCGCTCGCGGCCCCAAAAGAGCGGCAGCGCGATCGCGACGCCCCCCGCGCCCTTCAGGAACCGCCGCCGCGCCAGCTTCGTTTCAATCCTGCCGCTCATCGCGTCCGCTCCTCCTGCGCTCGCTGCCCTCGCTGCTCCGGCGCCGCATCCAGGCTCCCCGTTCTTTCGGGCTTCGTGGCGATCATGGAAACATGTCCCTCGCCGGAGCTTGGAAAATCGGGCTTTTGGCCACCATCGCAACGAGCTGCCCGAACTGGCGGCCCTGCTGGCGAAAGGCTGGAACCAGCGCCTCGATCTGCGCCAGATCATCGGCGTAGCTACTGGGGCTCACCCTCGCGGTGACGGTGCGACCGAGCGCGTATTGAACGTATTTTCGAACGAAGCAGTCATCGATTGTCGGGCTCTTGGCGAGGATGGTCGAGAGCTCGACGACGTCCTTGTAGGTGTGCGCCGCGTTGTCGAGGCTCAACGTCCCGTCCGTGCGCAGCACGTTGCCGTTCGCGTCCTTGGTGACGAACGCCCCGGCGACATCGAACGTGACGAACGGGAAGCCGAGCGGGTCCATCTGCGCATGGCAGCCCTGGCAGGCGGCCCCGAAGGTCTCGTGTTGCATGAAGAAGTCGCGCTCCGTCGCCGTCGGCGGCAACGCGGCCTGAACCTTCGCACCGAGATCGAGAGCTGCCTGCGTCGGCGGGTCGATGTCGCGGCACAAGACGGTATTCAGGAGCCAGTGCCCGCGCTGCGCGATTGACGCCGCCGCGGGTCCGGCGCGAACACCGAGAACGGCCGGCTGGGTCAAAACCCCGATGCGATTGGGATTCGAGGCGAGATCGTAAACGGCCGTGGGCGCGGTGCCGATGGGCGTCAGACCATAGAGCTTGGAGAGCTCGGGTGAGAGCTCGGTTTTTTTGTCGAGGAAGAGCTGCGTCAGGTCGGCCTTGTCGTCGATCGCGAGGCGCTCGACGAAACGGAGCGTCTCGCTCCGCATGTCCGCGAGCACGCTCGGAGTCAGGCCGCCAACCAGATCGCGATTCGGCACCACGTATATTCCGAGCCAGTCGTCGGTGAACGCCCGAACGCCGCGGCGCGCCCGGGGGTCGGCCATCATCCGGCCGAGCTGCGCGTCGATGCCGGCGGCAGTCGCCATCTTGCCCGCCGCGGCGGCATCGAGCAGCGCCGCGTCAGGCCCCGCCTTCCACACGAGCATGGCCAGGCGCGTGGCCATCTCGTAGGGTGTCGGCGCCGCGGGCGTGGCGGGCGGGAGCGCTAGCTCGGTCTGACGAAACGCCTCCTGAGGCCCCCCCGGCGGGAGCGTCCGAAACGTACCCGGAAACACCCGATGACGACGCGGACGAGCCACCCGACCCAGTCGCAGGAACGCCCGACCCGCTGCAACCCGACCCTGCGACAGAGGCCATTGCGATTGCGGAGATCACTGCGTGACGCAACGCTCTGGCGACCGTCCTGCGTCGAGGTTCGCCGGCTCGCGGCTTTGGACCGCGAGTCGCCGGCAAACGGTCCGCCAAAGTACGTTCTTGCATCGTCCGTTCCGCTCTCACGGCCCGTTTGCGCTTCTGGGCGGTTGTGCCGGACGCCAGGAAGAGGCGCTCCGTACCCCACTAAGTGTCGCCGCGCGGGAAAACGGGTCAGTGGCTGCCTCGAACCGAACGTCACGGTGGGCAAACGTCGCGCTGCGATGCGGGCCGCTGCGGCTACGCCTCTTCGGCGCGCACTGCCAGCGGTGCCGCCCGTCGGGACCGGCTGCCGCGCTCCCTCCAGGCCAGCGTGATGGCCGAAAATTCAGCGACCGTGCGAACGGTTTCGAGCCACGCTATCGGGAACTCCGAAGCTCCGTCCCGCTCGAACCCGAGCGCGATGAGAACGAGGTCGAGGGGGTGTAGCTTCAAATCGGCGCGGAGATCGTGAACCGGCAGCACGGCCTCGGGAGGGACATTGAGATGGCGCGCGAGCGCCACGCGAACGGGGTCCAGTGACGTGTGGTTCATGGTAATGATTTCCCTTCTCCGGCGCGCGAGGGGTCGTGGGCCATGTCGTTTCCCGCGGTGCTGCGCGCTCTCGGGCCCATAGCCGCCGCGGAGGCCGTCCCATTCCAGCCCAAACACACTGCAATAATCCGGTGCACGGATCCGTTCGCCCCGGCAAACACTCTGTAACATTCGTGCAATCTGGAGGTTGGCACTTGGCTGCGACTCTCGGGCTCATGCGGCACACGCTTAGCGGTCGTCCCTTCGCTTCTCGTCTCGCTCGGAGGCACGCCGCCGCGGCTCTCGCCTCGTGCGCGCTCGTCGCCGCATGCACCGCGCAGAGCGCCCTTCCGGGTACGGCGCTCGGGACGTACAACGTGACGGGCACGCTGGGCACGAACACGTGCGGTTCTTCGCTCGGAGCGAACAATCCGTGGACGTTCTCCGTGAACCTCTCGAAGGACGGGACGAGGCTCTACTGGGAGAACACCAGCGGGTCCGGCCAGCTTTCGGGCACCCTGAACGCATCCGGGATGACCACGCTGTCGACGACGCTCACCGCCAACGTGGACGCAAGCGAGGCGGGCGCCGGTACGTGCTTCTTGCAAGACACGCAGACCATCGCGTTGACGCTGGCGAGCGGCTCGACGCCCAGCGGCTTCACGGGAACGTTCACCTACGCGTTCGCCGTCGCGACGACGATCGCGACGGACGTCAACTGCGGTGATCAGCTCGCGTCCGCTGGCGGTGCGTACGCGACATTGCCGTGCACGGTGACCTACTCCTTGGCGGCGACCCGAAAGTGACCGCGGCGTAACACGAAGAAACTTGCCCGCAACGGTCGCTCAGGATCCGCGACCTATGCTGCCTCTGATGACCACCGCGACACCCGATCAGGCTCTCGACGGGCTGCGCCTCGGCGAGCCTTCGGCCCCGCTGGCGCACGCGCGAGCGGGCCCTGTGCACGAGCAGGCGCCCGCCACCGCCATCGGCTCTCCGCGAAGAGAAGCGTGGAGAATCGCCGTGGCGATCGGCCTCGCGTGCTCCGTTTGCGCGGCAGCGATCTGGCGCCAATTCGCGGTCCACGAGCGGGCCGCCGTTCCGTACAAAACCGCGCCCGTGACGAGGCGCGATCTTTTCGGACGCCTAACGGCTACTGGGACCGTGTCGGCCCTCGTCACCGTCCAGATCGGCACCCAGATCTCGGGACGCATCGTGAAGCTGAATGCCGACTTCAATTTGCCCGTGAGCAAGGGTCAGGTCGTCGCCGAGCTCGATTCGCAGATCTTCGAGGCCGCGGTGCAGCAGGCGCAAGCAAGCTACCTCGCGGCGAAGGCGGGGCTCTCGGCCGCGCGGACCACCGCCAGCAACGCCGAGAAGCAGGCGGCTCGATCGCGGAGTCTGCGCGGCGCGGCCCTCGCGTCCGAGGCTGACTT
>JALYHV010000090.1 GCA_030776205.1 Myxococcota bacterium | reverse complement strand
TCCCCGGGTGGGGCGAGAAGAAGATCCTCGCGCGGTACCTCCGTGCCGTGTGAAAGCTCAGAAGGCGAATCCGTACGTTATGCGCGCGCCATGGTCGTCCGCGCCGAAGCGCAGTCGATAGAGCTCCTGCGCCGCGGACCACGTCCGCGGGACAACGACGTAGGGCAGGGCCGCCCCAGCAATGCCCGCTAGAGAGGCAACGACCAGGTGCATCTCGCGCTCGAGGGTCGACCACTCGAGCGGCGACGGCCCTACCGCGATTCCGTACACGACTGGCGCCGTGGCACCTGCCAGGAGTCCCAACGCGAGCGAGAGTGGCCAGTGGTCGCGAACGTCCCCCTCGCGCGGCGGTGAGCCCACCCACTCCGACGAGCACTTCGGCAGCGCCAGCCACGCGCCGCTGATCGTCGCCCCCCACGGAAGGCCCACCGCCACCGCACCGCTCATCCGCACGGCGAGGTGGTCATCCTTTTTTATGGAGTCCGTGCTGCCGAACCAAATGCCCGCGGTGTCGAGCGCCAGGAGCCCGGCGAGGTAAAACCAGTCGGGGTGGCTGGCCTTCGCGCACAGCTCCTCTTCGCGCGCGCCGCGAGGGTAAATGTCGCCCGGCGCGTAAACGTAAACGTCTTGCGGCGAAGGGGGCAGCGAGTCCATGACGGGAGCAGCGAGGCGCGACTGTAGCAGGGCTCACGATTGTTCGAGCAATCGAGTCGGGAACGCTTGCGCCCGGGCCTCGAAACAGCAACGCTCCTTGGGCCTATGCGGGTTCCTAGCCAGATCTTCAGGGAGTACGACATTCGTGGAGTCGCCGAGCGGGACCTGACCGACGAGGTCGCCCGCGGCATAGGCCGCGGCTTCGCGACGATGCTGCGCTCCAACGCACCGCTTCGCATCGCGGTGGGGAGAGACTGCCGTCTGTCGAGCGACCGCCTGTTCGCTGCGCTCGTGGATGGTCTCACGCGTTCTGGCGCCGAGGTGCTCGACGTCGGGGTCGGCCCCACGCCCATGCTGTACGGGTCCGTGCACGCGCTCTCGGCCGAAGGCGGTGTGATGATCACCGGGAGCCACAACCCCGGTGACGAGAACGGCTTCAAGATGATGCGCGGTAAGGCGAGCTTCTTCGGCGCCGAGATCCAGTCACTCCGCAAGCTCATCGAGCAGGAGGCCTACGCGACCCCGGCCGCCGTCGGCGACGTCGAACGCGTCGACATGAGAGAGCGCTACGTGGACATGG
This sequence comes from Myxococcota bacterium, assembly GCA_030776205.1. GTDB lineage: Bacteria > Myxococcota_A > Polyangia > Polyangiales > Polyangiaceae > Palsa-1150. Next base: position 7,907 of record JALYHV010000090.1, on the reverse strand, counting down.
TCACGAGCCGCATCCGGTTGGCGCGGACCGACCTAAAGTTCGTGCTCGATGCCGGCAATGGCTCGGGCGGGCCTCTCGGCCTCGCGTGCATGAAGAGCCTGGGCTTGAGCCCGGACCCGCTCTTCTGCGAGATGGATGGGCGCTTTCCCAACCATCATCCGGACCCCACCGTCCCCAAGAACCTCGACGCGCTCATCGCCCGCGTGGCGCAGACCGGCGCCCGGGTTGGCCTGGCCTACGACGGGGACGCCGACCGTGTCGGCGCCGTCGACGCGAACGGCGAGATCGTCTGGGGCGACAAGCTGATGATCCTCTTCTCGCGCGCGGTCCTCGCCGACAACCCTGGCGCGGCCATCCTCGGCGAGGTGAAATGCTCGCAGACGCTGTACGACGACATCGCGCGAAATGGCGGGCGGCCCATCATGTGGAAGACGGGGCACTCGCTCATCAAGACGAAGATGAAAGAAGAGGGGGCCCTGCTTGCCGGCGAGATGAGCGGGCACGTCTTCTTCGCGGACCGATACTTCGGCTACGACGACGCGATCTACGCGTCGTTGCGCCTCCTGGAGATCCTTTCGCGGGATCCGCGATCCATCTCGGAGATGCTGTCCGACGTGCCGCGGACGTACACCACGCCGGAGATTCGCGTCGACTGCCCGGATCTCATCAAGTTCGACGTGGTCTCCGCGGTGCGCTCGCACTACCGCGCCGCAGGAATTCCGGTCGTCGACATCGACGGCGCACGCATCTCGTTCGGGACCGAGCGCGATCCCGCCTGGGGGCTCGTTCGCGCCTCCAACACGGGGCCCGTGCTCGTCATGCGCTTCGAGGCGACGACTCCCGCGCGGCTCGACGCCATTCGTGCCGAGCTCGAGAAGCTCGTCAGCGCATCGCGCGCCCGTCTCGGCAGGGGGTGACGGCTCACGGAGCCACGGTTTTTGCGCTACGAGTCTCGACGATGGTAGCCAGGTCCCCCGTCACCGCGCCCGAGCCGCGCGTCTGGACGACGGACGACGTGCTGCGATGGGCGGCCGACGACTTTCGCTCGCGAGGGATGGAGAGCCCCCGGCTCGACGCGGAGCTCCTCCTCGCGCGGGCGCTCCTGTCGACACGCATCCAGCTGATCGTCGACTCCAAGCGGCCACTCGGCGCAGAAGAGCTCGCGCGCTTCCGCGAGCTCGTGAAACGGCGTCGCGCCCGCGAGCCCATCGCGTACATCCTCGGTGAGCGCGAGTTCTACGGGCGTCCGTTTCGCGTCGATCCGCGCGTTCTGGTCCCCCGGCCCGACACCGAGACGCTCGTCGACGTGGCCCTCGAAAGGACACGCGGGATGTCGATGTCCATGCGCGCCCTCGACCTCTGCACGGGCAGCGGGTGCGTCGCGATCACGCTGGCCCGGGAGCGGCCGACGTCGTCCTTCCTGGCCACTGATCTGAGCGATGGAGCGCTCGAGGTCGCGCGGGACAACGCCGTTCGGCTCGGCGCATACAACGTCGCGTTCCGTCAGGGAGACCTCTTTGCCGCGGCCAACTGGCCCCGTCCCTTCCACCTGGTGACCGCCAACCCGCCGTATGTGGCGGCGGCGGACATCGCGGCGCTCGCGCCGGATATCAGGGAATTCGAGCCTTCGATGGCGCTGGAGGCAGGCAGCGATGGCCTTTGCGTCCTCCGGCGCATAGTGAGCGAGGCGCCGTCGCACGTAGTCGGCACGGGTGGCGTGCTGGTCGTGGAGGTCGGCGCGGGGGAGGCGGACGCGGTCGTCGACCTCTTCGAGGGTGCTGGGTTCTCGGGCATCGAGGTGCGCCGCGACTACGCACGCATCCAACGTGTCGTCAGCGGCGTGCTACACACGCGCTGACGGGCGCGATCCATGTTCTTTCTTGCTTCGTTGTTCGCGTCGCTCGCGATTTTGGGCGCGCTGCACGCGTGGCTTCTGGCTGTCTTTCCTTGGGCGGCGAGGCATCGGCGGGGTGTGGGCGCCGTGCTCTTCGGGCTCTGGCTCTCGCAGTCCTTGGCAGGTTGGGCCGTCGTCCATTTCCACGTCGGGCACGCGGGAAACGTTGCGTACACCGGGCTGATGGTCGTGCTCATGACGCTCCTGATCGGGGGCATCCCCATCGGGATCGTGCGCGCGGCGATCTGGGCATTCGACCGCCTCTCGATCCGTCCTCCGTCGGTTCAGCCCGACCTCGATGGCATGACGCGCCGCCAAATCGCCGAGGGCGTGGGGGGGTTGGCCATCCTAGGCGCCACCGGATCGATGCTCGGCTGGGGCATGGTTCGTGGACGGCACGCGTTCGAGTTGACGGAGCTCGAGGTTCGCCTCGCCGGTCTGCCGCGCGTGCTCGACGGATACGTGATCGCGCAGATCAGCGACATACACACCGGCACCTACGTCGGCGAGCGCGAGCTGCGCGAAGGCCTTGCCCGCGTCCGCGAGGCCCGCCCGGACCTCATCGTCGTCACGGGCGATGTCGTGGATTTCGACCCGTCGTACGCGCCGCTCGTCGCGCGATCCATCGCGGACCTGAACCCCATCGACGGAGTCGCCGCCGTGCTCGGGAACCACGATTACTACACCGGAGCCGAGAAGGTCATCAGCGCCCTGCGAGCGGCGGGTATCGACACGCTCGTCAACGAGGGACGCCTCGTGCGTCCGCATGACGGCGGCGGCTTCGCTCTCCTCGGAGTCGATGATCTCTGGGCGCTTCGTTACCACCGTGCAGGCCCCCGCCTCGATCGCGCGCTCTCGATGGTGCCGCCGGATCGGTCCCGCGTGCTCCTGTCGCACCAGCCCCGCACGGTCGACGACTGGGCCGGGCGCGTCGACCTCCAGCTGAGTGGACACACCCACGGTGGGCAGATCAACCCCGGCTTTCGGCCTGCGGCTCTCTTCCTTGACTACCTCGCGGGTGCGTACCGCGTGGGCGGCACGACCTTGTACGTGAACCGCGGCTTCGGCACCGTGGGCCCCCCGGCGCGCGTGAGCGCTCCGCCGGAGATCACGCGGGTCGTGCTCGTCGCGGCGTGATGAACCTCGGCCGCCAAGTATCCATGCGAGCTCTCGTCATTGCGCTCTTGGCAGCGACGGCGTGCACCGCTGGCGGGCGACGTGCGGCTCGGACACGCTGCGCGGATGACGAGGAGGGCACGTTCCTTCGATCCCGTGCGGACGTGATCGCCGCGCGAGAGCTCGATCAGCAAGGAGTGCGGAGCTTTCGCGAGGCGCGTTACGTCGACGCACTTCGGTACTTTCGGGCTGCCTTGCGCCTCGGTGGTCCGTCGAGCGAGCTGTGGAACGTCGTGCGAAGCTTGGAGCGGCTCGATGATTGGGAAGGCGCGGCCGTCGCAGTCGACGAATACCTGGCGCGCCGCGACCTCGCCCCCGACGATCGCGCAGATGCCGAGCGCGAGGCACGAGCGCTGCGCGAGCGCACCTCGGTGCTGACCGTCACCACAAGCCCGCCCGGGGCTACCATCGTGCTCGATGGCAAGGGAGTTGCGGCGCCGACGCCGCTGTCACTCGAAGTCCGAGCGGGGCCGCACCTCCTCGTCCTCCGGCGGGCGGGGTACGCGGTCGCGAGTCAGTCCTTTGAGGCACGCTACGGGCGGGCGGTACTCATCGCGCTCGACCTTGCGCGCTCGTCCAAGTAAAAGCCATCGCTGGTGGTCACCGCCACGCTCTTCGATTTCGATGGCGTGCTCGTGGACAGCGAGCCCGTGCACCTCGCGGCGTTCAACGACGTCCTCGCGAGCGAGGGCCTCGCCATCGACGAAGCCACGTATGCCGCGCGCTACCTCAGCTTCGACGACGCCGGCGTCTTCCGCGCCTTGCTCTCCGAGCGAACCGGCCCGCGCGGCACGCCCGCGGGTCCGTCCGCCGCCGAATCGGAGGAGCGGGTCCGGGCGTTGGTGGAGGCGAAGGGCGCGCGCTTCATGGCGCGGTTCGCGGAGGAATTCCGCGTGTTCCCCGGCGCGGCAGAGCTCGTGGCGCGTCGCGCGGCGCAGGGACCGGTCGGGATCGTGTCCGGGGCGTTCGAGGGAGAGATCGTGTTTGCCCTGGAGAAGATGCGCATCTCGAGCGCCGTCGCGTTCATCGTCAGCGCCGACCGGCCGATCCCGTCCAAGCCGGACCCCGCGCCTTATCGGGCCGCAGCCGAAGAGCTGCGCCGGATGGGCCACGGCGGGGGCGCGGTGGCCGTCGAAGACTCGCTCGGCGGTGTGGCCTCCGCCCGAGGGGCGGGGCTGCGCTGCGTAGGCGTTGCGCACGCGTATTCCGCGGCCGAGCTCATTGGGGCGGGCGCGCACGTGGTGGTGGCGAACCTCGACGCGCTCACGGACGATCTGCTGCAAGGGTCGCAGGGGTGACGTCGCTCGCCGTCGCGCTGGCGCTGCAGCTCGCTTGGACGGCGCCGGGCGCGGACGCATGGCGGCGCGCCGAGATCGGCGGTGTCCGCGGAGTGACGATCGGGCCCATAGAGAACGGGTATCACCCAGGCGTCGGCTACGGCTCGCCCGCCTACGAGCGTTCTCTCCGAGAAGCGCGCGCGATGGGCGCAACCTGGGTGGCCATCACGCCCTTCGGACGCGTGGCGAACCTCGCCGGCGCAGGGGTGGACCTGACGTTCGAGGCGCCCTTCGAAGAGAACCGGAGCCGCGTACTGCGCGCGGTGCTCATGGCCCACGCCGAGGGGCTGCGCGTGATGATCGTTCCTCACCTCTGGGTCGAGTCGGGCGAGTGGCGTGGGCTAATGAACCCGGGAAGCGACGAAGCGTGGGGCCGCTGGGCCGCGAGCTACGAGCGGTTCGTGCGCACTTGGGCAATCGTCGCGGAAAGCGCTGGGGCGGACATGCTCTCGGTCGGCGTCGAGCTTCGCACTTGGGTGACTACGCCGCGCGCGCCGAGCTTCGCCCGCGCGATTCGCGCCGTCCGTCGCGTGTACCACGGGCTCTTGACGTATTCGGCGAACTGGGACGACGTCGAGCAGACGGTGATTCTGGGGGACGTCGACGTTATCGGCATCAATGCGTTCTATCCGCTCGCACAAGAGCCCAATGCGCCGGCCTCGAAGATGCTCGAGAACGCGCGCTCCGTGCGCGAACAAGTCCACGCCCTCGCCGAGAGATGGGGCAAACCGGTGATGTTCACCGAGGCGGGATATACGACGCGCGCGGACCCCGCGCTTCGGCCCTGGGAGTGGCCCGACTCGATGAGCCACGTCGTGGTCGACGAGGCGGCGCAGGAGCAGGCTTACCGAGCGCTGCTCGCGCCGCTGCTCGAAGAACCGGACTTCGCGGGGTTCTTCGTCTGGCGCCTGTACGCCGATCCGGATGACGTCTCCCAAGAGGCCCCGTGGGGGTTTTCGCCGCGCGGAAAAGCGGCGGAGCTCGTAGTCCGGGATGCCTTCGCCGCGAGGTGGGGCGTCGACCCGTGGTGGCGGGCCGCCTGGGGGGAACCGGCGCGCGCGGCCGGCGTTTATCCGTAGGGCAACGGTCGGCCGCGCCGGCCCCCTAAGTTGGCCCGCCTGGCGCAGGCGCCTAGGATCGCGCCGCCGATGGCCGCCCTCTCGCGCGCGACGATCCCGCTTATCGTGCTGGGGCTCGGCACCTGGTTTGGCCTCGGTCGCCCCGATGCGCAGACCGTGTTCGCCGCTGGCTCACGCGTCATCGCAAAAGTGGTCGGGGCGGCGAACGCAGCGACGCCCTCGATGGTTCCCCCGCTGGACCGCGACCCGCCGACCGTCGATGGGTCGACGCTGCCCGATCCGCCGCTCTTGCCATGGCCGGCCATCAACGCGGACGAGCGAGCCAGCCGTGCTTGGCTCCTTGCGGAGGGGCCGTTGCACCGGGCTGGCGATGGGCGCCGCCTCATCACATTTACGTTCGACGACGGCCCGTTCCCCGAGACCGCACCGACGCTCCTCCACATTCTCGGGCAACACCACGTGCGGGCAGCGTTCTTCTTTATCGGCAAGTACCTGGAGGGCAACGATTCGCGCGCCGTGGAGAGTCGCCGTTGGGCAAAGCGCATAGCGGATGCCGGACACTTCATCGGCAACCACACGCTCGATCACAAGGTACTGACGGGGCTATCTCATGCCGCAGCCCTCGCGGAGATCGACGACTCGGCTGCCGTCATCGAGCACGCGATAGGCAGGCGGCCCTGGCTCTTCCGGCCACCGTACGGCGAGCTAGACCCCTGGCTCGAGCAGTCCCTTCGTGATCGGCACCTCGAGCTGCTCCTCTGGAGCATCGACGCCGAGGACATGAAGCGGAGCGACCCCTCGGCCATCGCGCAATCGCTCCAGCAGCAGCTCGAATATGATCAAGGCGGGATCGTGTTGTTGCACGATGTGCACTGGCCTTCCGTAAAGGCGTTCAACCGGCTGCTTCGCTGGATCGAAGCAAGCCGGTGGGATGCAGCGCACCCTTCGCGTCCCGGCTGGGACATCGTCGACTTGGGCGAATACTTGCGCGCTACGGCGGCCTCGCCGCAGCCCTTCGAGACGCGCGCGGAGCTGGAGCTGTCGCGCAAGGCGATGCTGGCCAGGTCCCGCGCGGGCGATGCGGCGCAGGCGATCAGCATGACCGGAGCGCAGTAGTCGCCCGCGAGGGCTTGGCAGGCCAAGGCGCCTAATGCGCCGGAGCGCCGTTGATTGTCACGTTGTTCCACGTCACCGTGGCGTTTTGCGCGACGTTCATCGCGTTGCCGATGTTCGTGTACGTGCTGTTCGACATGACGACCGGTCCGAGAGGGGTCGCGGCCGATAGGCCCACCAAGTTGAGCACCTGGGGGGCTCCGCCGATGGTCGCGTTCGAGAGGCTAAAGTTGCCGTACATAGGCATGTAAGGCCCCGTTTGTCCCATGTAATGCATGTCCGCGTTGACGACCTTGCTCCTTACGTTGCTCGAGACGACGGTGTCGAGGTGGACGTTCGTCACGACCCCTCCGCGCTGCGTGTTGCCCTTGATCTGGAGGACGTATGTGACGCCCGCCGCCGTAGTCTTGATGTCGTAGCCGTACACGTCGTGAATTCCTCCGGTGGCTTCGCTGCCGAGCGTCAGCAGGCCGACCTTGCTGGCGAACGAGGAATGCATGAAGACGAAGCTCGACGTGGGGACGTTGATGCGCCGTCCGTCCGCGTCGCGCCCGGATTTGATGGCCATCGCATCGTCCGACGACTCGATGGTGCTGTTGGTGAGCAGGACGTGGTCGCTCGACTCGGGATCGAAGCCGTCGTCGTTGGACAGCCCCGAGTCGGTGACGTGAACGCCGTCGACGGTCACGTTGGTGGAGAGCGTCGGATGAATCTGCCAGAAGTGGGCGCCGCGCAGGGTGATGCCCTTAATGAGGACGTTCGTGCACGAATAGGGCTCGACGAACGTGCTCCGGCAGCAGCCTCCCGCGGCGCGCATGCTGACGGGCGTGTTGCTGTTGGCGTACACTTCGAGGGGCGCCCGGCTGGAGCCCGTGTTCCAGCTGCCCGTGCCGGAGGCGTCGAGGACGCCGGGACCGGTGATTCCGATGTTCGTGCGCTTGTAGGCGTAGATCATCGGTGAATGGTTCATCAGCTCGATGCCCTCGTAGCGCGTCAGGACGATGGGATACTTGGTGACGTCCCCGCTGAACTTGATGACGGCGCCCATTTGGAACTGAAGGTCGATGTTGTCGAGCAGCTCGATGGCACCGCTGACGTACGAGCCGGAAGGCACGATCACGTGACCGCCGCCCGCCTGGGAACAGTCCGCGATGGCCTTCTTGAACGCGTCGGTGTCGTCGGTGGTTCCGTCGGCTTTGGCGCCGTACACGGCGTCCGTGACGGTGCACGTCTTCGTCGGGAACGTGGGTGGCACGATCTGACAGAGGATGGTGTTGGCCGCAGGCCACGGCAGCGGGCCCACTCCCC
>JALYHV010000089.1 GCA_030776205.1 Myxococcota bacterium | reverse complement strand
TCGAGGAGCAGCGCAAAGGCAAGGGCAACGAGGGCACGCGGGTGAAGGCCGCGAAGCCCAAGCCCGCCGCGGCACCAGCCGACACATCACCGGGCGCTGGCGGGAAGTGATCGCCCGCTTCCCGCCGACCGCCGCTGCCGGCGAGCGCGGTGGGGTGGCGACGGGCTGGTTCACCGACGCAGCGCTACTCGTCGCGGCCAAGCTCGCGCTCGGCTTCTGGGTACTTCACCAGGGATTTTCGCACATATCTGACGACGACTACGCCCGGACGGTGATTGCGGAGCAGTTCGCGCGTGCTCCACGGCTGGACCCGAGCGGAACGAGTTGGTTGCCACTCCCCTTCTGGCTTGAGGGCACCGCGATGATTCTGTTAGGGCGCTCGTTGAGCGTCGCCCGCGGTGTTGCGCTCGCGGTGGGGGCGGCCAGCGTGGCTGCGCCGTACCTGGCGATGCGAAGCGCCCGGGTCCGCCGAGGCGCGGCAATCATCGCAACCGCGGCGGCGCTCGGCCTTCCCTGGAACGCGTGGCTCGGCGTGGCAACGGTGCCCGAGGGTTGGGCCGGGGCGCTCACGGCTGCGGGGGCGATCGCAATGGCGACTCAACGCGCCCAGCCGTGGGCTGGCGCGGCGCTCCTTGGCGCGGCGCTTTGTCGGTACGAGGCGTGGCCCGCCTGCGCCATCATGGCAGCGCTCTGCTCATGGCAAGCGTTGGACGCAGCGCGCGCCCGGCGCTCGGTGTGGCACCACGCACGTTGCGCCCTGCTCGCCACAGCGGGCCCCATCTCATGGATGGCATGGAACGAGTACGCACATGGAAGCGCGCTGCATTTCCTCTCGCGGGTGAGCGCCTTTCGGCGCGCAATCGGAGCGGCTGACGTGAGCTTGTTGGACAAGCTGCTGGGCTATCCCCGGGCCCTGGCAGAAGAGACGCCGGAGGTCCTGCTCCTCGGAGGAATCGGAATCGCGGGCTTGGTCGCCTGGCCGACGCTCCGCGACAGGTGGAGCTGGGCGATGGCGGCCGTCGTCGCGACGGACATCTTTTTGGTCGCCGGTGACCTTGGTGACGGCGCCCCAACGCACCACGCTGCGCGCGCCTTGGCAGGGACCTGGTGGATCTTGGTGGGAATGGGCGTTGATGCGATCTTCACGTCGAGCGACAGGGCCGCCGTGCATGGCCCTGTTCGCGCGGCGATAGCCATCACCGCAGCGGCGCTCGCCGGAACGTGGTGCGCGTTCCTTCCGGCCCGCTGGAGCGACTCGCCCGGCCGCGGGCGGTCAGAGCGCCGCGACGCGCAGGCACTCCGCGGTCTGGAGCTGAGAGAACGCGGCGTCTCGAACGCAGAGATCACGCCCTGCTCGTTCGAGCACTTTGCCCTCATCGCCGCCTGGGGAGAGCCGGAGCGCGCCGTCGTCCTCTCGAGAACGGGGTCCGCACCGACGGAGGATTGTCCGCGGGTGGAGGAACGGTGAGTTACCTGAAACAGCTTCCTTCAGTACGCTCGCGGCGTTGGCGCATAGAGAGGCACGACGCCATCGGCCGCGTCCAAAAGCTCTCGCGTGTGCGCTGCGAAAGCCACCATTCCCCCCGTCGCGATCTCGCGCACGATCCGGATGACGCATTGGACGCCCGCCGCGTCCAGGTTTGCGTCCGGCTCGTCGAGGAGCACGATGCGCGCGTTCTGGCACAGGACGCGAGCTAGCGCCAAGCGCTGCCGCTGGCCGGCGGAGAGGGTCAGCACCCGCACTCCGAGCGGATCATCCGACGTGTGATTGGCAAGTGCGGGCCAAAGATCAACGCGTGCAAGCGCGTCGCGTATCCGGGAATCAGGTGCGCCTTCGACAATGAAATGCACCGCGTCGCGCACGGTCGCGCGCTCCGGGATGAACGGGCGCTGCGGAAGGTATGCGACCGAACGGCGCCACGCCTCGATGTCGAGACCGAGCAGGTCCGTTCCACCGACGAGGATTCGTCCCGATTGAGGGGTTCCGATGCCCAGAATCAGCCTAAGAAACGTGCTCTTCCCCGAGCCGTTCGGTCCACTGATGGCGATTGCGGTTTGGGGCGTCCATATTCCGGTCAGATGGCGGAGCACGAATCGCGATTCCGAGCCGCCTGAACGGTACGCGAACGAAATTCCTGACCATTCAATTCGTCGTGGCAATCCGGACAGGACCGCCGACGAGCGGGTTGGCCGGACGACCGTCTGTTCGTCCCCCGCCAGCATCACGAGGAGCGGACGCAGCGTCTGGGTCGAACGGACCCATTCGAAGCACCCGCGCAAGACCCCGATGAACATTGGCGCGATGCTCGCAACGACCAGTCCTTGCCCTAGTGCCTGGCGCGCGAAAAGACCGCGCGCAGTTCCGTCTATCCAGATCGCCAAACCGGCGGCGGCCGCCGCTGCAAGCAGCGGTAGGCGCGTCGCGAGAGCGATGCGAAACGAGGCTCTCGCCTGCTCCCGCTGCCAGAAAGCCAGGTGACCGGCGACGTCCTTGTGAAAGCGACCGGCTCGGCCGCTGGCGATGATCTCCAGGCGCCCGCCAATGGCGGCGGCAAGATCGTCGTACACGACCGAGAACGCTCGCTGCGCCGTGGCCGACCAGCGCGTCGTGAGCCGAAGCGCACCTCCGACGACGGCAGACGCACACGTGATCGCCAAGACCGCGACCAGCAGCACTCGGGACGGCAGCTGGAAAGCCACGATCGGCGCAATTGCCAAGGCGGCCATCGAATCGGCTCCTAGCGCGGGCACTTGGCCAGCGAGGAACTGCGGCGCATCCTGCAGGCCCGCTACTGCGGTCGAAAGCGTGTCGTCCTCTTCGCACGGCGCCGCGGACGGAGACTCGGACGCTAGCAGGCATTGAACGATGGCCGACGCAACCCCGGCGCGGACGCTCCGCAGGGTGATGGCGGCAAACGCACGACGCGTTACGAGGACAGCAAGCGCTGCGGCGGTTGCGAGAACGGTGGAAAGAAGCGCATCGCGCGCGAACCCGAAAGCAGCGGCCACGACGGCGATGCGCTCGATGGTTCCGAGCAAAACGATGGCAGCGAGCCGGGCGCGGTCCTGTCGCGACGCAAGCGGGAGAAGGATGCGAAGCGGCGACGAGAGAGTCACTGAAGGAGTACGCCCCGAGGAGGCTAGCCTCGGGGCCCCTCACTGGCTGAGTTGTCAGCCCCCGCCGCCGGCGTCCAGGATGAAGGTGCCGCAGTTGGAGGGCGCCAGTAGAACCCGACCAGTGGAAACGCACGTCCCGCCGTTGAGGGAGGTGTCGCATATCATCGGCGCGACGCAGTCCGTATCAATGTTGCAGATCGCGTTCACCGCATATTGAGGCTGGCAACTCCAGGTACCTGCCTCGGTGAAATTTCCCATGCCATCAATCGTCCGACAGGTCATGCCGGTATTGCCGGAAGCGCGATAGGAGCAGATTTCGCTCGATTGATTTTGCGTTGCGTTGTCCCCGAAAGCCCCGCAAGGCTGGCCAACAGAATGAAGTGCGGCGCACACGCCGGTTGCTCCTCCGTCTGTTGGTGCACAGAAATTGCCAGGAGCACACTCGAGCGATGCGGTGCAGGCCGCTCCGGCCGCTAGGGTCCCCGTCAACGCTCCGAAGCAGTTGTTAATCAGTTGTGGTTGGAGCGCGGACGTGACCATGCACCCGCCGGCCAGCGAGTTGATCGAGCCGAGACATGCAGCCCCGGCCTCCGGATCGTACAGAATGTTCCCGTTGTTGATCGCATACTGGCCAACACTGCTGAATTGATAGCCGCTGCCTACGATTTGCGCGGAGCACCCATTCATGTCGAATTGCGACGTACCTCCATCGGGAAAGCAGCAAAGCGCAAGTTGAGCGCACAACGCATTCGCGACCTGAGTCGGAAACGCCAATTCCGCGGAGCGATCGGGACCGACATCGGCCACGTCCGGCATCGCATCGAATGGCGCATCGGCCCCCGCATCGAGTGCAACATCCGAGGAAGTGTCCAGCGGAGCGTCAACCGTGACATCGGGAGTCGCCTCCATCGCGTCCATCGCGTCCAGAGTCGCGTCCGCGCGCGCGTCAACACAAGTCGTGCAAATGGTATCCAATGTGGCGTCCGCCGCGCCCTCCGGCCGCGCATCCACCGTCGCGTCCGGCACAAAGACGTCCCGGCCGCCGTCGAGCGGAGCGGCCGTGTCCGCGCGCGCATCCACCATCTGGCCATCCGCCGAGACGTCGGCGCGCGCATCGACGCCTATCGTCGGAGCGTCGCGACCGCCATCCGCCGTGGCGTCGCCGCCGTCAGCCGACGAGACCACTCCGCTGTCATCACCTCCGCATCCCGCGAGGACCCCGCCACATGACAGAACGCCCCCCGCGAGGGCCCCCAGTATCCCAACAACGCGACGTGCGTTCCTCATGCTCGTTCCCTCCACGGAAAGTTTGAAGCTAAGCAACCATACGCCGTTCGGTTTTGGATTGCATCGTCTTCTGTGCGGCCGCTCAGAAGGATGCCAGTCTTTCGCCCCGTGGCACGCCGGGGCTGCCGTCGACAATTTCGCTCTCCAACTCCACCCACGCGTGTGCGCTCACGACCGCTGAGTGCCGTACATCCACGCCAATCACGACGCTCGAGTCGCGCAACCTTGCGGCGATCGCGAGGGATCGACTTAAGCACGATCCCTTTCGCCCAAGGCAGGAAGCAGCCCTCTGGGCTTCCGCAACGCCACTGAAGGGCGTCATCTTGGAGCCCAGTCGCAGAACAGTCCGTCGCGCTTCGAGCGGCGACTGAACGCGAAGAGCTAGCCACGCCACGCGGTGAAGAACGCGCATCGCGATGTCATCGAGCAGCTTCGTCGACGCGCTCATCCGAGCACCCGCCGGGCGAGACCGCAAGCCAGGAGTTCGCCAACCAGGTCGAGACAATCCCTCAGCACCGTTTCCGGAGCGACGCCGTATTGAAGTCCCAGCGCGACAGCAATCTGCGATGGCGTCTCGCCCGCCGCAAGCGCCTGCCAAATCTTCGCGCCGACGTTGTTCAAGGCAAAATATTCGCCGCCTGCCAAATCAACGATCACGATCTCATCGTCGATTTGGCGGAACCGCACATCGGCCGCCACGATGACGCGATCGCTAGATCCGGCGCTCTTCGCCTCATTCATACGCGCTGCCTCATCGATGGCCCGTTGATGGTTGCACCAGCGAGGCTAGTAATTCAGCCACCTGTTCTCGCGGCGCCGTGCGAGCTCGAACGAGTTGCCACATCGGAACCGTCGTCACCAAATCCAAGAGCATGTTGAATTCGCGCCCCCTCAATTCTGGCGAGAGGTCGAAACGCAAAACCCCATCGAGCACGCAGCCGATGGTCCCGGCACCCCTAACACGCACTAGCTCAGGTCGGTTCGCCGACTCGTCAAAGCGAAGCGCAACGAGAGCAACTAGCTCCGCAGCTTTCTTGGCTGCCCGTCTCCGCAATGGCGACTTCGTTCCGTACGAATCTTCGAGCCATACGCTGAGCTCGCTGGGTTCAACGAAGACGCTGCTAGCTCGGGCCGCGAGTCCGGCGACATCGTCGGCAAGAAGCTCCGCTCGGAATGACTCGCAAAGGATAGACGCCATCGTCGACTTTCCGGCCGCGCTCGCTCCCGTGAGCAGCAGCGCTCGCCCGCAAAGCGCGACGGCGGACGCATGAAGCGAAAGACCGCCCGCGAGGGACCGGGCGAACGCCGCCATTTCGCCCCTCAGCGTTTTTTCCACGAGCTGAGGAGGCGCGTCGGCATGGGGCACGACGATCTTCACGTGGCCGGATGCGCTGGTTCGGACAATGACCAGGTTCGACCACTGCGCCACGAAGTCCGTGTCGATACGACCCCATCGAAAGCTTCGGTCGTCAAGCACCAGGCTACGCTGCCAGGCGACCTGGTCCAACCACGGCGCCATCACGATGTCCAACCTTCGTCGTACTGTCGCAAGAACTCTTCGACCGCGAGCGCCGGCCACGCGCTGGACCAGACACCATCGAGCGGATGCGTCGACATGCGATCAAAGTGTTTGCGGTACGCTTTGGGTTCGACCAAGCCTAAATCGGCGAGGCGGCTCACGCGCGCGAGGTCTTCCATTCGCTCAAATCCGCCCGAGGCTGCGACCATGCCGACGAACGCCGGGTCGATGTACGCCTTCCTGAGCCGCGTTCGGACCTCCACAGGTAAACAGTCGGCCATTGCTTGGCGGAGCAGCCCCCGAGCGTAACCACCTGCCAAAAGGGCCAACGGCGGTAGCGACGCGACGAACCGCAGGACTTCGTCGTCGAAGAGCGGGTCGATGCGGTGGTACTGCGTTGCCTCCTCTTGTTGAGAGCGCAGAAGTACGACGTCTGCCAAGAAGGGCATGCATGCCAGGGCGGCGTAGCGCTCAGCAGGTGACGAATTGAGCGTAATGGCCTGCGCCGATCCGCTGGCGTTCCGGTCGACAAGCCAGCGGTCGAACCGCGAGCCCATCCAGTCCAGCCAGCGGCGCTCTCGCCGCATACGGTAGCGCGCCCGAAGGGTCTCCGGGGTCATTGCGCGAACGACGGGCCTTACCACGAAGTCCCGGACTCGGGACCACGGAGACGTGTACCCCATACGGAGGAAAATCGCTTTCCGAACCGCGTCTATCGGGCGACCTCGTAAAGCGAGTTCGCCAAACAAGGTAGGGTCGCCCTCCAACACGTTATCTCCCCCCGCGCCGGTCAGGATGCGATTGATGCCGCGCCGACGAGCGGCACGATCGAGCGCAATCCAAAGCGGACAAGGGCAATCCGTGCAGGGCATCGCGTCCAGCACCATGCCGCGCCGCACGAACGGCGCTGCCTCCGCGGGCGCAACGGAATGGGAGCGAACGCCGAGTCGCCGCTCTACCGACCGCCGAAAGGGCCGGTCGTCGGCAGGATCGGGGGTATCGAACTCCCATGAGAAGGCCTCGACATCGGACGCAATCGTTCCGCGTTGCCGCAAAATAGCCATGGTGCCGAGAACCGAGCTGGAGTCCAAACCGCCGCTCAAGGCCACTCCCACCTTTGTTGCCCCGCGAGTGGCCCGAATGACGGCGCGCTCAATCGTCTCCCTCAGCAGCGCGGAGTTTTCCCGTTCGCTCGCTGTGTTTTCCACCTGCGGAAGATCAAGAAGAGTGGAGCGTCGTTGATCCTCAGTCCCCGCGCGCAATAGCCATGCTTGCCCGAGCGGCACATGGTGTATGCCACGGTAGGGAGTGGCCGAGGGAACGAGCGGGGTCTCGATAGCAACGCTGGATGCCAGGTAATCGATGTCCAAGCCCGGACGCGTCTCGAGCAATGCGAGCACAACTCGAAGACGCGTGGACGCAGCCACCCAGCGCGGTTGGTTCACGACGAACACCGGACGGTGACCCCCGCCCGGCCCGGAAGCGGCGACCAGCCCTCCGCACGCAAGCGCAACCAGCGCGAAGTCACCTCGAGCCGTTGCGAGACGCTCGTCGAAATCCCACCCGAGTTGGCCTTCGGGTGACCAATCGTCGAGCCAGCCCTCTACGAGGCGCTCTCCCACCAGGCTTAGTGGAGCTGGAGAAAACCAGCCTGCCACGACACCATCACCTGCCGACGCGACAAGGTCAGGCCTTCCGACGAGGCTTCGTGTGCGTGCGACGAGTTCTTGTGCTGCGACCGCCCCGTCAGCATGCACTGCAGCGACGAGCATGCTTGCTGCATCAACCTCGCGTGGCCTTGGTTTTGACGCCGTCGCCGAATCGTTGATGACTCTGCGACAGCGTGACGCGGTTCACTGACCCAAGGTGCCGAAGAACTGGCCGTTCGTACACAGGACGGGGCGTGACGACGTCCGCTTCCGGCGGAGAAGCCACCTTCACGTCGTTTGCTTCATCGGCCATGACACGCCCTCCACGGGGGATTGCACAAGACTACACGAAGCACAGGCTCCAGCCCACTGCATGACCAGTTGCGCGAGCGTGACCACGCATTCAGGCGTACCGTAATGGTCCCGTTTAGCGTGTCAAGCACGCAACCGCGCGTTATGACGTCGTTACCAGCCGGATGACGATCGCAGCGCTGTGGGAAGCAGTTGGCCAGACGCCAGGGGCGCGAGCATACGTTGCGGGGCTGGAGTTCGACACGGTCGGCAAGGCACCTGAACATGGTCGAGCCTGGCTCGCGAGTCAGGGTTCGTTTGCGACTCGTTGTGTCGATGGGGATCTCGTCGTCGCCAGCGAAACGATCGGCGGTCCGGACGCGAGCGAAATCGCGCGGGCTTTTCGTCTTCATGGCACCGGCTGCACGTCCCATCTCTCGCCGCCATTCACCTTCGTGCTCTTCGATTCCACCGCGCGGCTGCTCCTCGCTGCCAGCGATGCCGCGTGCCGCGCTCCTCTCGTCTACTGGTTCGACGCCAAAACCATCGCCGTGTCTTCGCGCGCGCTGCATCTGCTCGCTCATCCACGTGCCAGTCGTTCGCTCGACGAAACGCACCTCGCTCATCTCCTCACTGGCTTTTGGTCGGCGCCCGCCGGAACGACTCCGCTCGAGGGCGTTCGCCGCTTGTTACCCGGGGTCGCGCTCGTCGCTCGCGCGGGCATTGTCGAGCTCGTTGCTTTCGATCGCCTCATAGCTCGAGGCCCGACACGCGCGGTTGACCGCGCCGCCTGGGTGGACGCGTTTTGGGAGCAGCTCGACGCGGCGCTCGATCGGCTGTTCGTGCACGCCCATCCGACCTGTCTTGCGTTGAGCGGCGGCCTCGACTCGGCAGCCATCGCGTCCGCCATTGCCCGCCGGCAGCTGAGCGCGGGTCGCATGGCCGCCTTCTCGATTGTTGCGCCGCGGCGGGAAGCGGATGAGAGCGCGGCCATTGCGAAGCTCGAGGAGGCCTACTCCGATCGGATCGAAAACCACCGTCTCGATTGCTCAGACGCCATCGACCTGACGGCTCTCGACGACTCCGTGCTCGCCGACGATCCGAATATGACGCCGCTCGCACTGCTGCCATCACGTCTTCGACTTTGGCGGGCGGCAGAGGATGCAGGCTTTCGTGCAATGATAGATGGCGAAGGGGGAGACGAGCTTTTCAGCGTTTTGTTCGGTGCGCGGGAGGCGATTCGGCAGGGCCGATGGAGCGCCGCATGGCAGCACCTTCAGTCGCGCCGGGGCGCGCGTCGTGCGACATTGGCTCGAGCGTTCGTCCTGCCGCTGCTCAGCAAACGCGCTCAGCGCGCATGGGCGTCCCGTCGCGTGCACGACGTGCGGCGTAGACCGAGCTATTTGGGTTCGGGCGCGGCCGCTCAGCGAGCGTTCGAACGCGCCACCCAGGCGTTTTACGAAGCGCAGATTGAGCTCGATTTCGCCGGTGAGACGACACGTTGGCTCTCCAACCCGGCGATTGCCGGCGCGTTTGCCACCCAAAGGCAGATCGCATCGACATTTGGCATCGCGCTCGTTTCCCCGTTGCTCGACCGAAGAGTCATCGAGCTCGTCCTCGCGATCCCCGCGGAATGGATGCTGTCCCGGGAGCCCAAGGCCTTCTTGCCCGACGCGGCGGCCGGCAGAGTCCCTGACGCGATCCGGCTGCAATCCAAGGACATTCGCTTGCCGTCGGACCTTCTTCGCACGATCGTGAGCCATCCCGGCGTACGTCGCACGGTGCGCGACCCAGTGGTCCGCGAGCGCCTCGATGGCTGGGTGAGATTCGAGCGAGTCGAAAGCGTCCTAGACGCCATCGCGCAGGGCTACGACCCCGCGGACGACCTCTTCTGGGCCCAGATCGCGGGCTTGGTCTCATTCAGCTACTGGTACGCGCGAGCTTCTCGCGAATACGGCGTCCGCTAAGCGCGCGCTTGCCACGTCGGAAGTGCCGGCAAAGCCGCGCTCCCCCCTCACCACGCCCCGTACTGCACCGTCAGCTCCGGGCCGACCGTGGGGATGAGCCCGTTCTTGCCGAATGACTCCGCTCCTCGAAGGGCCGCCGTGATGGCGACTCGCCGGACGGGCGCGTAACGCAGCCCCACTCCCACCACCGCGAACGCCGGACCATTCGTCACCCACAGATCGACGGCCTGCGTCTGCGCGGGATGGCTTGTGCCCCTCGGGTCTCGGTACGCCTTGACCGTCACGGCACTCGACGCGTGTTCGTCGAACTCGGACACGCCGCCGCCGACGAAGAAGACGGGCGCGATCCCCCCCCGCTGCAGCGGGTGATCTCCCATGACCCAGGAGACCCGTCCTTCGAGGTGGTAACTCACGCCGGGAGCGAACCCCTCTCGCACCGCCGCTTGCGCCGGGTATTCACCGAAGACGGCGCCGACCCGAACGCCGGTGAGCCAGTTGGCATTGACAGCCACGTCGAGTGCGAGCATCAGGCGCGCGCCGCCCGAGACGACGTCGCCCCCGGAGTGGCCCGCCCGTCCGGGGATGAGCGCCGCGTTCTGGGCACCGCCGTCGTTGCGGAGCGGGAAATCAGCCCCGTCGCCAGTCACGCAGTACACGTTGGCGGTGTTGCC
This sequence comes from Myxococcota bacterium, assembly GCA_030776205.1. GTDB lineage: Bacteria > Myxococcota_A > Polyangia > Polyangiales > Polyangiaceae > Palsa-1150. Next base: position 5,626 of record JALYHV010000089.1, on the reverse strand, counting down.
GGGGGCGGCCGTGCGAGGATCGAGGTGGCACAGGTTGTCGCCCGAGGGGAGGGTCATTAAGTCAATCGTCGCAGCGCCGCCAAGCCAGAGGCGCGGTCCGTTCGCCTCCGCACGGACCGTCTCCCCCTTGGTGAACTCCGGCACGTCGGCATCGGAAGACGTGGAGGCCGTCTGGTCGCTTTGGCCCTGATCGCCTGCGACACGTTCGCCGCGGCCCTTCTCGCACGACGCAGGCGGCTTGGCCCCCGGCAGGTGCGGCGCTTCACCGGTGACCTCGTCGCCGATGGCGACGATGTACGGTCGCTTCGCGTCGCCGTTCGCGCCAGCCGGGTCGAGAGCCGCCGTGAACGCCTGAATATAATACCTGAGGGTGCCCGCCCGGACGTCCGAGCACGGAATGAGGCCTCCCCACCCCGCGCCGGTCCGCGCAAGATTGACGCTATTCCAGTCACTCGCACCGGCCGGCTGGTACTTCACGACGACGCGCGCGATGTCGGCTCCCGCGCCCTGCACGTAGATCGGCAACGGCGTGTTCGTCCGTTGCTCGGTGGGCGGATCGTGGTCGAAATCGCCGGTCGGCGCGGACGCGCCGCGCTGCACCTCCGCCCACACGGCACGCAAGTCCGGCGTGTCGTAGTCCGGATTGAGGTCCAGCTCCGGAGCGAGCGCGACCGCGGCCGCGAACGATTTGATGGCGAGTCCTCTATCGCCCATCCTGAACTGCATCGTGCCGAGGTCGCGCCAGAGCGCAGCCCTCGTGATCGGAGCGCACTGGGTGGCGCCGCACGTGCGGAGGGCGTGGTCGAGCTGCGCCGCCGCCTTCGCGTAATTCATCGCGAGATAGTCGTTCGCGGCCCGTCTGAGCACCTCCTGTGCGCCGACGTCAACACGCGAGTTCGCGGCAAGAGCGCGCGGCGAGGTGCCTAGGACAGCAAGCAACGCGAGCCCAGCGACGAATCGCACGGATCATTACATACACGTTTCGAAAGCAACTTCTTGATAAGGGCGCGGCATTCGAGTGACCCCGAAGATCGGCACTCGCAGCGGAATGCCCTCTGCAAGCGCGCCGTTTCTCATCGAACGCGAAGCTCCGCACGACGGGCCGGTCACTTCACGAGGTGAACATCTCCTGCCGACCCGATCTCCGCGGCCGGCGGCCTACTGCCTTCGAGCCCGCGAGGAAGCGCGACGCGGATGACTCCTTCTGCGACCGGCACAGCGACGAATCGGTCCTCGATAGCCTGACCGGGCCTGTGCGCACCGCCCGGCAGGCCACCCACGTCGACCGGCGCGGGCCAGAGCGGGAGGCCATCGCCGTCGTATCGGGTGGCGAGCAAGTGATCTCCCCCGACGCCGCGAACGCGCTGCAGGAGAACGCTCGTGGTAGGTGTGTCGAACGCGATCGTCAGCGGCGCAGTGACCCCGAGCGTGGTCAGGCGCTCCCCGTGCTCGCCCCACGCGATCGTTCCGTTCTCGCGAACGCGCTGCGCGAGCACGCCCGTGCTCGACGTACACGCTACGATCCAGCCCTGCCTCGGCGCATATGCCGCAGACAAGGCATCGCACGCGGCCGGCGCGAACACCTGCAGGTCCGCGAATGGATTACCGTCGTCTGCCCACATCCGCGATATGACAAGGTGCATCGACGCGACGTAGCCGAAGAGAGCGACCCCGCCATCGGGGCGAGGAGCGATCGCAAGGTGGACGAGCGGCGGGGCGATGCCGGCCGTCGGACGCGGCCTCGACCAGACCAGCTGGTCGCGGTCGAGACCCATGACGATGGGCTCCGTTTCGTCTGGTCTCGTGACCAGCACCGCTGTGCGTCCGCCGGCGAGCTCGATGTATTGCATCGCGTATGGGCCGCGCGTGCTCGTGCCGAAATGGGCGCGGAGAGCTGCAAGCTGCGAGCGAAGGAGGGGCTCATTCTCGAGCGCCCGCAGGACCGTGCGGCGGGCCTCGCCCCGGCTCGGCTCACGCTGCACGAGGAGAGCCGAAACCTGTCCCCGCTCTGCGATGGGTCTGCCCGACACCCCATCGGATGATGCCGCGGCGGACGGCGCCCCCGTCCCCGCATCGGAGGCGCGCGACGCCTCAGCCTGGGAGGGGCCGGGACCACGCGCGCAGGCCAGCGCGGTGAGCGCAAACAGCGAAGCCGCACGCAAAGTCAGCGTCGTCCGAAGCGCAGCACGAGACCAAACCAGCCTCGTGCAAGATAAATGACGTTCAGCGCGACCCAGATCCAGAAGAAGACTTCTAGCCGCCCCGCAAGTGCCCAGACCCAAAGGTGGCTGGGGTAGTGGTTCAGGAAGCGCAAAAACGTCGTCGCCCAGAATGCCAGTTGACCCAGGACGGATTTCGGCGGTCTGGACTGAACGGTCTCGTAGTAGGCCTCCACAGTCACGCCTCGTCCGCTAAGCTCCGGGTTTCGAACGAAGTTGGTCAGCGAGAGCGCCGAAGCGACTGCGACGGCACCGACAATTCCCGCCAGAAGAAACCGCGGGTCGAAGGCACTCCAGAAGCTCCCGTCCACTCCGACCCCACCGCAGCGCCACGCGCGCACCGCAAGCGCGGCGACAAGCAAGATCGCCTTCAGCTCGTCCGTGAAAAAGTCGAAGAGGTGCCCTGCTCTCGAGGCAAGCCGCTTGAACCGGGCCAGCATCCCGTCCACGCAGTCGAGGCAGTAGCTAAGTTCGATCACAGCGACGGCGGCCAGGCCTCCGCGCCAGGTCGGAAGCGCGATCAAGAGCGCGACACCGCCGACGAAGATGGCCAGGTTCAGCAGCGTTACCTGGTTGGGCGTGATGCGTGTGCGCGCGACCGCCGCGACCACGACGGCGGCAATGGGTCGCATGAAGTACACGTTGAAGAGCTGGTCGTGCTTCTTGCGGGTTTCGCGGTACACGCGGGCCGCTACGGTCAACATGCGCAGCCGGCACCGTAGCAGCGCGCCCACTGTCGCAGGCCGTCCTTGCGCACGACCGCCGGCCTTCCCGAGCCGAATTGCTGCTCGTCGTCACGTTGCTGCTGCCCCGCGAGGGCGAAGTGCGCTACAGGGCGGATTGCCATGTCGATGAAGCGGAGCAAGCAGCGCACTACCGGCTCGGGTCGCGGCGCCAACGACGACGAGCCGGGACCGTGGGACAAACCCTCTGATCCGGAGCCCACCTGGGCGGAAATAGAATCGAAGCCGGATGCGTCTTTCGTGCCTTTTGCCATGGCCTCACGCTATGCGAAGGGCGATTTCATTCTTCATCCGAAGTTCGGGAAAGGCTTCGTCCTCGGAGCGGAAGCGACGCGAATCGAGGTCATCTTTCAAGACGGAAAAAAGAAGCTCGGGCACTCCGTCGTGGCATGACGTTTTGGCACGGCTAGCCTGCGAATCGCCCCGACGTACTTCACGAGGGCTCGTAGAGCCGCAGCGCTTCGTTGGCCTCGTAGCTGATGTCGCGAGCCGTCGCATCGGACGGGTCGCTGTCCTGGCATCGGGCCATGATGCGCACGAGGGCCTCGCGAGCACGGCGCAGCTCGTGGACCAACCATAGGACATCTGCCTTCGTTTCTCGCTCTGCCGTGGAGTACAGGCGCTCGAGCTCGCGCAGGCGCCACTCCAGCCGTGCCGTTCCCTCGAGCGATACGCCGCCGCCAAAGCAATCGGGGCAGGCCTGGGGCCCATTCTCGGTGACGGTCTCCCCCGCCCCGTGGCAGGTCAGACAGGAGGCGGCGTTTTTGGTCATGGTGGTGGCAGCGACCTCGCGCGCGCCTACCATAGACGATTCATCGACCACTGGGAGCACGCAACCAGCGTCGTGGGTGCCGGACGGAGCGCCCCCCCGAGATTGCGGCGCGATTGGGCTACCGGAACCCCTCGACATGCGGGAAAGGACGACCTGGTTTGGCGAAGTAGTAGCCCTGCAGTAGCCCGCAGCCCAGATCGAAGACAGTTTCGCACTCCTCAATGCTCTCGATCCCCTCTGCGACGACCCGCATTCCCATGTCCTTGCAGAGCGAAGTCATCGAGCCGATGAGGCGTTGCCGAATGGGGGAGCGCTGCACGTCACGCACGAGCGACATGTCCAGCTTCACCACTTCGGGTTCGAGGGCCGCGAAGCTTGACAGCCCCGCGTAGCCGGCTCCGAGGTCATCGATCGCGATGCGGAAACCGAGCTGCCGCAGACGGGCGACGCGGCTCCGCGCATCGGGAATGTCGTCGATCGCGGCTCTTTCTGTGAGCTCGAGCACGACGCGGGCGGCGATATGGGTCAGCGGCGACTGCGCATCATAAAGATGCGGGTCGAGCAGATCGCGTGTGTGCAGGTTGACGAACAGGAGCACGCCATCCGGCGCGCGTTCGAAAGCCCGCGCAGACAGGTCGCGAACGCGCTGTCCGAGCTCGGGCAGCCGGCCCAGGCGCTCGGCGGCCGAGAGCACGGCTCCTGGGTGCGGGAGCGCCGGTTCGTTGCTGCGAAGGAGCGCCTCGTATCCAAAAATGCGGCGGAGCCGATAATCTGCGATGGGCTGAAAGTCGAGCCACATGCATTCAAGGGCCCGATCGAAGCACGACTGCAGACCGGCCCTATCGCCCGCCTGCTGTCCGCCCTCGCCAATCAGGCGCAGCGCGTCGCGTTTCATCCGCCCCATGCGGTGGAGTCGGCACGCCCTCTCCACCGCCGCGACGAGGACGTCATTGGCGACGGGCTTGACGATGTACTGGAGCGCGCCAAGTGCAATGGCTTCCAGAGCGGTCTCGAGCGACGGAGCGCCCGTCATGAGGATGACCGGCACGTCGAGATCGTGCTCGCGTACGAGCCCGAGGAGCTCGACCCCAGACATCCCTGGCATTTCGATGTCACTCAAGATGACCTCGAAGGAGCGACCAGCCACCGCATCCGCCGCGGCGTCGCCGCTGTCCACGGTCGTGACATCGAACCCCGCGGACGTCAGGACGCGTCCGACCGCACGCGCAAACGCGTTCTCGTCATCGGCCACGAGAACGGAATTCATCACGGGGTCGGGCCGATCCGCCGGGTGGACCGACCAGGCGCGTGCGGACGCCTCAGAGGGATTGATGCCGGCAGCCAACCTACCGGCCCTCACGCCCAAAACTCGCGTGACCGTCCCAGAAGGCACCGTCGGCTGGCAGAGGACAGGCGAGGGCGCCCGCCCTCCGCTCGCCGCTGTTCGTTACTCGAAGATGCATTGGTGTTCCCCCAAGTCTGTGGAGACTCTACGGCGACCCGCACGGCATTGGCCAGTAGCTCATGATGGCAAATCGCCGATGACCGGGAAAATAGCTACTGAGTACTGCAGGTCATTTCCCCACCTCGCGCGCGCGACTCATGGCGCAGGGAGACGCACGATGAACGACGTAGGCCACTCTTGCGTATCGATCACTTCGATATGGCCTCCGAGCGCTTCGACGGCCCGTTTGCAAAGGTAGAGGGCAAGGCCGGCGTTCCCGCGGGCGGCCCCGGATTCGTCGGCCACGGCTATCGTGCTGAAGATTTGGGCGCACCGGGAGCGGGGGATCGCGGGTCCGGTGTTGGAGACAGCAATCTCCACGTCGCGCGCCAGGCGGGAGCTTACCGACACCCGTCCGTGCGCCGACGTATGGCGGAGGCAGTGGTCC
>JALYHV010000088.1 GCA_030776205.1 Myxococcota bacterium | reverse complement strand
ATGATCGCCCGTCCGTTTCGTATGGTCCAATTCGTGGCGCCTGCCGGCGGCCGTGCCGAGGGGCGGCGGCCGGGTCCTTGGCAAGGGGGCCCACGGACGGGGGACACTCGCGTCGGCGCCGTGAGCTTGCCAATGTTCGCGATGTACCTGATACTGCGTTCAGCCCATGCAGACCCTCCCGGCCCCGCTTCATACCGTCCTCGAGTTGTTCGAAACCTCGCTTGCGGGCGTTCGTTTCCCCGACGTCGACGCGCAAACGCTCGGCCGTCTCGCGGCCGAGGTAGAGGCCGCCGCCGAGGCCGTTGCCGTTGCTCAGGCGGCGCTCGACACCGCCCGCCGCGCGCTCCTTGAGCGGCAAGACGCCCTCTATCAGCAGGCTCAACGGGGGCTGGCGTACGCCCGGGTATATGCCGAGAATGACGAGGCATTGAGTGCCCGTCTCGACGCCATCGCGCTTTCACGGCCGTCACGCAGGACGAAAATCAACGACGAGGCGCTGGTCCTGTCCGCGGAGCCGCCGCCGCCTCGGTCTTCCCGTTCGAACGCGCGTCGCCGCACGAACGGGCCGGTGATCGAACCCTTGCTGGCGCAAGCGACCACGGGCGAGTTGAGCGCGCGCTAGGAACCCCGCGCTCGACACTTGCGCGAAGCGCAATTCCAGACCGGCTCCTAGCCGGCTGGTGCTTTTGCCCAGGCTTGCGTCCAAGGCCTCGGCAAAAAAGTGTCGGCAAATCGCTTCAGCACTCTCAATCGGGCGAAGCGCCGGCGGTGGACCAGCTATCGAGCAGCGCCTCGATACGCGCGAAGACCGCTGTCATCGTGTCTTCATCCGGGAGCAGGGTGATGCGAAAGTGATCGTTGTCGTCGATGTGAAAGCTGCCCCCCGGGACCACGAGCACGTGCTTCTCCTCGAGGAGGGCCATCGCGAAGCGCCGGTCGTCGAAGTCTGGCAAGATGCCCTTGTCGACGCTGGGAAATGCGTAGAGCGCGCCGTTCGGCACGACCAGGTCGAGGTACTTCGACCGGGCTACTGCGTCGATCACCGCCTGACGTTGTCGCCCGAGACGACCGCTGCGCGACGTCAGCTCGTAAATGCTTTGTCGGCCGCCTAGGGCGGTCTGCACGGCCCATTGCCCGAGCACATTGGAGCAGAGGCGCAGCGACGCGAGGAGCTCGAGCGCGAGCAGATATTCGCTCGCGTGGTCGCGCTTTCCGCTGAAAAAAAGCCAACCCGTTCGCACGCCGCATGCGCGGTAGACCTTGGAGAGCCCTCCGAACGTCCCGCACAGGGTCCCGCTGCACAGCGTCGCCATCGGGACGTGCCGAGCGCCGTCGTAAAGGACCCGGTCGTAGATCTCGTCCGAGAACACGACCAAACGGTTCTCCTCCGCGACCTGCGCCATGCGCTCGAGGATCTCGCGTGGATAGACGGCACCCGTCGGGTTGTTGGGGTTGATGACGACGAGCGCCTTCGTGCGCGCCGTCACTAGCCGGGCGATCTGACTGGGATCAGGGAGAAAGTCGTTTTGCCGCGAACAAGGATAAAAGACGGGTGTCGCCCCCGTGAGGGAGACGGCAGCCGACCACAAAGGGTAGTCCGGCGCCGGCACGAGCACCTCGTCCCCCGGATCGAGGAGCGCCTCCATCGCGAGCAAGATGAGCTCCGAGACGCCGTTGCCCATGAAGACATCCTCGACGCTGACGCCCCCGATGCCCTTGATCTGCGCGTCCATGACGACCGCTTCGCGCGCTGGGAAGATCCCCTTTTGATGGCAATAGCCCTCCGACTGATCCATGTTCGCGGAGATCGCGAGGCGCATCGTCTCCGGCATACGAAACCCGAACGCAGCGGGGTTTCCGACGTTCAGCTTCACGACTTCGTACCCCTGGCGTTCCAGCTCGTCGGCGCGTCGCGCCAAAGGCCCGCGTATTTCGTAGCGGATTTCAGCCAGATGACGGGAGGCGTTGAGGGGCTGCATGGCGGCTGTATATATCAACTCGGCACGAGCGGCCGCGTGCCTGACGCCACGTTCACCGCTCTCGGCTTCACCGCTCTCGCGCAACCCTCTTCGGCGGGCGCTCGCCGCCGCTGCGGGCGCGCGCGCGAGAGGCCGCGCCACCATGGGAAGGCTTGCCGGGAGGGGAGGGGAGGTTTTTGACCGTCCGCGCCTCGCTGGCCAGTCGCCGTCGCGGAGGAGGCTTCTGCTCCGCCTGGTGGGGCCGGGCGTAGCTGGCCTTAGGCCTTTCTTCGGCCACGGACGGTCTCCGGTCTCCGTCGCCGCGCTCCTGGTGGTCTGGGCGAATGGCGATGTGCGGCTCCCGAGCGTCCGGCGCGGATGCCGCCTTGGCAAACGCGTCGGCGACATGGCTCGCCACCTGGATGACAGAATGCGATCGGGCAACACGAATGCTGCCGACATCGGTGCCCTTGATGTTGCCGCGCCGGCACACCATCGCGAGCGGGCGGCGCGCGTCGGCGCCTTGCTCCTCGCCCCACGTGACTTGAAAGGGCACCCAGGAGGTGTTGCGGCGGCCGGGCGGTGCGGCACGGGGCTCATCGCGGGGTCCCGGGTGCGCCGCGTCGCGCGTCGTGCGCCGTGTCGCGTCCCGGGCCGAGTGCCGGGGCGCCTCCTCGCTACCGCGTCCACGTGGGCCAGCCGCATCCGGGCGGCGTGCCCGGGAGGTCCACTCGCGTGTCGCGGCCGTGGCCCGACCCGATGTTGGCTTGCCACGACCCGTCGGCGGTTCGACGACGCGGACGTCCCGTGGCTCGGTCGGCCCCGCGTAGCGTGTCTTTACGAGGAGCCGCGCGATCGCCCGTGTCACATCGGGGGTGGCTGCTATCTGCTTGGCGAGCGCCCAAATGCGGTCGTCGAAGCCGGTCGATTCCCCTTCGTCAGTCAACTGCGCCGCCATGCGCTCGTCCGCGGCAGCCCGGATTGCAGATGCCGTCGGAATGGGCTCGAACCGGTGGGCCACGCCCGCGCGCTGCAAGAGGTACGAGGTCCTCGGGAGCTCGGGCACGATGGCGAGGATGGAGCTCGTCCCCTTTCGGCCCGCTCGCCCCGTGCGACCGCTGCGGTGCGTGTAACTGTCGGCGTCCGTGGGCGGCTCCGCGTGAATGACGCGCGCGATGTCCTGGACGTCGATTCCGCGGGCAGCAACGTCCGTAGCGACGAGGACGCGCAGGTCGCCCCGCTTGAACGCTGCCAGCGCGCGGTTGCGTGCCGTCTGGTCCATCTCGCCCGAGAGCGACGTCGCCGCGAAGCCGCTGTCCTTCAGCTCGCGGGCGATCGATGCCACGTCGGCTCGCGTCCTCGCAAAAACGAGGGTTTGTTCGTCAGGGTTCGCCAGCAGGAGATTGACGATCGCGTCGACACGCTGCCGCGCATCGATGAGGTGCACGACATGATCGATGTCCACGTTCGCGGCCCCGAGGCGGGTGCCCTCGACGTGGACGGGATCATTCTGCGCGGCGTCGGCGAGGGCGCGGACCTCACGCGGAAAAGTGGCCGACACGAGGTGTGTTCGGTGCCCCTCCGGCGCGAAGGCGAGTATGGCATCCAGATCCTCGCGGAACCCGAGGTCGAGCAGGCGATCGGCTTCGTCGAGGACGACGGCCCCCACCCCTGTCGCGTCGACGGCGCCGCCACGCAAGTGCTCGAGCAGGCGCCCCGGTGTACCGACGACCACGGCCGGCCGTCCCGACAAGGCCCGCCGCTCGTCTCGATAGCTAGCTCCCCCGGTGACCGAAATGACCCCCGCGTCGAGCGGCGCAAGAAGCCAGCTCAGCTCTTCCTCCACCTGTTTCGCCAGCTCACGGGTCGGCGTTACCACGAGTGCTCTCGGGCGGGCGAGCGCGACGCCCTTGCCGCCCTCCTTGGGAGCCGGCTCTGCGTTGTCGGCGACGAGGTCACGCAGCGCAAACCCGACGGCGACGGTCTTGCCGGACCCCGTCTGTGACGTAATGCGGAGATCGCGGCCGGAGAGCGCGGGGTCGAGGACCGCGGTCTGAATGGACGTGAGGGTCGTGTAGCCCTTTCGTTCCAGCGCGCTCGAGAGCTCCGGGCCAAGTGTCGAGCCAAGCGTCGAAGTGAGGATCGGGGACTGCATCGTGCCGCGGCCCTTAGCACGGCAGAAGATCACGTGCTGGGTGATCACGTGTTTCGTTCGGCGCGCGCCGCAATGCGTGCCACAATCGCGGCTCCGCTCGCCGGCAAGCTTGAATCGGCCATGACGCTTCGCGATCTCCTCGGGTGCACCGTTTCGCTGAGGGTTCGCCGCCTCGGCTCGGAGGGAGCCTGCCTCACCCATGACGCGCTCACCCATGACGCGATGGAGCAGACGGTGCTGCTGCCGCGAAGCGAGGTCCCCCCGGGCACCACGGTGGGTGACGCGGTCACGGCGTTCGTTTTCCTGGACTCGCAGGACCAGCCGATCGCAACGCTCCGGAAGCCGCGCGTAACGCTCGGTGGCGTCGCGTTCCTCCGGGTAACGGACTGCACGAGCTTCGGCGCGTTCGTCGACTGGGGGATGCCCAAGGAGCTCCTCGTTCCTTTCGCCGAGCAGACCACCGAGCCGCGAGTCGGCGATCGGCACCCAATCGGTCTTTACGTCGACTCGAGCGATCGCCTCGCCGGAACGATGCGGATCTCCGAGCTCCTGTCTCGGCAAGCCGGGCAGTTCGCGCTCGACGAATGGGTCGCGGGCGAGGCGTGGCGCTTCGATCCCGAGCTCGGCCTTTTCGTAATCGTCGAGCAAACGCACGTCGGGCGCGTACCGGCGGAGGAGCCTCACGGCCTCTCGCGTGGCGATGCTGCGCGCTTCCGCGTCACGAACGTACTGCCCGACGGCAAGATGGAGCTCTCCCTGCGCGGCCATGCGCACGAGGAGCTGGAGCGCGATGCGCAGAAGATCCTCGAACGCCTGAGCCTTCCCGACGCACCGCTGGTAGGCGATCGGTCGAGCCCCGACGAGATTCGCGCGGTCTTTTCGCTAAGTAAAAAGGCCTTCAAGCGTGCCGTGGGACGCCTCCTGAAGGAGCGCGCGGTCGTGGTCGACGACCGCGGCTTCCTCGCGCGACCGCGGCGCTGACGAGCATGGCGCTCTCGACCAGGTACCGCCCGGAGGTGCATATCACCGAGCTCGGCGAGGGCTTTTACGACGAAGTCGTCGCCGCGCGGTTTCCTGAGCACATCCTGCGATTTCGAAACGACCGAGCCGCCGAGTCGATTGGTCTGCAGGGTCTCGACGACCGCGAATGGCGGGCACACTTTGCCGAGTTCGTCCCCCTGCAAAACAACCTGGCGAGGCCGCTGGCGCTCCGTTATCACGGCCACCAGTTCGACGCGTACAATCCCTTTCTTGGCGACGGGCGAGGGTTTCTCTTTGCCCAGCTCCGGGACGACCGCGGACGGTTGCTCGACCTCGGCACGAAGGGCAGCGGCACGACCCCGTTCTCGCGCGGAGGTGACGGGCGCCTCACGCTGAAGGGTGGTGTCCGCGAAGTCCTCGCCACGGAGATGCTGGAGGCTCTGGGGGTCGAGACGTCCAAGTCGCTCAGCCTCTTCGAGACCGGAGAGTCGCTCCAGCGCTCGGACGAGCCTTCCCCCACGCGGTCCTCGGTCCTCGTCCGCCTCAGCCACTCGCACGTGCGGTTCGGCACGTTCCAGCGCCTGGCGTACGAGCGTGACGCCGAGCGATCAGGCCGCCTGGTGTCGTATGTGCTCAGGCACTATTTCCGCGACTCATTGGACGATGCCGGGGCGGCGCAAGGAGCGGAGGGCGTCGCACGCTTCGTGGCCGCGGTCACCCGCGCAAGCGCCATCTACGCGGCGAGCCTCATGGTCGCGGGCTTCGTCCACGGAGTGCTCAACTCCGACAACATGTCCATCACCGGGGAGAGCTTCGACTACGGGCCGTATCGCTTTCTTCCCACGTACGACCTCGATTTCGTCGCTGCGTACTTCGACCACCAGGGACTCTATGCGTATGGGCGTCAGCCTCGCGCCATCTTCCGGAACGTCGTTCGACTGGCCGAGTCGCTGCGCGCGCTCGCCGCGGGGGCGTCGCTGGCGGGCGCCGTGGCGGACTTCGAGCTGGTGATGGAGCAGGAGGCGCGACGACGCGTGCTCGCGCGACTGGGTATCGTTTCACGGGGCGACGAGGACTCGGCCCTCGTGGGCGCGGCGTACGCTTTCCTCGCCGAAAGCCAACTCGGCTACGACCGCTTCTTCTTCGATCTGCGGGGCGGTCCCACAGGGATGCGGCGCGCGCTTCGTGGCGAGGCAGCAAAGCACTACGCCGGACCGGCGTGGGAGGCGCTGCGCGACGCCCTCTCGCGGTACGATTCCGCTCCAGGTGCCCTTTCTCCTTACTTCGAGCGGGAGCGGCCGTGCACTCTCCTCATCGACGAGGTCGAGGCGATATGGGACGCGATCGCCCAGCGAGACGATTGGTCACTCTTTCACGCGAAGATAGCCGACATTCGCCAGATGGGTGCGGCGCTCGCAAACGCCGGCGTCGCGGTCGCATTCGACGACGCGGTCACGCGCGGCGCGCGCCTGTTCGATGCGGGGGGCTTCTTCGAAGCGCACGAGGCATGGGAAGCCATCTGGCGCCACGAGACGGACGCCGAGCGGCGAACCGGATTGCAGGGGCTCATCCAGGCGGCGGCCGCGTTCCACAAGGCGCGCTTCGACGCGCACGGTTGGGCTAGCGCCGACCACCACGAAGCCGCGCTGCGTCTGCTGGAGCGGGCGAACGCCAAGCTGCTGGCCCTCCCGACAAACATCTCCGAGAGGCTCGGCATCGACGTAGCGTCCTTCTCCGCAGGTCTGAGCGCCTGCGCGCTCGCGCTCCGGGGTGGCAGTCTGCATCGGTCGGCCATTCCCCGCATCGGTGTGCCGCATGAACGCCGGTGAGCTTCTTGCGTCGAACGGGAGCAGGTTTTGCTGCGGCGCCCGCAGGTCCCTGTCGTGATCGCCCTGGAAGGCGTATCGAAGCGGTTCGCGGGGCGGCTCGTCCTCGAGCGCACGACGCTCTCGGTGGCCGCCGGGGCGTCGCTGGCGCTCGTCGGCCCGAGCGGCTGCGGGAAGTCGACGCTCCTCCGGATCGTGCTTGGCCTTGTCCAGCCCGACGAGGGCCGCAGCTCGGTCGAAGGGATCCCCGTCACGGCGGACACGGCCATCGCCGTGCGCCGGCGGGCGGGCTACGTAATCCAGGACGGCGGCCTCTTTCCTCATTTGACCGCGCGCGACAACGCGACGCTACTGGCGCGGCATCTCCGATGGGCGGCGGATCGCATCGAGCGGCGCGTCCTCGAGCTGACGTCGCTGACAGGGCTCGATCGGGACACGCTCTCCCGTTATCCCGGCGAAATCAGCGGAGGCCAGCGGCAGCGCGTGGGCATCATGCGCGCGTTGATGCTCGATCCACCGGTCTTGCTCCTCGACGAACCGATGGGCGCGCTCGACCCAATGATTCGGGCAAAGTTGCAAGAGGATCTGAAGCGCATTTTCCTCGAGCTCGGAAAGACCGTGCTCCTCGTCACGCATGATCTAAAAGAAGCGGCTTACCTCGGTGACGAGGTAGCGCTGATGCGGGCGGGCCGGGTGCTGCAGCGTGGGTCGATGCGCGAGCTCATCGAAACTCCAGCGGACCCTTTCGTCCACGAGTTCATCGAATTGCAGCGGCCCCCATGCCGGTGAAGGGGCGCTGCACGCGTTGCGCCACGTGGTTTTCGGCCAAGCGCGCGGCGCCATGCCGCACGAAGCTCGTCGGACTCGTCGTCGTGTTGGCGCTGCTCCTCTCGGCGCGTGGTCATGCGGGTGCGAGGGACGAACCGCGCATCGTGGTCGGCTCCAAGCGCTTCGCCGAGTCAACGATCCTGGCGGAGATAGCCGTCGCGACAATGGCGGCCAGCGGCGGCGTCGCCGTTTCGCACACCGAGGGGCTCGGCGGAACGGCAGTGGTCTACCGCGCGCTCGAGGAGGGCTCGGTCGATGTGTACCCGGAGTACACGGGCACCCTCGCGGAGGCAATTTTTCATCTCTCCGGTCACGGTGACATCGCCACGCTGCGTAGCGCACTCGCCGCAAAGGGCATTGGAATGTCGCCGCCACTCGGTTTCAACGACAGCTACGCGATCGCCGTCTCGGCGAGGGTCTCTAGCGCGCGGCATCTCACGACGATCTCCGACCTCGCCGGCGCCGGGGACCTTCGGCTCGGTTTCAGCCCCGAGTTCCTCGGTCGGAGCGACGGCTTCCCGGGCCTCGCAGCCCACTATGGGATAGTCGCCGCGCACGTCGAGGAGCTCGACCACGGTCTTGCTTACGCGGCGCTTGCGCGCGGCTCGATCGATGCGATCGACGTCTACTCGACCGACGCAAAAATTCAACGCTACGATCTGCGCGTTCTCACGGACGATCGTCATTTCTTTCCAGAGTACGACGCCGTGTTCTTGTACCGGGAAGCGGCGGCCCCGACGTGCGCCACGCG
>JALYHV010000087.1 GCA_030776205.1 Myxococcota bacterium | reverse complement strand
ACCGTGGAGCGCTCCGTCGCCGTGCCGCGGCGTGATCGGCCGCCCGCGCCGTGTCGGGTGCGCTTCAGTCGCGCGGCACGCGACCGCCTTTTGCCGGGTCGCCACGGCCGAGCGGCAGCCGAAAGGCGCGAACCTCGTCGAGGCTCGACGATGCGATCGGCATAATGATCGCGGTCAATCCGGAGGTGAAGGGAGTCATCACGACGATGTAGCCTTCACGCAGGACGATGGCCGCAGACGTCGCCGAGCCCGTGCTCGTAGGTCGGACGGTCGATCTCCTTGTGATTCCTGCGCAGGTGCTGCGCCCAGTCGACGATTGAACCCAAGGGCCGGTTGTACTCGACGACGGTGCTCGTCTTTCCATCCGTGCCGTCCTTGGCCGTGACGTTCTGGAGTAGCCGGGCGGCACGCTCGCTGCCGAGGCGCCTTCTGCCACGGAAGAGACCTCGTCGAGCGCATCGCGAGTGCTGTCGCGACCGACGTCGATGGCGCCGGACGTTTGGCCTTTTGATCTGCATGCGTTCGCGCACCTTCAGTCGCCGCGCGCGCTCGTCGCCCGGAAATACCTTCTCCATTGCGCGCTCCTCTGCTGAGAGCCGCGACGCCCGTCGTCGTTCGCCCAACAGCAAAGGAGAGAGAGCATGTCGAGAGGAACTCGGCGTGACCGCGTCGTCGCCTGGTTGCGTCGCACGATGGCGTCGCGCGCCCGGCGTTCCCTGTGGCGGGCATTGGGCGCGCTGGCCATCGGACTGGGCGCCGGGTTCGGTCCCCAGATCGCACCGCCGCCGCCGCGACCACCCCCGCCGATCGAGCGAGTGGTGGAAGACAACGAGGTGCTGGCGAAGAAGTAGCGAGTGGCTGACGTCCACTTCATTGTCCGAATACTTCGGATTCATCGGCGGCCGACGTTCGTCCATCCCGTGCCGGAACCGCGGACCAAGTGAGCGATTCATTTTGACTCTGGGCCACTTCCCGAAGTTCCTTGTTGACACCCGAATCGATCGCCACGAGCTTCGCGCGCATGAACGCCATCAGCGCGCTGCCGACTACGTCCTCGCCGCCCTCCGGGCTGCCATCGGGGACCGTGCGCCTTTACCGCGACAACCGCTGGGACAGCGACGTGCTGGAGCTGACGACCCAGGCGTACCGCGACGGCGTGCGCCATTCGTTTGCAGGAACCACGATGCAAGACGCCGCCACCTGGGTTGCGTTCAACCTCCCGCTCGGCGTCGTGATGACGCTGATGGACAACGACGTCCCAGTGAAGACCGGCAAGAGCGTGGCCGACCTGAGCGGCTGCGGCCGCTGCATCGATCTCGTCGGCACTGGCCAGACCGAAGCCGTCGACTTGGCAGCGGTAAATCTGAATGACTGCGTTTCGGCCTTCTTCTGGCGCCAGGTCGATCTGAGGATGGGCGCCGTAGAGCTCTACGACGACGCCGATTTCAAGGGCAACCGCAGCGTCCTCTTTCTCGCCGAATGGCCGTCGGCCACCGTGAATTCGATCGGTGACTGGTGGATCAACGACCGCGTCAGCGCGGTGCGCTGGGGAGCGCTCGACGACCGGCAGATGATGGTGCTGTACGAGAATGCCGACGGCAGCGGGCGCAGCTTCGAGAACGTCCATGGCTGGGGCGGGATTCGGGAAGCCGGCAAGCTCGGCGACTCGAATTTCAACGACACGATGTCTTCGTTCCGCTGGGACGGTGTCCCACCCGTCAAGGAGATCGTCTATCCCTTCTCGCTCGAGACGACGCTGAACATGGCGGGGGCGACCGGATTCTCGGTCGTCAAAGACTATTCGAATAGTTCCGATCTGGAGCAGAGTTTCCAGATCGAGCTCACCAAACAGGACGCCCAGACGGTGACAGTGACCTCCACCGACACGCAGCTCGTCGAAACCGGGATCGCCGTCGAGACCTCGGTGGGATACAGCGGCGGCGGCGTGTCGGCGGCCGTGAAGATGACGGTCTCGCTGAAGTTCTCGTACACGCACAGCCAGACCAACACGAATTCGGTGACGACGACGATCGGCTTTCGGGAAACCGACATGGTCAAGGTTCCGCCGAAGTCCTTTCTCACGGCCAGCATCACCGCACAGGTGGGGACGATGGCCGCCGCCCGCCTCACGACCACGGCCGACCGCTGGTACGTGGAGCCGGTCAGCGGCGGCGTGGCGGATCCGGACAAC
The DNA here is from genome assembly GCA_030776205.1 of Myxococcota bacterium. Taxonomy (GTDB): domain Bacteria; phylum Myxococcota_A; class Polyangia; order Polyangiales; family Polyangiaceae; genus Palsa-1150. Next base: position 573 of record JALYHV010000087.1, on the reverse strand, counting down.
CACGGCTGGTACAAACGGAACGAGCCCGTCACCGGCGAGATCTCGGCCGGGATCGTCGGCAAGACGACGACCTCGGTGTCCGTCCCGCAGACGCTGCCGCAATAGGGGCCGCCGCGCGGCAGGGGTCCTGCCTGCACCCACGCAGGACACGTCCGATGGAAAACGAACGGGAGACGGGTCTCGACCCGTGATCGAGAGCGTCTCCCGTTCTTGCTTTGGCCTGGGATGGACCCGGGTCAGCTGCCCTACGGGCCTATCCGCGGACCGGGTTGGTGGTCGGCCCCTGCGCCGACGTCGCGGCTGGAGCCGCCGGTGCGGCGGGCAAGGTCGGCCCCGCGGGAACCGTTCCCTTCACCTTCGCCTTCTGCTTGGCGCCCATCGTGTGCCGGGCCGTCCTCGTCGCCTTGGCCTTGGCGGTCGCCGCGGCCTTCTGCTCGGGAGTTCGCGGCGTCGGCTGCTTGCGCGGCTTTAGCCCGAAGTCGGCGAGCTTGTCGATCGACCCGGCGAGCGCCACCTTCAGTGCTTGCCGAAGACCCGAGACGAGCGTCTTGGTCTTCGCGCGCTCATCGCGGT
>JALYHV010000086.1 GCA_030776205.1 Myxococcota bacterium | reverse complement strand
GGGTGGCGAACCGGCGGGCGGGACGCACGCCGCGACGTGGTACGTCGATCCTCTCGACGGGACGACGAACTTCGTCCACGGCCATCCGTTCTGGTGTGTTTCGGTCGGCCTCGTGGCGGGGAACGATCCGGTGCTCGGAGTGGTCGTTGCGCCATCCATCGGTGTGGAGTGGGCCGGCATCGTCGCAGGTGATGCGGCGGCTGGGTGGGCGACCCGAAACGGCGAGGCGTGCCGGGTGAGCGACGTGGCGGCGTTGGACGACGCGCTTCTCGCTACCGGTTTCCCTTATGACCGTCGCACGAGCGCGGACAACAACTTCGACGCGTTCGTCGCGATCAAGAAGAAGTCGCAGGCCGTGCGTCGTTGCGGGTCGGCGGCCATCGACCTGTGCCTGGTGGCCGACGGGACGTACGATGGGTATTGGGAGCGAAAGGTCCACCCCTGGGACGTCGGCGCGGGCAGCGCGATAGTTCTCGCAGCTGGCGGGCGCATCACCGATTTCGAGGGCTGCGCAGCGCGCCTCAGCGGCGGAATAGTGGTCGCGACGAACGGGCGGGTTCACGATGAGCTCCTCACGGAGCTCGCCGCAGTCTCACCCCCCGCACGTCGCTGATTCGACGCGCCGCTCTGCGTGCAGGCCCTCTCCGGAGTCGAGCATCGAGAGCGCGACCTGGCACTCATCGGCAATTAGGCGATGCCCGGCGCCCGCGGCAAGCTCGCGCGTAGCATGGTACTCGGTGCGCGCGGTTTCGCTCCGCCCAATCCGAAAAAGCAGGTTGGCGAGGAGGTGGCGCCCGCCGATCACGTCCGACGTGAAGCCCTTGCCTTCTGCGTACGCGATCCCTTCGCGGAGAAGCTTCTCGCCGTCGACCGTACGCTTTAGCCCGTCGAGGAAAGCCAGCAGCATGCGATTGTAGTTCGCGAAGCGCTCGTCGCCGCATTCCTCGCAAAGAGCGAGCGACTGGCCGACCGCCCCGTAGGCGCGCGGTAGGTCCTCCAGCTGGACGAGGGTCTGTCCCAGGTGGTGGAGGTTCAGCATGACCTCGTAGGTGAGCCCCATCTCACGACCGAGGTCGACCGCCTGCTCGCTGTGCTGGGCCGCGGCGAGGAAGTCGCGCGTGAAGTAGTCGATGAGGGCCCGGACCTTCATGCGCTCCAGCGCGGCGGTCCGATCGTCGGGGAGCAAGTGCGCGGCGCCCTCGTGATGCGAGAGCGCGGTGATCCGGTCGCCCATGGCCGCGTGCGACTGCGCGAGGTGCAGCGCGACGCGATGCTTTTCGTGGTCGTCCCTCATGGCGTGGGCGACGCGGTGCAGCTCGTCGAGCACCACCAGGGCACGCCGAAAGTCACCCTGCCGCGTCGCGAGCTCCGCCTCCGCGAGGAGCACGGCCTTGATCAGCGACTCGTCGCCATCAGCGATCGCGGACGCATCGGAGAGATGCTGGTGAGCGTCCGCCATGCGGTGGACGGCAGCCAAGATGTGTCCGGATGCCACGCGCACCCCGACGCGCGTCGCCCGCGAGCCCGCGCGATCCGCGCGCGCTACGACCCGGCTGCAGAGATCGGGCGCGTCGGGCGACGAGCGCACCAGGCGCACCGCCGAGGCAAGCTGCTCGAGCCAGCGGGCCAGCTCGTCCGGCGTTCGCAACGCAGGATCCACCAGCGCGATGGCGCGCGCGTAGTCGCGGGCCGCGGTCTCCAGCTGACGCATCTCGAGCCGTCGCTGTCCGCTCCGCGCGAAGTACGTCGCGGCGCGCTCGCGATCTCCCGATTCGTAGAGGTGACCCGCGATCCTCCCGGCGTGCTCCCCCGCGCGGCCTTTCAACGTGCTCTCGAGGGTGTGCGCGGCCGCGGCGTGCATCTCTCGGGCGGCCTCGGCGGGGAGCGCGTCGGCGACCGTCTCGGGGACGATCGGCGACGTGAAACGGAGGTCGTGTGGCCCGGAGTGCGTGATGAAGTCGTGCTCCCCAAGCCGGGCGAGTGACGCCTCGACGTGCGGCGTCTCTCGGCCCAGCATGCCCGCCAACGCAGCGGCGTCGAATGGGTCCCCCAGTACGGCGGCGGCCTGCAGTGCGGCCCGGTCGTCCTCGGAGAGACGGGCCACACGGGACGCGACCAGGCCTCGCAGCGTCTTCGGCAGCGCGAGATCCTGGCCGACGAGCTTCATCGAAACGATTCGACGCTCGGCGACGGAGACCGCGCGCGCGTCGAGGAGCGCCTTAATCACCTCTTCGACGAAGAGCGGGTGCCCGCCCGCCCGCGCTCGCACGAAGCGAAGGAGCTCCTCCGGCACGGCGTCAGCCGCCAGCCGCAGCGCGACGAGCCGCTCTACGTCCGGCGGCGCCAGGTCGTCGAGGTCGAGCGTCACGTGCCCGGCGAGCCCCTCGAGGCCATGAGAGAACCCCGCGCGCGCAGCGAACACGAAGACCACCCGCGTGTGCGGCGCGTCGCGCACGACGCCCTCGAGCACGGCGTAACTCTCGTCGTCCATCGCGTGCGCGACGTCCCAGGCGAAGGCGTGGGGGCGGTCCTCGCATAGGCTGTGCACCATCCGCGTGAACGCCTGTCGCAGCAGCGATTTCGCGTTCCCGGCGACCGGAGGCATGCTCGCGCCGAGCGCGATGAGGACTACCGTAACCTCGTCCCCTTGCAGCCCGAGCGCGCGCAGGCGCGGTTGCACCGCAAGGATGTGATCTTGCGTGTCGCCGTCCGTCGTCCCGCAAAGCGATTGCAACATGCACACTAGCCCAGAGAGCGGGAACTCGCTCCCGCGAGGTAGGCACGAAGCGACGTGAAATCCAAAGCTGTACCCTCCTTTGCGAAGGCGCCGCGCCACCTCGTGCACGAGTCGTGTCTTGCCGATGCCGTTGTCTCCGCGGACGGTGAGCACCCGCGCGTTGCGCTTCGCGGCCCGCGCGAGGACCTCGCCTATGCGGCGCAGCTCCTGCTTGCGTCCCACGAACCTCCCCGACGTATCGGCTCCATGCCGCACGTCCTTGAGGAGGACGCACGCGACCTCGGCCGTGGGCCGGTCGTGCTCGCCAATCGCGGCGAATTCGAAGAGCGACCTGACCTGGTGCATCGCCGGCGTGCTCATGGCCACCTGCCCGTCGCGCACGCGGGCCAGGTCGCGCGCCATGCCCAAAAGCGCTCCCAGACGCTCGTCGTCACGGGCTTCGCCGCTTCGTGACACGTGAATGCGGCCGGTGTGCAGGCCCGAGCCGTGCGGCCGAAGCGTCAGGCTTCGTGCCGTGACGAGGGCGCAGCGGGCCGCCATCTCGGTATCCCGCCCGTCGGGTTCGCCCAAGCCGAAAAGGGCGGCGATGTGCCCCGCTTCACGGTGCAACACCCGGCCGCCCCACCGTTCGACAATGCCCGCCGCCTTGTCTACTTCGGCGGGCGGCGTCTCGCGCGCCAGCTCGATGACGAGCGCCGTCACCTCGCGCCGCTCGCCGAGGTCCACCACGCGATCGAGCGTGCCGGATTGCCACTTCCGCTGCCTGCTCATGCTCGAGGCATGTACCGAGGCCGGTACCTCGACCGGTGTGTGCTCGGCCGACCGCGGCACGGCGTCGACCTCGAGCAGCGGGCGGGGCGTGGTGCCGGCGTCGCTCTCGCTCTGGCGAAAGAGGGTCACGAAATCGGCGAGATCGTTCGCCCCGTAGCGGCTGCCTTGCGCATAGAGGAGCGCGAGGAGCGCCTCATACATACGGCCTGCGTCCGGGTAACGCTCGGCCGGGTTTGCTGCCATGGCCGTACGCAGGATCTCGATGAGCTCGGGCGCGGCGTCGGGCCGCAGCACTTCGATGGGCGGCACTTCGCAAGCCTGGACGCGCCGCAGCGTCTCGAACGTGGTAGGCGCCGTAAAGGGGTTTACGCCTGCGATGCATTCGTAGAGGACCGTCCCTAGCGAGAAGAGGTCGCTGCGCGCATCCACCCGGTCGCCGCGCGCCTGCTCCGGGCTCATGTAACCGAACTTTCCCTGAAGTTTCTTCGCGCGTGTGTCGTCGGGCCGATCGGTGTCTATGAGGCCGCGCGCCTTGGCGATTCCGAAGTCCGTGACCTTGACCTCGCCCTCGTAAGACAGGAGCACGTTTTGGGGTGACACGTCGCAATGCACGATGCCGAGTGGGCGCATCTGTTCGTCGCGCCGCCGGTGGGCATGATCGAGCCCCTTGGCCACTTCGGACGCGACGTACACTCCCATCTGGGGCGGAGGGACGAGCTGCTGCCGGCGGCAGCGCGCGAGGAGACTCGCGAGGTCCAGCCCGTGCACGTATTCCATCGCAATGTAAAACGCCTCGGAACCGTGAGCCTCCGCGGCCTCGGTGTCCGCCGCCGCGCGCGCCTTTCCCAAATCGAACACCTGGACGATGTTCGCGTGCGCGAGTCGCACGGCGAGCTTGGCCTCGTGGACGAACATCTCGACGAACTCAGGGCTCCGCGCCAGCTCGGGCAAGATGCGCTTGATGACAAGGACCTTCTCGAAACCTTCGACCCCGTAGCTCTTCGCCTTGAAGACCTCGGCCATCCCGCCCTGGCCGAGCCGATCGAGCAACCGATACCGACCGAAGGACGCGTTCACGTCGAGAGCTTCGTGCAAAGCCGCAGACTGGGCAATGCGGAAGCGAAGCTAGTACTTGGAAAAACCATACATCGCTCGCGGCTGCCTCACATGTGCCCGCGGACTGGCTTCGCGCGCCTTCGCCCGCCGCGGGTGGCAAAGGGCGTTCGCAAAAGGGCTCGCATCAAGGCGGAGGTCGCGCCGAAGGGGCGAACGTTCCTGGGAACGGTGGCGGAAGCTCGTGGTGGCGGACGACGTAGACGGGGTTGGTAAAAGCGAGCGGCGGTACGGGCATGTACGGCAAAACGTCATCCATGCGGCGATCGCCCTCCGCGACGACTTGGACCCAGCCATTCTCCGGTCCTATGGGCACGTCGATGTCGCGATCGAAGCGAACGGTCCGAGCTTGTGCCTCCTCCAGCGTGCCGAGCTCGGAGCCGAGCTCCGTCCGGCGCGACGGGACGCTGAAGGTCTGCACTGCCTGGCCGCCTACGATGACGACTACCCGAGTCACGTCGACCCACGGCGCGGCGCGCACGCGCACGTGCCCGTGCACCGGGTCGGCGGTCGTCACCGCGTCGTCGCCCGGCTGCGCACCCTCCAGCTCCAACTCGATGATTGGGCCGCTCGTGACGGTGGCGTGCCCCTTCTTGATGTTGGCCACGACGACGGCCGGATCGACCTTCGGATCCGCCTCGAGCGTCGCGTGCGGATTGACCGTGACCATCGTGCGCGGGTACCCCGCCCAGTGGAACTGGATGCGATGCGAGTCGCTGCTCCCGGTCGCCGTGAAATGCCAGCCAAAATTGAGGAGGGCCCAGTAGTCGCGCAACACCTGCTCGACGCGGTCGGGCCTCTCCGCGTCGTACCCGTTGAAGACCTCGATGCCGTCGAAATCGATGCGGCTGTGGATGTGCGAACGCGGTGCTTTGGGATCGAACCCAATGTTGCTCAAGTACCCAATGCCCTTCGGCAAGCGCGGGTGGTTGAGCTGGAAAAAACGGGAGGGATCCGCCCGAACGGCCCGGAAGATCGCGCTCATCGTCGTGTGCTTGAACGGCGGGATGGGCAACGCGGGCGAATAGGGAAAGACGCCGAAATGGCCAAAGCCGCGGCTATAGGTAGTGACCTCGATCCCGGGAACGCTCAAAAGATCGGCTCGGAGCTCCAGCGTGTCGAGGGCGGAAGAATAGTCCCCCACGATGTTGTGCTCGGTCGGGACGGCGAAATCGACACCTGCGGCGACGAGCGACAGCACGCGATCCTCCATGGTCACCGGCGTGTCGAAGCTCGGCCTCGCGTGAACGTGAAGATCGCACCCCAGGACTCCTGGAGTCGGGACGACGTGCCGCGGCGCGAGCTCGACGTCCGTCGCCCGTCCGGGCACGATGTCGACGATCTTTGCGTCTACGCTCCATTCGAGGCCCTTCGTCGCCGCGATACGGTACCGGCCGCCCGGGAGCGGGGTGGTGATGTCGCCACGCAATGAATCGATGATGGGCCCTGCTCCGGAAGCGCGATAGTCGGGCCCAAAGCTCGGGTCCACCGTGCCCTCGACACCGTGGACGAGCAGGCGAGCGGTGAGCGGCCGCCGTCCGTCCGCGTCGACGATGGTGACGTGTAGGTCGCCTCCGGGCGAAAGATCGAGCACGAGGTCTCGCGACGTCCCCGGCGTGAAAGGCACGACCCCGCTGGCGCGCCCGGGGTCAATCGCTGCGTACCACTGAACGACGCTCGTCGGGACGGTCAGCTCGAACGTCCCTCCGTCGCCGATAAGCGCGCGCACCTGGGGATTGCCTTGCGCGTCGCGGCCGAAAATCAGCGCGCGCTCGCTGGTCCCCTCCACGCGTCCGCGGACGATACCGCTCGGGACCCCCGATAGCTCGGAGAGCGATTTCCAGATCGCCATGCTCGAAGCCCCTACCGTGACTCTCAGATCGGCGACGAGCTCACCGTCGGCAGGGGACCGAGGCGCCGTGCTCGCGCTCAGTCGCATGGGCTCGGCATTGGCGAGTGGATCCTCCATCGTTGCGTCCACGGTCACAGGTCCGAGAGGCGAAACCAGGCCGATGGGGTGCGGGTCCACGTCGATGATCAGCGCGCCGCCGGTGACCGTCGCGCGGTCCGCGATGGGGCCAACGCCCGGCACGAAGACAGGCGCGGCGTCGCTCGGCAATTCCGCGCGAAGCTCGATCGCGTGCCGCGCTTGCGAGCTCCCTGCATCGGGCGAGCGGAGTGAAATGGCGAGCGCGTCGCGCGCCGTGTCCGCGCGGAGCTCGAGGACCAGCTGCAGCGGCGAGTCCTCACCCATCGGGACGCTAGCGCGCGAGCGTATGCTGCTGCCGCTGCCTTGCCGGTCGTCGCGCGTCAGCGTCAGTGTCCGCGACCTCCCATCGATGACGACCGAGAGGTCGATGTCTCGGCTGACGGCGCCGTCGCGGCTTCGCACGGTCACGCGCGCGGCGCCCGGGTGAAGCTCGAACGTTGCTGCGTGGGTCTCGAGCGAGCTGATCGCGCGAGAGGCCGAACGCGTCACCCGGTGCGGACGTGCGCTGTATGCCAGGCCGAACGCGACGAGTCCGGCGATGATGCCCATGGCCACGAGCTCCCCGATTGGTCGCGGCTTGGACGCCATGGACGGTCAAACGATACCATTCGCGTGCACCCCGAAGACGGTCGCTGATCGCGCGTGGTCGCCGAGGATGCTGAGCACGACCCGCAGCTCGGCAGGCCCGCCCAAGGCGCTCTCGGCGTCTTCGCCCCATTCGACGAGCAGGAAGGCGCCCTCCCGCCGCTTCTCGCGCAGCCCGAGCCGGGCAACTTCGGTCGCCAACCCGGTCTCGGGCGTGCGCAATCGGTACAGATCGGCGTGGACGAGCGTCCCTCGCGCGGCGACGTACTCCTGGACGACAGCAAACGTCGGGCTAGTCACCCGGTCGGCGACGCCGAACGCCCGAGCGATGGCACGCACGAGAAATGTCTTTCCGGCGCCGAGATCGCCCGAAAGGACGACCAGGTTACCCGGCTCGAGCGCGCCGGCGATCGCGGCGCCGAGCTGCCTCGTGTCGCGACGGTTGCGCAGCGTTCGGACGGCACGCGGCCCATTCACGTCACATTACGAGGTAACGCGTCCTCCGCCCCTTCGTCGACCACTGTGGGGAGCGCGGGCTCGCCTCTCAGCTCCCGGATCGTCGTCTCATCGCCGAGGCTCATCGCAAGCCGGGGGATCTTTCGCGCTTGCTCCCAGTATCGCGCATAAAAGTAGGAGACGGCGAGGGCGCTCAGGAGACCAATGAGCTGGCTGGTCGACAACTGGTAGGGGCTTGTTTCGCCGAAGGTCGCCGGCTTGAGCTCGACATAGGCGACCAGCGCTGGGACAAAGGCGAGGACTCGCGCGATCGTGCGGGCTCGCTTGTCGGCGATTCCCAGGGAAATGCCGAAGAGGAAGCCGACCGCCATGAGCCCGAGGCAGAGCGGGACGTAGATGTCCTCGTCGAAAGTCGGCCCGTAGCTGCCACGCTCGACGTCGTCACGCCAGAGCTCCAGCAGGAAGCGCAGAAAGCCGTAGGCGAAGACGAAGAGAAAGAAAACCTGACCACGAAAGCGCATGGTCTTGCGTTGCCACGCGAGGAGCGCCAAGAGCGCGAGGCCGACCAACGCCTCGTAGAGCTGCGTGGGGTGCACAGGAAAGCTCGTGTTCATCCGCAGGAGCTCCGATTCGAGCGGCGTTCCGCGATAGACTTCGAGGTGGCGAACGTACGCGGGGCTGCCGTCGCCCCTGACCAGGGTGCCGGCCGCCCAGTGCGGAAACGTGCCGAGCGTCTTCAGCCAGCGTGGCGCCTCGTCCGGCAGGCGCCTGCCGAAGTCGCAGCCGAAGAGGTAACAGCCGATGCGCGTGATGAGGAGCCCTGAGGCCAGGCTCGGCACCGCCGCGTCGGCCCAGGCGAGCAGTCGGATTTTCTTCGAGGCGAGGTACGACCAGCTGCCGAGCAGACCGCCTATGAAGCCGCCGTACGCGACGAGCCCTCCGTTTCGAAGCTCGAAGAGGTCCGACAGCGACTTGAACTCGTCGGGGTTCGTGACCACGTAGAGCACACGCGAGCCGACCAGCGCCGCGAGCGCGGTCACCACGTAACAGTTCGCCATCGTCTCCTTGGGCAAACCGTCTCTTTCGGCAAGCGGAAGCGACAGGTACCAACCGACCACGAGCGAGAGCCCCAGCATCACGCCATATGCGTAAATGGGAATGTTCGGTGCGTCGTACGCGACGGAGTGCCACTTCCAGCCTGCCACCCCCGCCACGAGCGCGACGGCCATCGCGGTGAGGGCGCCCGTGCGATCGCGGCGCATCGAGGCGACGACCACCGACACGATTGCGATGGCGGCCACCGCGGCGAGCGCCCACCACAACTTGAGAGTCGTATGAGGCAGCGGGATTCGGAAGAGGATCGGATGCATGACTGTCGGCCATCGTTTACAAGAAAAGAGGGGGGCGCGCACCTCAGTGACCGCCGTGGCGCTCACGAGCAGCGCGAAGCCGGCTGCGCGCCGGGAGCACACTGCGAGCCGGCGGGCCGATGCCAGGGGGCCAACGCTCCGGCACCACAAAAGCGCGCCTCTGCTGTGGTAAAGAGCCTCGGATGACGATCCATCGCTCCGGCCGATGGCTCCTCGCGTTGTCCGCTTCCGGGTGCGTCCCATCGGGGAACGCTGGGCAGCAGGACGCGGGGACGACGGCGGCTACGGCACACACGCTGATTCCACCGCCTGGCTCAGTCGTCGCGAGTCCAGCTGAGGAAGCGCTGCGTCGCGCGTTCCAGGACGACTTCGAACGCCCCGGCTCGGCTGCGCCCGACATCGGCCCCGACTGGGTGACGACGGCTGCGCCTGGGATCTGGCATATCGAGAGCCGGCGCGAGGGTCGGCGGCTCTGCGGCGAGCACGCGCGCAATCATGGAATCTGGCTCAAACACCCGCTGCCCGTGAATGCTCGCGTCGAATTCGATGCGGTCAGTGACGTGGCCGATGGGGACCTGAAGGCGGAGTTCTGGGGGGACGGCCGCTCCTACGCCACGTCGCTCTCGTACACGAATGCGTCGAGCTATCTCACCATCTTCGGGGGTTGGCACAACAAGTATCACGTCCTCGCGCGGCTGAACGAGCACGGGAACGATCGGCAAGAAATTGCCGTGGACCCCACCTCCGACGATCCGCGCGAAAAGCCCGTCATGGCGGGGCAGAACTACCACTTCAAGGTGGAACGAACTGACGGCAAGATCGTCCGATGGTGGATCGACGGCAACGAGATGCTCTCGTACCCCGATTCTGCCCCGCTCGTGGGTGCGGGACATGACCACTTTGGGTTCAACGACTGGGACGTGAAAGTCTGCTTCGACAATGTCCGTATCGTTCCATTGCCCTGAGGAGGCACCCGAGAAGTGGACGCGACGGAGGCCGAAAAGTTCATCAGCGAGCTAGAGCTCGCGGTCGACCGGTTGCGCTCGCTGTACGAGCAGTACTTCATGGGGATCGAAAAACTCGAGCCCGGGGTCGCTCGAAAGGACGTCGACCGCCGCATTTACGCCCTTCGGAAGGCGCAAATACGGAACACTGCGCAGCGCTTTCGCTTCCAGATGGTCCTCCAACGGTACAGTACCTTTCAATCTCATTGGCAGCGCATCTGCAGGGAGATCGAGGGCGGCACCTACAAACGACACGTCATGCGCGCGCGGCAGCGCTTCGGTGATGTGACCCCCGCGGCGGCGGGCGCGGTCCCGTTGGCGAACGCGCCGGTGACCGATGGGGGACGCACTGCGGCGATTGCCGAGCTCGCGGAGCTCGAGCGTGAGTTCGGACCACCGGCGCTCGGGCCCGCCCGTGAGCTCGAGCGCGAAATCGAACGCGCTTTTGCGCCTCGCATGCCCTCGGATGCCGGCATCGCCGCCAGCCGCCGTCCAGGGCCGCCGCCGCTGCCGGCGCGGGCCAAGAC
>JALYHV010000085.1 GCA_030776205.1 Myxococcota bacterium | reverse complement strand
CCACACCCAGGCGGCGCGCGAGCTCACCGCCTTCACCGATGGCGTCGCGCACTCCGAGGTGCCCGAGCTCCAGACCTTCCGCGTCACCCTCATGCGCTGGCGAAACGAGGTCCTGGCCTACTTCCGTGCGCGCGCCACCAACAGCATGACCGAGGGTTTCAATGCCAAGGCCAAGCTCGTCAAACGCCGAGCCTACGGCTACAGAAGCTTCCGGAATTATCGACTCCGACTCCTAAACGCGTGCGCCTAGCCCTCTTGCTGGCTCCGCCCACCATCGAGTGAGAAGAGCACTTAGAACGCTTTTCTTGTGATTGGGTCGGGGAGGCGGGATTTGAACCCGCGACGACGAGCACCCAAAGCTCGTGCACTACCGGACTGTGCGACTCCCCGAGCGTGTCCGTCGACTCTTAGCATCCGTGGGCGGCGTCGCCTACACCGAGGGTGCACCGTGACCACGCCGTCCAGGCGGAACGCCGTTTACCCGCGTCCACGCAGCGCGGCGAACGCTTGCGGAAGCCCGCGCGGGCTGGCACGGAGCGCCACATAGACGTGGTCGCCGTCGGTCTCGACCGCTCGCACCGTGAAGATGGGCGTCACTATCGCGAGGGCCCGGCGCAGCGCGCCGTTGCTGCCCACGGCGGGGATCTTCATCAAATCGATCACCAGCCGGTCGCCGTCCGCCTCGACAATGGCAGGGGGCCGTCTCGGCAAGAATTTCAGCAGGTTGCCCGGTTTGGACAGGTCGAGCGCTCCCGACTTGATGAGCGTGGCCACAGCCGTTTCGCTCTCGCCGAGCAGCGCCAGCTTCACGTCGGTCAGGCGAATTCCGATTCGCATCGCCGTCGGTGACAGGTCGATGTCGTCGATGCGAACGGCGCCGCTCGCCCGAATCGGCGTGCCCATGGCGTCCACGGAGACGCTCACCCGCATGGCGGGGGGGGAGCTCCCGAGCTCGATGTCCCTCGGCGCTTTCTTCGATGGCTTTGCCTGCGAGGACAGCCACCGCAGCGCCGCGATCGGCACGCCGAAGCGAAGAGACGCCGCGTTCATCGCCGCGCGAACGAGCTCTTCGGGGTTCTTCCGTACGTAGTCGACGGCTGCGTTCAGCAGCTCACGCGCTTCGAGCATCGGAGCAGCGAGGCTAGCATCTTCCGGCGATCCGCGAGCTTCTACTGCCCCGCGCCCTCCCAGCGTGGCCGCTGCGGTCATGCCTTGACGATGGCGTCCCAGCTCTCCGCGATTTCTTCCGCGGTCCATAGGCCATTGCCCGCTTCCTTGAAGCGCCCCGCCGTCTCGACGACCTTGAACGCGTAGATGCGCGCGCCGGCGATGGCGAGCACGTGCCCCGTGCGATCGGAGCACAAATCGCTGGCCAGAAAGAGCGCTCCCGCTGCAATGTGCTCGGGCGTCAGCGAGTCGACACCCTGAAACATCGGGAGGTCCTCGGTCATGCGCGTCTTGGCGATCGGCGCGACGGCGTTCACCGTGATCCGGTGCTTCTGGAGCTCGATCGACATCGTGCGGGTCAGGCCGTAGACGCCGGCCTTCGCGGCGGCGTAATTGGCCTGGCCGAAGTTGCCGAGCATACCGCTCACGCTCGTCGTGTTCACGATTCGGCCGCCCCCGCCCTGGGCGACGATCTGCTTGGCGAACGCCTGCGAGCAGAGAAACGTCCCCTTCAAATGGACCGCGATGACCGCATCCCACATGGCCTCCTCCATCTTGAGGAAGCTTTTGTCGCGAAGGATCCCGGCATTGTTGACCAGGATGTCCACACGCCCGAACGCGTCGAGCGCCGTCGCCAGGAGGGCGGCCGCCCCTTCTGAGGTGGACACAGTGTCGTGGTTGGCCACCGCCGTTCCGGCTGCGGTGCGGATTTCCGCAACCACATTGTCGGCCAGGGCACGATCGCTTCCGCTCCCGTCGCGTGCCCCGCCCACGTCGTTCACCACCACGCGGGCGCCTTCCCGGGCAAAAAGGCGCGCATGGGCGGCCCCGATGCCACCGCCCGCGCCGGTGACGATCGCCACTTTGCCGTCGAGGAGACCCATGTTGGCTTAAGCCGGCTTTTAGTGTCGCGACGGCGCATCGTCCAGGCGCACGCGACAGTCCGGAGATGGTAGAATCCGCAGCGATGCGGCCGGACCCTCCTCCGGGATTGCCCTGACGCGCCCCGTCGCCCATGCCCGACGACCCGAAGAACACGCCAAGGCCACCTTCCGTCGATGGCCGGGCACCCACCGATAGGCCGTCGACGCCGCGCGCCAGCCTGGCCGAATGGTCCGATGAGGAGTCCAGCACGCGCACGACCGATTCGGCCATCGCCATGCCTCCCGCAGTGTCGACGCGGCAGCGAATGCGCGCTCTGCTCACGGTCTTGGGGGGCCCAGCCACGGGTCGTGTCTTCGCGGTGCAAGAGGACGAAACAGTGCTCGGCCGGAGCAAGGAGGCCCACGTCCGGATAGACGATCCCGGCGCCAGCCGCGCCCACGCGCGCATCGTCAAATCGGGAGAGGGCAAGTACTTCCTCGAGGATCTCGCTTCGACGAACGGAACCTTCCTCGACGGGCGCCGCGTGGAGCGCGCCGAGCTCTCGACGGGCGCGCGAATCCACTTCGGTGCGAGCGTCGTCTTCTCGTTCTCGCTGCTCGACGCGCAGGCAGAGCGCATCACGCACCAGCTCTACGAGTCGTCCGTTCGCGACCCGCTGACCCGCGCGCACAACCGGCGCTACTTCGTGGAGCGGCTCGCCAGCGAGATCGCCCACGCTCGCCGGCACGAGACGCAGCTCGCGCTCATCCTGTTCGACCTCGACAATTTCAAGCGCGTGAACGACACCTACGGACACCTCGCGGGCGACGACGTGCTGCGCGACGTGGCGGCGCTCGTCTCGAGGATGATCCGCGCGGAGGACGTCTTCGCGCGCTACGGCGGCGAAGAGTTCGTCGTGGTCGTGAGGAGCATCGGGCAACCCAACGTCTCCCGCTTTGCCGAGCGACTGCGCGTCGCGATCGAACGGCTCGAGGTCGCATCCGAGGCCACCATCCTGCGCGTCACAATCAGCGCAGGCCACGCGTCACTCCATGAGCTTCCGGAAGACGAGCGCCGCGCAGACGCGTTGCTTCGCCTGGCAGACGAGCGCCTCTACCGCGCCAAGACGGCCGGTCGGAATCGAGTCGTCGGCACCTGAGACGCGCAGAGTGGCCCGCTTGACGACGAGGCTGAATCGCGATGCACTCCGCGCTTCCTAGGAGGAAAGCCCGATGGCGGTCGACATCCAGAAGCTGTTCAACGAGGAACTTCCGGCAGCGCTCGCGAAGAACGCGGACGATGCAAAGACCATCGGCGCGAAGTACCAGATGAACATCAGCGGCCCCACCGGAGGCGCCTGGAACATCGACGTCACCGCCTCCGGGCCATCGTGCAAACCGGGCGAGGGCGCGTCGGATTGCGCCATCACCCTCACGGACGAAGACTTTCAAAAGCTCATCGAGAACCCTCAGGCCAACGCGCTGCAGCTCTTTTTCGCCGGCAAGCTCAAGGTCGCGGGCAACCAGCTGCTCGCGATGAAACTGCAGAAGCTCTTCGCGTACCGCTAAGCCCGCTCGGGTCCTCAGACTTTTCGAAACTCCTCGACGAACTCCCAGTCGGCGATGAGCCCCTTCCTGAGGAGGATGGAGAGCAGCGCCGAAAACATGGCTTCCCAGCGGGGCGCCGTGCCGAGGATTTCGCTTGCGTCTACGCCGTGGGCGACGGCACGGAGCGCGCTGACGAGGTCCCGCGCCGTGAGCTGATCGCTCAACTCCTCGCCCGCGCGCGGGTCGCCCTCCGGCTTCGAAGGGCGTCTGCGGGCAGGCGCCGGCAGCGAGATCGTCGTTCCGTCGAGCAGGGTCAGCGAGATCATCTTCGGTCTCGGCCGGCGCAGCGGGACGACCCCCCGATCCTCTTGCCGCTCGTCTTTGGGCGGCGCGTCCGGGGGGGTCGCAGCGTGGTCCGGGACGGCGCGGGGCCCGGCTTCGTCGAGCGCAGCGGCGGCGTCGGCGCGTAGTCGAGGCTTGTCGGGCAGCGGCGGCGCCGTACCCCTTGCCGTGGCCGGCACCAGGGCTGGGGCCAACCCGAGCGGAGCCGGCGGGGAGGCCGTCTCGCCGAGATAGTAAACGCGAATCGCGGCGCGAACGTCGCTCGGGCAGGCGATCATCGGCTTGACCGTCAGCCCGGTCGTGCGCGCGACCTCCTCGATGGCGCCCTCGCTCGTCGGGTCATCCATCGCGACGTACAGCGTCTCGGGTTGCTTGCGCATGCGGCGCAAAAAGATCGGGACGAGCGAGTAGCGTTCCGCGAGCTCCCGCGACACCAGGTTGAGAAGCGAACGCGAAAAGTCGACGTGATAAAGCGAAACCCACGGCACGCTGAGCTGGCGCGAGAGCGTCTGCGTGAGGTGCATTTCGCTGACCAGGCCGAGCTCGATGAGGAGCTGCCCGAGCTTGCGCCCGTCTTTCCGCTGCGCGAAGAGCGCTTGCTCCAGCTGGGACTGGGACAGGGCGCCTGCCTCGACGAGAAGCTCGCCTATCCGTTTGGCCACGTCGCATCGTACGACAGAGCTGCGGCCGCGCGCGAAATCTCCGCAGGACGGGCGCGCTAGCGGGGTCTATTCGCTACCTTTTTTGTGCCTCGGCGTGTCTGGTTTCATTGAGGCGGGCGCGTGATAGCCTTTCTTTCCCCGCGGCGTCCCCGCGTGCGGGGGCCAACGTCCCATGCGGTCGTGTCCTCAGTGCGCCAGCCCTTGCGACGAAGCGCACAAATTTTGCCCTTCCTGCGGCTTTCCCGTGGGAACGGTGGTTCCCAACCCGGACGATCCGCTCATCGGCCGTTCGCTCCCGGGGGGATACCTCATCCTCGAGCTGGTGGGTGTCGGCGGCATGGGCCGCGTGTACCGAGCTGAGCAGACGAACCTCGCTCGCACAGTGGCCGTCAAGATCATTCACCCTCACCTCGTCGGCGAAGAGAACGCGGCGGCACGTTTCATCACCGAGGCGCGCGCTGCGAGCCGCCTCAATCACCCGAATTCGGTCGGGATCATCGACTTTGGCAAGTCCCCCGACGGCCAGCTTTACCTCGTCATGGAGTTCTTGCGAGGACGGGATCTCGCGCGTGTCGCGTACGAAGACGGCCCGCTCCCCTTCCGGAGAATCGTCGACATTCTCCGTCAGGCGCTGGCCGCCCTCGCGGAGGCGCACAACGCGAACATCATCCATCGCGATCTGAAACCCGAGAACATCATTCTCGAACAGGTGCGATCCGGGGCCGACTTCGTGAAGGTCGTCGATTTCGGCCTGGCGAAGATGCGCGCCGATACGCCGCAGCGCAACATCACGAGCCCGGGCATCGTGTGCGGCACGCCCGAGTACATGAGCCCTGAGCAAGCCCGGGGAGACCCGCTCGATCCACGGAGTGACCTCTACGCCGTGGGCGTCATCCTCTATCAGCTCCTGACGGGACAGCTTCCCTTCGACGGGGACTCGCCGACCCAGGTCGTGCTGGCGCATCTGTCGCGCGCCCCCAAGGACCCGCGGGAGGTAGCCCCGGGACGGCAGATTCCTCAGCCGCTGGTCGACATCGTCATGCGCACCCTCGCCAAGGACGCGAACGTTCGTCACCAGGACGCCGACGAGCTCGCGGCTGCGCTCGGCGCGGCGATCGTGCAGATCGAGGATCCCAACGGCGCGCGCGCGTCGAGCCCAGGCGCGGCGCGATGCCCGACATGCCGCGCTTGGATACCGGCCGCACAGAAGTTTTGCGGTGAGTGCGGAGGACCGGTGACCGCCACCCGCATGGCAACCCTGGCGCCGTCCGCTTCCGTGGCCCCGCCGCCGCCCGCCTTGCGCGAGGCGAAGCCCCGCGTCG
>JALYHV010000084.1 GCA_030776205.1 Myxococcota bacterium | reverse complement strand
GCCGAGGCCGCGTCGGCGACCGGCGACGCAGCCGTGCCGGCGACCGGCGACGCAGGCGTCGATCCCGACCTAGTGTGTTACGGCAGCCTTACCGCGGTCGGCTGCACGCAATGCTGCGCGCAGCATCACCCCGCCGGTGACCCCGTTTACAATACGGCCTTCGATGACTGTTTTTGCGCCCCGCCCAACGGCGTCAGCGGATTGTGCCAGACGCAGTGTGCCAACAGCGACTGCAGCTCGTTGCCCGACGCTGCGCCGTCCGTAACTGGGGACCCTTGCGACAATTGCGTTCAACCGCTCCTCGCGGATGGCGGCACGTGCAGGCTCCAAATCAACTCCGCTTGCCAGCCCAGCCCGGACTGCGTGCTCTACGAGCGCTGCATCGATCAGTGTCCCTAAACCGGGCGAACGCCGCCCCGACCCAACGAACATCGTCCCCCCCGAGAGCCGACCATGACCACGCGAAGCACGCTCGGAATCATTGGTGGAAGCGGCCTGTATGAGATCGACGGGCTCGTCGAGGTGGACGAAGCTCGGGTCGATACGCCTTTCGGGCCCCCCAGCGATCCCATCGTTCGCGGTCGTCTCGGCGAGACCAGACTGCTTTTTTTGCCTCGACACGGACGGGGACACCGGATCGCGCCTCATCAAATCGACTATCGCGCGAACATCTGTGCCATGAAAAAGCTGGGCGCGACGCACATCGTGAGCGTCAGTGCAGTAGGCTCGCTGAAGGAGTCGATCGCTCCCGGCGACTTCGTGATTGCGGACCAATTCATCGATTTGACGAAACGCCGCGTGGGAACCTTTTTCGAAGACGGCCTCGTCGGACACGTCGGCTTCGCAGATCCGGTTTGCGAGCTCCTCTCCAATGCCGTCGCGGGAGCGGCCGAGCGCACGGGAGCGCACGTTCACCGCGGCGGCACGTACGTTTGCATCGAAGGGCCGCAGTTCTCGACGCGCGCCGAGAGTCATCTCTATCGGTCCTGGGGAGCATCGGTCATTGGGATGACGGCGATGCCCGAGGCAAAGCTGGCCCGAGAGGCCGAGCTGCCCTACGCCCTGTTGGCGCTCGCGACCGACTACGACTGCTGGCGCGAAAGCGAGGAAGAGGTGAGCGTGCAAGCCGTCATCGCCGTCCTGCAGCAGAACGTGGCGATCGCACGCAAAACCATCGCCCATCTTTCGGGAGCGCTGCCCGATGCCTCGATGAGCCGCGCCGCGAACGCCCTCGCCTCTGCCCTCATGACCTCACGTGACCGCATCCCGCCCGCGACGTCGGAGCGCCTCGCGTGGCTGGTCGGCAAATACCTGCGTTGAGCGCGGGTTCGGCTCGACCCGGTGGGCTTCGACGCGAGACGCTCGTTCGCCAGCCGCAAGCTTCGCGATGATGGTGGTAAGGGTGGCTCGACCAGGCGCGACCGTCGCTCACTGAGAAGCGTCCCTCGCACTCCCGGGCACCTCCGCGACAAGCTACCCCTGCGGCCGGGAGTGGTCGACGGCTCCCTCGACGACGCATGCACGTAGGCGGGCTTGGTCGACGCCTACCTCGACGACCCACGCACGTAGGCCGACTTGGTCGACGCGTACCTCGACGACCCACGCACGTAGGCCGGCTTGGTCGACGCCTATCCCGAGGACCCACGCACCTAGGCCGGCGTGGTCGATGCCTACTCCGACGACCTACGTGTGTGGCCCAGTTCGGCCGGACATCCACGCCCGAACGAGCTTGGAGGGCCTGCCTCAGAACGTCACCCATTTGTCGGCGCACGAGGTTCCCTGCGCAGCCCCGCTCATCTGATTTATGACGGTTACGCCAGTGCCCGACGGCACGAAATTGACGGACCCTGGTCCCAGCGTCACCGCGGCGAACGAGGCTTTGACGTTCGAGGGCAAGATGCCGTCCACGATGACGTCGTCCAGCGTCACCCCGAGCGTGTGCGACGCGTCGTAGCCGTTGAGCGTGACGAACGGCACGACGCTCGTTTGCAACGCGTGAAACCGCGACACCATGACGCTGTCGAACTGCGGAAGGAGCGAGCCCGCGGAGCCGGAGGCGCGGGCATCGATCACGATGGGGTTGTCGAGATCGCGAACGCAGATGTCGCTGTAGGTGATGCCCGTCACGTGCCCTCCCCGGCTGGGACCGGAGATCAGCCGAATGCCGTTGCGGTCCGCGGAGCTCATCTTGCCGTCTGGCAAGCTGCCGTCCATCGAAAGATCGTAAATGGCTACATTCGAGATGCCATTGTTGGTTTCGCTCCCGATAGCGACTCCGTGACCCGTCCCGAGCCTGTCGTGGGCAATGACGACGTTTTGAGCCGAACCCCGGCTGCCGGCTTTCACCGCGATTTGGAGGTCGCCCGTGCTTATCTTGCTGTAGACGAGGAAGCCGTCGCTCGCGCCGGAGAGATCGATGCCATCCGTGTTGGGCGCGTCGTTGGCGGTTAGCGCTTTGCCGGCACTGTTCGTCGTTGCCGACGGGGCTAGCACCGTGACGCCCCACACGATGAAGCCCTTGCTCGTGAGGACTACGTGTGCGGCCGGGGAGTTGTGGAGCGCGATCCGATACAGCGTGAAGCTCTGCGCCCCGTTCACATCCACCAGCGCAGGGTTGCTGTGCTTCGAGCCCGCCGCCTTGCCGGCCTTCGCCACGTCCCACCAACTGGTGCTGCTGGACCCTGTCATCGGCTCACCGCCACGTCCGTCGATCACCCCGTCACCGACAATCGCAGCGTTCGCCACGCTCACCGCGATCAAAGGCTTGCACCCTGCGCTCGAATTGTTTGCGTACGTCCCGCAGCTGCCCGCCGACACATCGAACTCGCGTGGATCGCGCGAGGCGAACAGTGTCGTCGACGCGTCGACCCAAAGCGTCACGCCCGCCGCCATCGTCAGAGGACCCGAAAGGAACGCGTTGTTGCTGCCCGCGCTCTGAAGCTTGACCGAGTGTCCGGGGGTGCACCCATCGATGGCGCTCTGAATGCGCGCTGTGTCCGGATTGTTCTCGTCGGCGAGAAAGCCGTTGGAGGCGGTCTTCGCGGCCGCGAGCGTCGTGCACGGAGCAACAATCGCCGGCTCGTTCGGCAGCCGCGGGTCCGGACCTGGACCGCCGCTTGCCTCCGCGCTCGCTGGAGAGCTGCCCGTCGTGCTCCCTTCCACGATGGCTGGAGCGCTCGCGTCGTGAGAGATGGCCGTTGACGCATCATCTGTCGAACCCTCGCGCGCAAGTGGGACGGAAGAGTCGATGGACGCAAGTCCCGCCTCCCCCGGGAGCGGGGCGCCCCCAATGACGGTTGGATCACCCACGGCACAGCCCGCTGCGACGGCAGACCAGAGAAAGCCCCCGAACGCGAGTTTCATGACTGAACACCGTTGGTGTCGGCGCGGTGGTGTGGCAAACGGCCTAGCGAAAAAAGCCGCGCCGGGCAAGGCGTGCACGTCACGGACAGAGATCGACAATGTGCGCCGAGCAGTCCACGAGCGTGGGACCCACGAGCGCCCTGACCACGCACGCTCCACGCCAGCAAAGCTCGGTATTCGTGTAACCGAAGATGTCGAAAGTATGAATCGTGCCGGGGGCGAGACCATCGAAGACGATGGGCTGCGAGCACGAGGCGGTCCCAGATTGGCCCGTTTCGCGCTCCTTCACGGTCCACACCGTCAGCGTCGCGTCGCACAAGTTCAGGAGATTGGGCACGGCGTCGAATTGAATCCATGATCTCGGGCCGGCCCGGTCGGACGAGCACCCGGTGGCGGCGACGGCGAACATGAACGGCCACGCTCGCGCCCAAGCGCCACCACGGGCCGTCAATAGTCCACCCCGAATGACACGCCGCCGTTCACCAGGGTAGGCTCCTGCACGCTCCGTTGAAGCGATAGCGCGACGAGGGTGCTCCCTTCGCTGTGCAGGCTGACGTAGAGCACGTCCGACAGGGCGTACCGCATGGAGACGCTGGCCTCGATCAGATCGACCGCGGGGACATCGGTTGCGAGATACGCTTTGTTGTAGTCGGACGTCGCCCAGGCGACGTCGAACGATGCGTTGATCGTCAGATGACGGAAGCGCCGTTCGTATTCGCCGCCGACGACGCCCCAATACGCGCCAGGGCTTATCTTGACGTCGAAATTGTTCCCACTCACGACGCGGAAGGCCCCTAATCGGTAGGAGACCTTGAGGGCCGCTTCGATGGTGGAGCGCGGTGCCTCGTCAGAGCTCCAGTAATAATACGAAATCTCAGGCTCGACCTTTAACCGGTCCCAGAGGACGGCGGCGTATTGCAGTGAGGGCTCGATGGAGCTGAGGCTGAAGCGCGAATGGGGCGGCTCGTAGACGAGCATCACGCTGCTCCACACGGTCGCCGTAAATCCGTAGAGACCGGCCCAGGCGGAGGGCTGAAGGACCGCGCCTCGGCTCTCCGCCATTCCTCGCCAGAGGAAGCGCGAATTCAGATCGATCTCGGCGCCGAGCGTCGCGGAGGCAGCCGTCTTCGATGCCTCCTCGTCATCGTCTTGGCAATCGCAGTCGTCCGTGACAGCCGGGCCCGAAGCGGCGCTCGGCGGAGAGTCGATGCGTGTCGCGGCCGGAGGACTCTCAGCCGGCTCGGCCGGCGGTGTCGCAACGCTGGCCGAGTCACTGGATGGCGCGGGGCCGGGGCTCGAGGGCGCAGCGCCTGCTGTTTCCGCGCTCTCGGTCGGCGGGAGGCTCGGCGCAACGACGAACGGTTCTGGCGCGGGTTTCTTCTTTGCGGGCTTCCGGCCCTTCTTCTTCTTGGGCTTCGCGATGGCGCCCTGCGGCGGAGCCTCGCTCGAGGCGGACGTGTCCTGCGCGCTGGCCGGCGTGGTGGGCAACAACGTCGCTGCGGCCGTCGCTGCGCCCAGGAG
>JALYHV010000083.1 GCA_030776205.1 Myxococcota bacterium | reverse complement strand
GTCTATCCCCTCGTCCATCCTGCGCATCCCCTCGAGCAGCAGGCCCTCGCAAGACTGGTTGATGACGCGGCCCGTTGCCCGGAACGATGGGTCAAGCGCAAAGTCCCCGTCTTTCAGCTTGAGCATCGCGAAGAACGCCTCTTGACCGCGCAGCTCTCCCCAAAGGGCATTCACAATGTTTCCGTCGACCAGATGAATCTCGCCGGAGCCCTCCGGTGCGCGGATCTTGAGGTTGCCACTTTTGCGTCCGTGAAAGAGCACCTGCACCATGTCCGGCAAACCGAGTTCGCGAAGCGGTCCACTGACCCCGCGGGACGCCCTCGGGATGGCACGCTGCTCGAGGAGCGCCTTAAGCTTGGCGACGAACACGTCCGCGTTGGCTGGCTTGTTCACGAAATCGAGCGCACCGAGCTCGAAGGCTCGCTGCGCGACCGCGCGCTCCTGGCGACGCGTGTAGACGACCCAGGGAAGGTCCGCGCCCCAAGCGGCTTTTCTGGCCTCAGCGAGGAGCTCTAGCCCGTCGTTCGGTCCCAAATCCACCTCGCTCACCACCAGATCCGTGTCACCCCGCGCGAGAAGCTCGACCGCTTGCGGCGCAGTACGAACCGTATGAACGACGAACCCCTGCTCGATGAGGCGGAGCTCGAGAACGGTCGTCTCTTCCGGGTCGGGGTCGACGAGCAGCGCCTGCGACCGGGACAGAAGGCGCGCCTTTAGGTCCTCGCCGAGTATGGTGTGCCGAAACAGATCGATGAGGTTCGGGTCGAAGATGGTGTCCCGGTATTTCACGAGAGCAGCGCAGGCATCCTGCGGCGAAAGCGCTTTGCGAAACGGGTTTCGCGGGTTCTCGGTCAAGTCGGCGTAGGTGTCGCAGATGGCGAGCACGCGCGCTGCAAGCGGTATGTCCTTGCCGCTGGCGCCGGACGGAAAGCCCTTGCCGTCGTAGCGCTCGTACATGTGATTCACGGCGTCCGTCGTCTCTTGCGAAAGCTGGACCGGCTCCAGCAGTCGTCCCGGGATGCCGCAGGCCTTCTGAGCGGCCACTTTGTGCCCGTCGTATTCGCTGCAATTCAACGACGTCAGGTGGTAAGCGCTCATCTTTCCGAGATCGTGAACGAAGGCAGCCGCGACCAGCGCTGCCGTGCTCGATGCGTCGAGGCCCATCTTCTCGGACATTCGGCGCGCGAGGCGGGCCACCTGGGCAGAGTGCCCGCGGAGGTCGATGCGCGAGCTCTCTAGCAGACTGACCAGAACGTTCAGCAGCTCAAGAAACGACGCGCTCATCGCAGCCGCAGGAGTGCCCCCTTGGCCGGGGCCGCCCTTCGCTATCTCCCTTTCGCTCAGCACGCGCTCCCGCCCGCGCATCTTGGCCTCTGCACGCATAACCGACTGCGCCATCGAGCCGTGGCTCACAAGGTTCCGCTCGTAGACATCGAGCATTGCCTGCAACTGAGCGTGCGCGCGCCGGTCCAGCAGCGCAAATGCGTGAATGTCACCGCCGTAGGCCTTTGCTACGAGGGCCTTCACGGCAGCCGGGCGCGCCAGCACCGCCTTGACCTCGCGCGCGCCGGAGGCGAGCTGCACCTCGTGCAACGCCTCTGCGTCGTCCGGGTCGGCCGTGATGACGCTGAGCGCGTGTGCCTTGGCGTCGAAAACTATTGGGCACACGCCGATCTTCTCGGCAAAGCGCTGCGGGATCATGTCGAGGAGCGCGCGACCCACTTCCACCTTGGAGAGCTTCTCCGATGAGACGAAGTGAACGCGGTATTCCGTCGCGAGCGACTTCAGCAGCTCTCCTTCGGACGAGAAGCCGAGCTCCAGCACGGCCTCCTCGACGCGGTCGCTCGTGCTCTGCATCTGCCCGAGCACCGCTTCGAGCTGCTCCGGCTTGAGGAGCTTGTCTCGCATGAGAGTCTCGCAAACGCGCTTCGTCTTCGCGGCGCGCGCGGTGGAGGGGCGGACGGTCACGTCGCTCGATCCTATCAGATGCGTCCCGGAGCGACTTCTCGGTCCGGTCTCGCCAGAACGGCCTCGAGGCGCTCGGGGTCGACGTTTCTTCCCGTTAGAACGACGACCAGATCGCCGCCGCGTACTGGCTCCGGCAAGCCCACGAGGATCGGAGCGAGGGCCACGGCGGCGCTCCCCTCGAGGACGAGCCCCATCTCGCGATAAGCGTGGGCCATGGTCGCCGCAATCTGCTCTTCCGAGACGACGATCACGCCCGCGAGCGCTCCTCGCGCCCGAGCGAACGCGGACGCCGCGACTCCGCCGGTCAGCGCATCGGCGAGCGTCGCGCTGCCGCTCGTGCGCGGTTTGGTAGGCAGCGCGCGGCCGCACTCGAGCGACAGCGCCATCGCACAAGATGCCTCACTTTGCGCACCCCAAACGCCGCGCTCGAGGCGCCCGACCGCCTCAGCGCCGAGCGCCCACGCGATGCCCGTAGCGAGCCCCCCCCGCCCGATCGGCGCAATCATCCGCTCGGGCAACCCGCCGAGAGCCCGCACGATTTCGAACCCGAGTGAGGTTCCGTTGCCCATGGTCACCTCGACGCTGCCGCAGGCCGGCACGTACGCCGCCCCATGCGTCGCGGCGATGGCCATTGCAAGCGCAACGGCATCCTCCTCGTGGTCGGAGGGCGAGATCACGAGCTCGGCCCCGTACTGCCGTATTTTGGCGCAGGTCACCCGCGCCGTTGTACGCGGCACACACACCGTAGCGGCAAGGCCGAGCACGCGCGCCGCATAGGCCACCGCCGCGCCATGGTTGCCGGCGCTCGCCGAAACGAGGCGGCCGAATGCCCGGTTTGCCTCCGCGGCCACGAGGGCACCGCGCACCTTGAAGCTTCCCGTCACCTGCAAGACCTCGAGTGCGAGCCAAATGCGCGTCGCACCCGTAGGATCAGCGCGGCCGTCGAGGTCTGCGGCGCGGAGGACCGGTACGTCGCGCAATCGCGCGTCGGCGAACCTCCGGCCGAGATTTCGCACGGTATCCAAAACGGCACGATCGGGAGGAGGCGGTGATGCCAGATCCGCCGCTGGAGGCGCCGCGACGCAACGCATAGCTCCGGGAACGGCCAAGGGGCCTCTCGACGTTAGACCGCCTGTGGGTTTCCTCCCCCTCGTCGCGACGGAAAGCCTATTTCGCTGCCACGAGCCAGCGAAGCGGTCGACGGTAGTTCGTGATCATCTGGTCTGCGGGCACCTCATGACCGAGGCCCGGCACGATCTTCACTTTGACCCGAATATGGGCTCCGCGCAGCATGTCGGCCGCGCGTTTCGTGTTGTCCGCGACCTGGTCGTTTTCACCCGTAAAGAGGAAGACCCGGCGGATTTTTCCGCGGTTCTGCTCGAGAAGCTGGGCAGCGTCGCCGAACCAGTAGTGGTCGTTGGCAGCCAAGATGAGCCAGCGATTCCAGTGCGTTGGGTCTCGCAGGCCGACTTGCTGGGCTACGAAGGCCCCCTCGCTGAATCCAATCAAGATGTCGCCGCGCGTGCGCACGCGTCGCTTGTACTTTTCTTTCAGGGCGGCCACTGTCGCATCGACGATCCGGCGGGCGGCGTCCGCGTCGTTGTTCCACGTGCGACCGCCGGTCTCCGTAGGCGCAGGACCCTGCGGGCACACGACCCAGCCGAACATTCGTGCGACCCGCGCCCACTTGCGGCAGTCCTCGAACGCATTGCCCCCTCGCCCGTGCAAGTAGAGGATGATCGGGCTCGATGACTTGGTGCGAGGCTTGTAATAGTAGGCGTCCGAAAAGCCGGGCACCTCGATAGACATGGGGTCGGGCGTGCTCGCCGGCGGCTTCGCCTCCGCGCGCGTTGCGGAACCACAGAGCACTGCCCCGACCGCGAAGACGACGGCGAGACCGTAGCGGAGCGCAGGACGGAACGGCAGGGGTGCCCATTATCCCCATGTGTGGCGCGACGGCAAGCGGCACATGGCGCGTGGCTTTCGGCACCGGTAGGTTCTTGTCCGCGCCCATGGCGACCCGAACCCTCGTTTGCGCCACGCGGCGGTCCATGCTTGCCCTCGCCCAAAGCAGGGCGTTCGTCGTGCGGCTGCGGGCCTCGGAGCCGCTCCTCGAGACGCGCGAGCTCGCGATAATCACGAGCGGCGATCGCATCCAGGACCGGCCGCTGGCCGACATCGGGGGCAAAGGCCTCTTCGTGAAGGAAATCGAGGAGGCGCTCCTGGACAGACGCGCCGACTTCGCCGTGCACTCGATGAAGGATGTCCCTTGGGAGCTCCCGGCGGGGCTCGTTCTTGCTTGCGTTCCCGGCCGCGAAGACGCGCGCGATGCTCTTGTCGCGCCCCGGCACTCGACACTCGAACGGCTGCCGACGGGGGCGAGAATCGGGACGTCCAGCCTGCGCCGAATGGTGTCGCTGCGCGCGCACCGGCCCGACCTCGACGTCGTGCCACTTCGGGGGAACGTGGATACGCGCCTCCGAAAAGTGGACGCCGGAGAGTGCGACGCCATCGTCATTGCCATGGCAGGGCTCGTTCGACTCGGGCTCGAGCAGCGCGCGACCGAAGTGCTGTCTGCCTCCGTATCGCTCCCCGCGCCCGGGCAGGGCGCCCTTGGCATTCAATGCCGCAGTGACGACGAGGCGACACGGACGGTCCTCGAGCGGCTGCACGACGGCGACGCGGCGACCTGCGTGGCGGCCGAGCGTGGCGTTTTGATGGCGGTTGGGGGCGACTGCAAGACGCCACTCGGCGCTTACGCAGAACGGGCCGGCGGAGATCTGCGCCTCATTGCCTTCATCGCACGACCCGACGGGTCGGGCCTACATCGCAGCGAGCGTCGCTTTCCTTGGCCCATAAGCGAAGACGTCGCGCGTGACGTCGGGGTGGAGCTGGGACGTTTGCTCTCCCAACGGATTGGCAATTAAATATCCACAACAAATGCCGGTTGCGCGGCATTCTGGGTTTACGATGCTTGACTATGGGGCTGGAGACGGAATGCACGGTGAAGCTCGGCCGTAAGACGCTCGTCGGCAAAGCGCTGCTCGATGGGCAGTCGCTCATTTTTCGAGGGGAGCAGGCTCTGGAGTTTCGGTTCGAGCGAATCCGTGAGGTCACCGCGGAGGAAGGCACGCTGGTGATCGCGACCGACGAGCAAGAGGCGCGCTTCGATCTCGGACCCCAGCTCGCCGAACGGTGGATGCGCCTCATCAAGGAGCCAAAGGGCTTATTCGAAAAGCTCGAGCTAGGATCCGAGTCGCGTGTCGCACTGGTCGAAGTAGCCGACCCGCTTTTCGCGACGGCTCTGCGCGAGCGCGTTTCGAGTGTGGTGGACGGCCGCGTCCCGCAGGGCACCGCAATCATCTTTCTTGGCGCCGAGACCCGTGAAGCGCTGCGCAAGATTCCGCTCTTGCGGGCACGACTCGTCGATACCGGGGCACTCTGGATCATTCGCCCGAAGGGCAACAAGACAGTGACCGAAGCCGACGTGTCGAACGCGACGCGGGAAGCCGGGCTGATCGAAGCAAAGGTTGTCGCCTTTTCGCGCACGCATACGGCGCATAAGTGCGTCGTCCCGGTCGAAATGCGCGGGCAGGCGCGGAGACGCCCGCCAATTCTCTCGATTCCACCCAGCCAAGGACCATCACGGCTGAAACCGAGCCATCCACAGCCGCTCTCCGGCTCGCGCTTGCCGGCTAGCGACTCGAGCAAGAGCCCCGCCGAAGAAAAGAAGCGTCGATAACTCGCTCTGCCAACGAGCTTGGCGCCAAAGGGCGGTGCGGGTCCGCCGCGTAATTTCGGTCGAAGACATCTTCTCGCCCGCCCAAACGGCTCACACCGTCATCAGCAGGGCGACCGGCAATTCGGCGAAAAGCTTCGCGAGGGGGACCTCGCCCCCATCAATCGACCTACCAGTGAAGATCTCACGGTAGCGCCCCTCCGGAACACGCAGGTGGCGCGGGCCCCACACCGTTCCGACCGCCCACGACGTGTCGCCACCGGTCGCGCGAAACGGGAAGCGGGTGACCGCGGCGATCGCGCGTTTGGCCCCGAAAGAGCGCCCGAACGCGAGCACGTTCTCCTCGTCGAACGACATGTAGTCGCCGCGCCGGAAGATGTCCGGCTCCGCGCGCCGGGCTCGCAGGCACTCGCGCAAAACATGAAGCTTGATGGCACCGTCTCCGAAGCGCTCACGCAGCGTACGTGCACGCGCGCCCTCGTCAATCCGGTCGATCGCTGCACCCAGTCGGCGGCGCAGCTCGTAGTCCACTAGCCGCCGGTTGTCCGGGTCGACCAGCGACTGATTCCAGAGCTCGCAGCCCTGGTATGTGTCCGGTATGCCCGGTGAGGCGCACTTGAGCACGACCATCGCCAGCCCGTTGGATGCGCCATACGGAGCCACCCGCGCACAGAACATCCGGAGGTCGTTCATGAGGGCGTCGTCGCGCAAGGCGCCACCCACGCGTTGTTTCAGCGCCTCCTCGTAGACGGGATCCGGCCGCATCCACGATGTCTGGAGCTTGGCCTCCTTGGCGGCTTTGATCATCGCCGCCTCTAAGCGCCCGGCGAAATCCTCGCGCCCGCTCTGGCCGTCCCACCCGTAAGGCCAGGCACCAACGACACTCTGGAGGAAGAAGAGATCCTCGCGAGCCGGGATCGCGACGGGCCCTTCTCGGCTGGCCCTCTGGGCGTCCATCCGGTCGCGCCACCTCGCGACTGCCGCGGACCACTCCTCCGGCATCTCGGAGAGGACCGCGATGCACGCAGCGGTGTCCTCGCCACGCTTCGTGTCGTGGGTAGACGTCGCGATCATGCTCAGCGGCCACGAGCAAAGCCGCTCGAGGTTGCTCGCGTGGAACGCGGGCAGCGTTATCCCGAAGGCAGCGGGCGTCGAGCCTACCTCATTGAGGCAGATGAGGCGCGGGTAGCGATAGAAGGCCGTGTCTTCGACCGCCTTGGCCATCACCGGACCGGCGATCTGCTGGAAACGGAGCGCGAAGCGGACCCGGTCGTCGCGCTGCTCTTCGCCGACCTCTCCCCGCATGAGGAGCACGTCCTCCAAAAAATTGAACACGCTGATGTCTGCATCATGGGTGCGCAAACGCGCGAGGCGAACGGCGACCCGTACGCGCTGCTCGTCCGCGTCGGCCGGCGGCTCTCCTTGCCGCAGATAGGTCCGGTACACGGGGAACGCTGCGAGCGTCTGGACCAGCGCGGCAGTGAGCGTGATGAGTGTGAAGTCCTGCGAACGGCGGTCCGCCGAAGCGATGCGTTCGAGCCGACGGGCGAGCATATTCACCTCGCTCGCGAGGGTCTCGGCGAGGACGCGCAGCTTCGCTTCGAGGACGTGCTCTTCGAAGCTGCGCGCATCGCCCGTGGCGTCACGGTGCAAGCGGGTGAACGCCTCTTCGGCGCGGTTGTCGACCATCACCCCGATCACGTCCGCGGCGAACTCGTAACCGGTCGTGCCGTCCACGGGCCAGGGCGGCAGCTTCTCGCCGGGCTCGAGGATTTTCTCGACGAACACGGGCAGCGGGCGGACAAGGTCGTCCGGGCTGATGTCTTCAGGCGGTGGGGGCCGTCGAAACCGGCGCTGCAGCTGCTCCATGTACGCCCGCGGGTCGTAGAGGCCATCCGTGTGGTCGAGCCGCAGCGCGTTTATTGCCTGCTCATCGAGCAACTTGAAAAGAAGCGCGTGGGCGCGATCGAACACGGTCGGATCTTCCATGCGGATCGCGGCCAGGTCATTGTTGTCGAAAAAGCGGCGGTAATTGATCTCCTGCGCCGCAACCCGCCACGACGCGAGGCGGTACGCCTGCGCGCGGAGGACGCGATCCAGGTCGTCGAAGCTCGTTCGGATGCCCGGCTCACCGTTATACTTGGTGAGCACGTCGTCGAAGGTCCTCGCCAGCGACTCGCTGCGATCGAGCAGGGCGCAAATGCGCCGCTTGATGACCTCCTTTTCATTGTTTCGCGCGCGGCGCCCCTGTTCACTCGTCTCGAGCTGCGGCGGCAAGTTCTCGAGCGCCGTGTGGATGCTCTCGAGCTCCATCCGCTCGCTGTCGTCTTCGGGGAGACCGCTGGCGGCCATCACGTCGCGGAGCAGCGGGCGAATGCTGCGCGGACCGACCGGGAAGACGTGGTCGAAGTACCTGATAGAGAAGGTGCCGCGATCGCGCACCAGCTTGATCTTCCCGCTCTCGAGCGCCTGTCCGTATTGCTCTCCGAGCACCGGCAGGAGCACGTTATTGTGGAGCTCCTCCTTGGGAGGCGTCCAGTCGATGTCGAACGTCTCGGCAAACTTCGACGCTGGCCCGTTCTCGAGGACATCGCCCCACCAGCGGTTCCTGGGGCTGCCGATGCCCATGTGGTTCGGAACCCAGTCGACGACGCAACCCATGTTCCGTTCTTGGAGCGCGCTCGCGAGCGATCGAAAGCCTTCTTCGCCCCCGAGCTCGTCGCGAATCTTGTCGTGGTCGACGACGTCGTAGCCGTGGCTGCTGCCGCTCGTCGCCTCGAAGATCGGAGACAGATAGATGTCCGTGACGCCGAGCGACTGGAGATGATCGAGCGTCGCGGCGACCTGCGCGAACTGGAATGTCGGCATTAACTGGATGCGGTACGTCGATCCGACCGAGTGCAGCGCGCCGCCCGCGCGGACCACACGCGACCGCGACCGCAGGAGCCTGAGCGAGCGGCCGTAGAGGTGAATCTTTTGGTCGTGCAGAATGCGATCGCGAGCCTGGGTGTTCGCGGTGTCGGCGATCACCTCCCAGTCGTCGATCACGCTCTCGAGCTTCGGCATCACGAAGTCGAGGCCGAGGTGGCTCGCGTTCACGATTAGAAGCAGGTTGTCGTCGATCAAAGCGCCGCCACGCTCGTCAATCTCGCCGAGCGCGCGGCCGGCGAGAAACATTGCGAACGACTGGGTCGTCGGGTTGTTCCAGTCCTCCGGCGTCATCGGCTGGCCGTCGAGGCGGAACCACGCCAAGTCGGTCAGCTCGGTGCCCTGCACCCGCTGCCCGCGGAAGAAGCGACTTCGCCGCAACGCGGGGTGCTCGCGCCGGATGCGAATTAGCTTTTTTGTAAACTCAACGAGAGACTTCTGTTCGTCGTTCCACTCCCAATTGATCCAACTGAGCTCGTTGTCCTGGCAGTACGCGTTATTGTTGCCCTTCTGCGAGCGGCCCATCTCGTCTCCCGCGACGACCATGGGCGTCCCCTGCGAGAGCAGCATCGTCGCGAGGAGGTTGCGGCGTTGCCGCCAGCGTAGTTCGTTGACGGCTGTGTCCTCGGTCGGCCCTTCCACCCCGCAGTTCCAGGAGTGCTCGCTGTTGTTCCCGTCCTGGTTGTTCTCGCCGTTCGGCTCGTTGTGCTTGCGGTCGTAGGCCGTAAGGTCAGCGAGCGTGAACCCGTCGTGCGCGGTGATGAAGTTCAAGCTGGCCGAAGGCTGCCGCCCGGCGGCCTCGTAAATGTCGCTGCTGCCGGTGAGGCGGGCGCCGATCTCGCCGACGACCCCGCCGTCTCCCTTCCAGAAGCGCCGCACGGCGTCCCTGTAGCGGCCGTTCCACTCGGTCCAACGCACCGGGAAACCGCCAACCTGGTAGCCCCCCTCACCGACGTCCCACGGCTCGGCTATCAGCTTCGCGTCGCGCAGCGCGGGCGAGTCGTGGATGAGCGTGAAGAAGCTGGACAGCCGATCGACCTCGTGGAGCTGGCGGGCGAGCGCCGACGCGAGGTCGAAGCGGAAGCCATCGACGTGCATCTCGCTCGTCCAGTAACGAAGCGAGTCCATGATAAGCCCGAGCACCTGCGGGTGGCGCACGTTCAGCGTGTTTCCCGTGCCCGTATAGTCGAAGTAAAAGCGCGGATCGTCCGGGACGAGCCGGTAATAGGTGGCGTTGTCGATGCCCTTGAATGACAACGTCGGCCCGAGGTGGTTTCCCTCCGCAGTGTGATTGTAGACGACATCGAGGATCACTTCGATGCCGGCGCGGTGCAGCGCCTTGACCATCGACTTGAACTGCCGGACTTCGGCGCCGATCTCGCTGCCGCTCCGATAACGGACATCGGGCGCGAGGTAGCCGATCGAGTTGTACCCCCAGTAGTTCCGTAGGCCTTTGTCGAGGAGCATCTTGTCGTCCACGAACGAGTGGATCGGCAGGAGCTCGATTGCCGTAACGCCCAGCTCATTCAAATAGCGAATGATTGCCGGGTGGCCGATGGCCTCGTATGTGCCTCGAATGCCCTCGGGGACCTGCGGGTGCAGCTGCGTCAGGCCTTTGACGTGTGCCTCGTAGATCACCGATTTGTGCATCGCCGTCCGCAGCGGCGTGTCCCCCTCCCAATCGAACGCGGGGTCGATCACCACCGCACGCGGGGCGCCGAGTGCCTGCTTCTGCGTCGGCTTCAGGTCCTTCTCTGCGCTTTCGAGGTCGTATGCGAAACAGCCCCTCTCCCATTGCTCTGGCGCGTCCACTGCCTTGGCGTAGGGGTCCAGGAGGACCACATTGGAGTTGAATCGAAGGCCGCGTTGCGGCTCGTAAGGGCCATGAACACGGTAGCCGTAGCGAGTGCCCGCCTTCAACTCCGGGACGAAGCCGTGCCAGACGAAAGCGGTCCGTTGCGGAAGCGTGAGCCGCTCCTCACTGCCGCCGTCGTCGAAGATGCAGAGCTCGACGCCCGTTGCCCCTTCCGAATAGAGAGCGAAGTTCACACCGGTGACGTCGTAAGTGGCGCCGAGGGGGTTCGGTGAGCCAGGCAGGATCGAGTGGGGCATTGGTCAGGTAGCGCGAATGCGGGAGTTGATGGCTCGGAAGGGTGTTCGGATGAGCGCGTGGCGAGGAGCCGGTTCCAACGAGGACGTGGGGCGGTTGTGTCTATGAGGCGGCTTTGTATGCGTGGCGCGGCAGCGTCACGTCGTCTTCGGGCTCAGCAAGGAGCCCTGTGGAAGGCGTACAGCGGCTCAGCAACGAACGTACCGCTCCACCATCGCTGCGGACCGATCGACCGAACGTGCCACTTGCCGTCCGGTTGCTGCTGCGAGCAAAGGCGCGCCATGAGAGAATGGACTGGCCGATGAGACCCCTCGTCGCGGTACGCCAGGCCACCCCGTACGACCCTGGTTTCTGCGAAAGGAGCCCTCTCTTCTGGCCCTTGGTACGGGCCTCGCGAGCCATTGGGGAGCACGACGTGTTCCCGTCCGTCACCGCGCTGGCAAGAGTGTTCGAGCGCGAACCGCCCGTACGATTCGTGCCGGCGAGCCCTCGCCGGCGCCGGCGAGCCCCGGTCGACCCGGGAGCCCTCTACGACGCGCGCATCGCCTTGCACCGCGAAGTGCCAACACGAGCTGGTTCGTGGCATGACCTGATGAACGCGCTCGTCTGGGGGACCTTCCCACGAGCCAAGCGGGCGCTACACTTCCGCCAGCACCGCGCGATCGCGGCACGCGTCCCGCCCGGAGTCCGCGCCCTTCCTCCCACGAGAACGCGTGAGCTCGACACGCTCGCGCTCCTCGATGAAGGGGGCGTCGTCATCCTTACGCGCTGGCCGGACGAAGCGCTCGCCGCGCTGCGATCGCGCGACTCGGGGCTCGGGCTTCGCTCGTTCGTCGCGACGGGCGCCGGGCACGTGGTCATTTTCGGGCATGCCATCTACGAGAGCCTGGCCCTTGGGTGCGCACCGGCCGTCGCCGCCGCGCTCGTGCTCACGCATCCCCCCCACGAGGGAGACCTCGTAAGTGCTACCGACCGGGCGCTCGCCTGCACGATCGATGACGAGGGCCAGCTCAGGACGCCCGATGAGCTGCGCCGTGTAAACGTTCAGGCATTGGCGCCCAGCCACTTCTCCAGATCGTCGGCGCCGCCGACATAATGGCCATCGACGAAAATCTGCGGCGTACTGGACTTCGCGCTCACTGCGCGCAGCCTTCGAGGAGAGGCCGGCAGCTCATCGTAAGGCCAGCCTCGCGCGTCGAGCAGCTTCTTGGCCTTCGCGCAGTAGCCGCAGCCGGACCGAGTAAACATCACGATATCGTGCGGTGCCCGCGCCTTCGGGTCGAGATAGGCAAGCATCGTGTCGGCGTCGGAGACCTGAAAGGGATCGCCTTCGACGTCCGATTCGATGAACATTTTTTTGATGACGCCGCTCTCTACCAGCATCGAGTAGCGCCAGGAACGCTGGC
This sequence comes from Myxococcota bacterium, assembly GCA_030776205.1. Classification (GTDB taxonomy): domain Bacteria; phylum Myxococcota_A; class Polyangia; order Polyangiales; family Polyangiaceae; genus Palsa-1150. Next base: position 15,348 of record JALYHV010000083.1, on the reverse strand, counting down.
CGAAACCGAGCGACCGCTTGTCGACAAGCATTCCCATTTTCTGGGTGAATTCGCCGTTGCCATCGGGCAAGAAGCGGATGCGATCCGCAGATTGGTCCTTGCACCACTGGTCCATGACGAACGCGTCGTTGACCGAGATGCACACTACCTCGTCGATTCCCCGCTCCCTGAAGGCCGGGACGAGCTCGTTGTAACGGGGGACGTGGCTCGTCGAGCATGTGGGCGTGAACGCGCCAGGCAGCGCGAACGCAATGACCCTCTTGCCTGCGAACACATCCGAAGTCGATACGTCCTTCCACTGTCCGTCGCCGGTTCGGGTTCGAAACACCACGTCCGGAACGCGCTTTCCTTCGGAATTGTTCAACATGAAACGTTCACCCTCTTTCCTCTCGATTGCGGTCGCGCCAGTTCTATTTGAGTCGGAGCTTAGCGCTGGCATCGCGCAGCGCCGTCCGAATGCCCTCTTCGACGACCGGATGATAAAAGGGCATGGTGAGCATGTTGTCGATCGTCAACCCTTGCTGGTGCGCCCACGCCAGCAGGTGACCAATATGCTCGGCACGTGGCCCCGCCATTTCAGCGCCGAGCAACCGGCCTGATGCCTTGTCCGCATAGATCCGAGCCGCGCCCTTGTTCTTGTGCATGACTCGGCTCCGGCCCTGATTTTCGAAGCTGACCTCGCCGGTCACCATGTCGGCCCCACGCGCCGAAAGGCCCGCAAAGCTCTCGCCGGCGACGGCGACCTGCGGATCAGTGAAGACGATGGCGAGCGGCGATCGGCGCTGACCGACGCGCACGTCGGGAAAGCGGGCGGCGTTCTCGCCGGCGATCGTGCCCTCGTCTATGGCCTCGTGCAGGAGCGGAACCTCAGCGGCCGCGTCACCCGCCAGAAAGACATTGGTCGTGCCGACGCGAGCGGTGGCGCGGTCGGCGCTTAGGAGCCCGCGTTCGTCGAGCGCGATGCCTGCACGCTCGATGTAGAGCCCCGCGAGGTTCGGCTTCCGCCCCGCGGCCGCCAACACATAAGAAAACGACTCGATACGAGGCGCGCCATCGCTCCCTTGCCACCCGACGACCACCAGGTCGCCCTCCCGGCGGACCTCCAGGTTCTTCGTATCGAAGTCGACCGGCAGCTCGGCACCCAGCGCGGCCGCCGCCGCGCCCCTGACCACGGGGTCGGTGAGCGGCCCAAGCGAGCCTCCCCTCCCCAAGATACGGACACGGACGCCAAGCCGGTGCAGTGCCTGCCCGAGCTCGAGCCCTATGACGCCAGCGCCGATCACGGCGATCGAATCGGGCAGATCTTCCCACGCGAAGACGTCGTCGTTCACGAGCAGGAGCTCCCTCGGAACGGAGAATGTGGGAGGCACGACGGGGGAGGACCCTGTCGCAAGGACCACGGCACGCGCGCGGACGACCGTTCCGTCGACGTCAAGTAACCCCGGCTCGAGAAAGCGGGCTTGCCCGGTAAGCCGTTTCTCCTCGGGGATGCTCTCGATGCCGGCAACGACGAAGCCGACGAAGCGATCGCGCTCGCTCCGGACGCGCTGCATCACCGCGCGGCTGTCCACCTCGACGGTCGTGCGGATCCCGAATTCCCGTGCGTGCCGCGCCTCGTACGCAGCCTCGGCGGCCGCGATGAGAAGCTTGCTCGGCATGCAGCCCACTCGCGCGCAGGTGGTGCCGTGAACCCCGCCCTCGACGAGCAACACGCGCGGCGTCGTGGCCGTCGCGGCTCGAAACGCAGCGAGCCCCGCGGTGCCGGCGCCGATGACTGCGACGTCGACATCGCGTTCTCTGGTGGTGAGGTTGGCCATCTCGTGCACCTTTCCGCTGGGCACGTTCCCAGCAGTCCGGCCCTCCGTGCACCAACGTAGGCTTCGCGGTGCGATTGATCGAAGATAAACTTTCGATTACGGCGATAGGCGAGCTCAATCGATGGTAAGCATCAACGATCTCTCGCTGCGACAGCTCGAGTACGTCGTCGCGGTGGCCGATGAGCGCAACTTTCACCGCGCGGCGGAGCGGTGCCACGTGTCGCAGCCGACCCTGAGCGCGCAGGTGCAACAGCTCGAGAGCGTCCTTGGCGCGCGCCTCTTCGAACGTGACCGGCGCGGCGTTCTTCTGACCGGCCCAGGGGAAGCGGTCGTCGCGCACGCACGGCGGGTATTGCTCGAGGTGGGTGACCTGCTTTCCGTGGCGCGGGTGGTGCGCGATCCGTTCGCGGGCATGTTTCGTGTTGGCGTCATCCCAACCGTGGCGCCTTACCTGCTGCCCGACGTCATGCCCTCACTTAACGCGCGCTATCCAAAGCTGAGGCTCGTCTTCCGCGAAGAGAGGACCGACGACGTGCTGCGAGACCTCGCCAACGGTACGCTCGACGTTGGCCTCGTCGCGCTCGAGGCGGCCATGGGAGACCTCGATCACGCCGAGGTGCTGAAGGACCCGTTCGTCGTTGCGCTGCCGAGAAACCACGCGCTCGCCAGGAACCAGCGACTCGCGCTCGCAGCGCTGGAGGGCGAGCAGGTGCTTTTGCTCGATGATGGACACTGCTTTCGGACGCAAGCGCTCGCCCTTTGCGCCCAGGCTCACGCACGTGAGGCCGACTGGCGCGCGACGAGCCTCGGAACTCTGGTGCAGATGGTCTCCGCGGGTGCCGGGATAACGCTGCTTCCCAAGCTGGCGGTCGAGGTGGAGAACCGCCGCGGTCAGCTCGAGGTCCGTCCCTTGATTCCACCGGTTCCAAGTAGGACGATCGGCCTCGTATGGCGGCGCAACTCGCCGTTTGCCGACCCCTTCCGAGCGATCGCTGCGGTGCTCTCCTCGGACGCTCCCACCTGAGCCCTCCGGCGGTTGCGGCGGGTCTGCGCAGTCAGTTGGGAAGCCCCTCGTTCTCGTCGTCAGGCAGCTGCGGCTGGATGTCACCGCTCGGCTCATCCCGCCGCTCCACCGGCGGCTCTTGCAAGTCGAAGAGGTAGCGGACCGCCGCCGCGAGGGGGCCCGCGTCGACCCCTTCTACCGCGCGGGCCTTCAGCTTGGTCGTGGGAGCGTGCAGCAGCTTGCTCACCGCGCTCTCGAGCATTTGCGTTAGCGCCTCCCGGTCGGGCTCGAGGTGCTTCAACCTGCCCGACAGAGATCGTTCGAGCTCCGCGAGGACCACGGCGCGCGCCTTGGTACGCATCGCCACGACCGTCGGTTGCACCTCCAGCCCTCGCGACCAGGCAAGAAACTGGGCGACCTCGTCGCCGACGATCTTTTCAGCGGCCTCGAGCTCGGCGTGTCGTGCTTTCAGGCCCCGGCCGACCTCGTGCGCCAGATCGTCGACGTTGTAGACGTACACGTTGTCGATGCCGTGCACCTCCGGCTCCACGTTGCGGGGCACCGCGATGTCTATGAAGAACAGCGTTCGTCCTTTTCTGAGCTTCATCGCTCGTTTCACCATCGCGCGCGTTACCACCGGCGTGCGACTGGCGGTGCTCGCCACCACTACGTCGGCCTGAACGAGCTCCCCTTGCAGACCCTCCCACGGCACCGCCGAGGCATGCATTTCGCGGGCAAGCGACGCGGCCCGATCGAAGCTGCGGTTGCAAATGCTCAGCGCGCGCGCGCCTTTGCCCAGACTCCGAGCGGCGGCCTCCGCCATTTCGCCGGCGCCGAGCAGGAGCACGGCGTGGTCGTCCAGGTCGCCGAAGATGCGTCGAGCAAGGTCGACGGCGACGCTCGAGATGCTCACCGATCCCTCTCCAATGGCCGTCTCCGTGCGTACCCGCTTTGCGACCGTGAACGCTCGACTGACGCATCGCCCGAGCGCGCCTTTCAGAGCGCCAGCGGCCAGCGCGGCGTCATAGGCATCCTTCACTTGGCCCAAGATCTGCGGTTCACCCAGCACCATCGAATCGAGGCTGGCCGCCACACGAAAGACGTGCGCCACGGCCTCGTCCCCACGCTTGTCGTAGAGATACGGTGCGAGCTCCGCTTCTTCCCGGAGCCCTCCCTGGCGCGCGAGCTCCTCGCGCACTGCCCGCAAGCCCGCGTCGACGCCGTGGTCCGGCGTCAGCGCGATCACTTCGACGCGGTTGCACGTGGACAGGAACATGACCTCGGAGAGCTCGCTTCGAGCGGCGAGGCGCGCGAGCGCCTCGGGCAGCGCCTCCGTGTTCATTCCCAGCCGCTCGCGGACCTCGACCGGCGCCGTACGATGAGAGAGACCGACCACCATGATCACGACAGCACCGCCACTGCGAGGGCACCGCTCGCCGTCGAGCGCGTCAGGTAAAGGACCAGCACGAGCACGGTGAAGCCGAACCCGGCGATGGTCCCGTACGCGGCGCGTCGCCCGCGCCACCCAGCCGCGGCCCGGAGAAGCAGCACGCCGCCGAAGAGAGCCCACGATACGTAGCCGAACACAGCCCGCGTGATCTCGACCGCGCCGCCGGCCTCCACCTCTCGCGCCCATATGGTCCCCGTCAGGATTCCGATCGTTAGCAGCGGAAAGCCTGCCACGAGGAAGCGGTGTTCCGCCCGATCGAGGGCGTCGAGCGGCGGTAGACGGCGCACGATACCTTCGAGCTTCTTCGCTTTGATCTGGCTCTCGAGGACGAGGTACGCGACGGCCGCTGCAAACGCGAGCGTGAACAAGGCGACGCCGAGCAGGTTGGCGGCGACGTGGAACGGAAGAATCGTGCTGCGAAGCCTCGGCGCTTCGTGCGGGCCAACAGTGACGAAGCGCGACGCGAGCAAGAAGGTGAGAGCCAACGGGGCGACGAACGCGCCCACCATGTCCACATGAAAACGCGCGCGCGCGACGAGGTACGCGAGGGCCGCAAGCATCGACGCGACGCTCAGGGCGAAGTGAATGCCCGCCACCGGGCACACGTGAAGGACCAGCGAGGACACGACGATCTGCGCTGCGTGCAGCGGCACGCCGACGGCGACGAGCGACGGCGCGAACACCACGACGCGCGCTGCCCGCTGCTCGCCCTCCGGATTACCGGAACGCCAACCGGCCAGGCCGGCGATGAACAGAATGCAGGCCCCCAGGTAAACGAGCGCCGTCGCGCCAAAGAGCAGGTCCGCGAGCTGGAGCTTCACTTCAGGTCATCGTGCTACGGCCAAGTCCGGTCCGCCAGCTCGCCCGCCCAGCCGGCCGCAGCCGTTGCCCGCACGTGCCTCGCGCAAGCAGGCGCGCGGTCGACGACGCCGGGTCAGGGTCGGGAGGCGGGCGTCCTCACGAAGCGGGACAGCAGATCTTCGTCGCTCGCGGCGACGACCCGTGGTGTCGCCTCCGCTTCGGTCACTTCGGGGTGCGGTTCGGCTTCCGCCACGTAGGCGGCAAAGCTCCCGACGGGCAAGCCGAACCAGCCCGTTTCGATGTCGTACGCATCGTCGCCCAGCAACATCGACGTCTCGACGATCTCTGCGCCGAGCTGCTCGAGCTCCGTTCGCATCTTGGCCTTGCCCACGAGCTCGCGCTCGTCGCCTCTGCCGCTTACTTCCCGCAGCACGCGAACTGCCTCCGTGAGCGTGTAGCGCCGCCCCCCACCGACGATGGTCAGCTCGCCGTCGCGCAGATCCACCGCCCCCTCCAGGTTCCACTGGTCCAGGGCAGACTGCGGGAAGAAGATCCGGTTTGGCATGCACTACGCGGGACCGCAGGGTACACCAGCTGCGACGGATGGGAGTGTTAGAGGCGTTCGCGCGGGTCGTGCAGCTCGGTGGGAGGCCGGAGCGCGCCGGGAGAGTTGCCGAGCTGCGCCGATCGTTCGAAGAGCGGACGGGGGCGTTTTCGCCCGACGACGACTGGTTCGAGGTGAGAAGCCGGGCTTTCTGGTGCGACACCGTGACTCGGGAAGGCTTCGGTCAGGAGATCGACCCAGAGCTGGGCAACGAGGAGCGAACCTGGCTTTCCGCATTCCGATCGGCGCATCGTGGGCTTTTTCGCGTTGAGCGGAATCGCCTCGTGGATGTGTGGAGCGGCGCGGAGCTCGAGCCGACGCTCGCCGACGAGGAGTCGACGGCGGAGCTGGCAGCGAGCGCTGGGCAGCTCTTCGATGGCCGCGTGGTCGGCGTGGATCGACCGCTGCGCGTCGCGCTCCTCCCCGGGGCCGTGTTCCATCCGCGCGAGGCGACCGTTGCCATCGAGCCGGTGCTCGCGGAGGCCCGGGCGAGAGGACTCTCTACGCACGACACACTCGATGCCCTGCTCCGCATGGAACGAATGCTGCGGTCGCTCTCACGGGTAAAGGCGGGGTTTGCGTACCGCCGCGAATCGTTGTCGCGCCCCACGGCTGCGCCGCTGCGCCGAGCGGCAAAAAGTTCTACATAACGCGCGATGCCCTTGCCTCCGCCATTCGACGCCCGCGTGCTGAGCACGAAGGCTTTGACCCCGACTGTGAAGGAGATCGCGTTCGAGCGTGTCGACGGACAGCCGATGGCATTCGAGGCGGGGCAGTGGGTCAACCTCATTCTGCCGGTGACTGAGACGAGGTCGCAGCGCCCGACCCTTGGCGAGCCGACGCTCAAGCGATCCTATTCGGTCGCCTCGTCGCCGGACGGCTCCCCTCGCTTTGCGATTGCGGTGACGCTCGTGCACGGGGGGCCCGCTTCCACCTGGCTGCACGAGGTCGAGCCCGGAACGGTCATTCAGGTACTCGGACCACAAGGGTTCTTCGTCCGCCCCCCCGCGAGCAGCCCGCCGTCGCTCATGGTCGCAACTGGCACGGGGGTTGCGCCCATGCGCAGCATGATCGGGGCAGCCATCGCCGCAGGGTCGCCGACACCCATATGGCTTCTCCTCGGCGCGCGCCGCGAGGAGGATGTCCTCTACGGGGAGGAGTTTGCGAGCGTCGTGCGCGCGCATCCGTTCGTCCGCTTCGAAGCGACCCTCTCGCAGCCGCGCGGACCGTGGAGCGGCCGCCGCGGATACGTGCAGACCCATCTGTCTGAACTGTGGGCCGCACTCGCTCGATCATGCGAAGTGCCCGCTCACGTGTACATCTGCGGGCTGCAGCGGATGGTCGGCAGCGTCCGCGACATGTTCCGAAACGAGCTCGGCCTACCTCGGCAGCGGGTGCACGCCGAGCGTTACGATTAGGCCCCGCTTCGCGTCGTGCTCAAGGCTTGCGGCCGTCTTTGCAGCAACGAAACCCGGTCTCGTAAAAGCGAAACTCCGGACCATGTGCGTTGTTGGTAGAGTGGCAGGTCGGCTTGTTTCCGCCGTAGCAGCCCGACCAGTAGCACCCCACGAGGAGGTACGGCCATGGGTTGGCGTGCTCGCGCGTGCGCACGACCCATTCCTCGACGTTGCCCGTCATGTCATACGCACCTGCCGAAGAGACGCACCGTCGCTTCGAGCCGCTGGGCGTCGCCTGGTAAAGGGCCCTGGCGTGGTCCTGCGCGGCAGCGGCGGGCCATCTGGATAGCGCCGCCTCGTCGACTTTTTGCCATGGCTTGTCGTCGTTGCACCGGCCGTCGACGTGCTCGCTCCCATAGGGATACGCGCGATGCTCCTCGCCTTCGCAGGCCGTTATCCACTCGTCTTCGGTGCACAGCCGCTTGGCATGCTGAGAGCACCATTCTTGCGCATCTTTGGCAGACTGCATCACGAGCGGCTTCGCTCCGCGGCGGTTCGGTGCCTCGAAGCGATCGACGCAAAACCCGCGCACCCGGACCATGTTCTTGGGGCACCCCCCGTGGCGCGCCGTTCGGCGACCCGCATCCGCCGCTCCCGCTGTCGAGAGGCCGTCGTCGCCGTCCTTGCTCTGCTCGATTTCGCCGTCTTGGTCATCCTCCGCACCGTCTATCTCGTCGTCAGCGTCGCTTTGCAGAGCGGACGGCGATGCGGGCTCGGAGCCGTCATCGGGTGCGCTGCCGAGCAACGACGGATGCGGTGGCGCCTCCCTGGCTCCGCCGAACGCGAGCAGCGGCAACACAAGCGCGACGAGCGAAGCGTATCGAAACCGGCACGGCACGGCGCGCCCAGCTGTAGCGTTAGTAGCCCCTTCGTGCCACCGCGAGATCGTGGGGCTCGATCTCGAGCTTCGACTGAGTCACGACGCAAGTCCCCGTGTCCTTCTTGAGGGCGACGACGCGGAGCTCGCCGACGACCTCGTCCGGGTAATTGGGCTCGTCGTGTCTGGAGCTCGGCGTGGTCTCCATAGGGGGCATCGGTTTTTCGTCGTCCGGCGATACCCGATTGCCCGCGCCCGGTGTGACGAGGCTCCGCCGCCAGGCGTCCCCCTGGCGAATGATGAACAGCCGGTTGCCCAGCTTCAAGCCCGAAGCCTCGCCCCGGTCGATGAAGACGACCTGGTTCTGTCCCCAGAATTCGTTGGGGTGCACGCTGGCGAGCACGTGCGCCTGGACGTCCGACTCGTTGCGACGCGTGGGCACCACGGCGAAGCTCCGCGAGAGCGGGCCGACCTTTGCGCCGCGCTCGATGACATTGAGCGTTTCGACTATCTGCGCGCGCGCCACTCTGTCCTGAGCGTTCCACTGATCGATCCGCACGGTCCCCTGGATCTGCACGATCGTCCCCGCCGCGGAGGTGCGGAGTGGCCGAAAGATGGTCAGGTCCTGACCGAGTCGCACGTCGTGCCCCGAGTCGACGTGGAGATAGACCTCGTCGAAGTCGGAGAGGTACATCTTGTCCTCCGACGAGCCCGTTATCTCACCCCAGACCTGGTCGGACGGGTCGCGGATCCAACCTTGATCGCGCAAGAAGACAGTGTCGTTGGCCACCTGTCGGCGGCGGTCGACGAGCGATGCCCCGCTCGGCGTGCCTCCAAGGACCGACGACCCCGCCTTGGCCGAAGCTGCGCCGTTGTCCGCACCGTTCTGGCGCAGCCGCACCTCGTCACCGGGATAAATCCAGTGCGGGTTCTTGATCTGCGGGTTGTATGACCAAACGCGCGGCCACTCGTAAGGGTTCTTGTAATATGCGTCGCAGAGCGCCCAGAGCGTATCGCCGCGCCGCACGACGTGCGACGAGGGGACTTCGCCCGTGACGGTCAGCGGCGCGCCGACGAAGACAGGACCGTTCTCGTCGCCATGCGCCGCTCCGCCGCGGCTGCGGGTGCCGAAGTCGAACGAGTCCTCCTCGTCGCCGACGACGGGATGCGCGCTGGACTCGCTTGCGTTGCCACCGCCGATGGGACCGGCCGACACGGCGCCCCTCGCCGCGGGCGCGACCACATACGTGGACCCCGGTTGCGGCGGAGGGGCGTTGGCGGCCGGCACGGTACCGACCGTAGGGCCGCTGGCGGTCGGAGGGAGCGTCGAGCTGGTTTGGCCCCAGGCGAGCTGGGGGACGAGCGACGCCGCAGCGAGGGCCCCGAAGAGACAGCATCGAGGCGTCATCATGGTTTTCGATCCTGCGGGCGGGGGGCGGCGGGCGCCGTCGTGCTGGTGGGAGCGGTCGGCGCGACGAGACCCGGCGCCTGCGGAATGCGCCGTGCGGCCTCGCTTTGCGGGTATTGCTCTGCCAGCTGGTCGAAGCTCGCCTTCGCCTTTGCGCCGTCCCCCAGCTTTTGTTGGCAAATGCCTAGCTTGAGCAGCGCGTCCGGCGCCTTGTTGCCCGCTGGGTAGCGCGCGAGCACACCCTCGAACTGCTCCGAAGCACGCGCGTATTCCGCACGGGCGAAGTAGCACTCGCCGCGCCAGTACATGGCGTTGTCGGCGTAGGGGTGGTCTGGCCACTTGAGTAGGAACGAGGCGAGCGCGTCGAGCGCGCGGTCCCATCGCCGCGCATTTACGAGGCTCAACGCCGTGTCGTAGGCGCGCTTTGCTTCGGGGTCGAGCGGCCGCCCGTTATCGTCTGCGGCGGCCGAGGAGTCCTCGGGAACGAGGTGCTCGATGCGATCTTCGCCGTGCCAGCCGGACCGGCCGTTGCCCCGTCCGGAGCCGAAGACCCGAATCGTTGGACGCGGCGCCGTGTCTTCCGGATCGGCCAGGTCTGCGCCGGGCGCCGCTCGGTCCTGCCCGAGCTGCATGACGCCAGGCAGCGGCGGCGCGGCAGGCGGCGCTCGCAACGCGGAGACCGGGGCGGCAGGCAAGGCGTCCCGGTTCTCACCGTCGCGATCCTCTGCGATGCGGTCAATCTCGTTTCGCATCGAGTCGAGCTGCCTCTCCTCGGCGGTCCGGGCGCAAGCGCTGGGCAAAACGAACGCGAGCACGACTCCAACGCGTGCGGGCGCTGAGACCGATCCTGGACCCATGCCCCGCCAGCGTATGGCGCGGCGAGCGCGTAGGCCAATTTCCAGGCGTCGCCCGCCCATTCGAGCGTTGGCGGAAGCACACGGCCAAGCTGGCGTTTGCCCCCGCACACCTCACCCCATCTTTACCACCCGCCCGAACTGTGGGCACGATGGCCCCCCCCGCCGCGCGAGGACACGAACGTTGCCGCCGCCCGTCCGCAAACTCGACCTCCGCAAGACGTTGTTCCTCTTGCCGAACCTCATCACGCTTTCGAGCGTCTTTTGCGGCTTCGACTCGATTCGCATCAGTGCCACGGCCCAGGTCGACGACGACTACTACCGCGCATCGCTCCTGCTCGTCTTTGCCCTGTTCTTCGACATGCTCGATGGCCGTGTCGCGCGCCTGACCAAGACGCAGAGCGCCTTCGGCCTCCAGATCGATTCGCTCGCGGACGCCATCTCATTCGGGGTGGCGCCGGCCATCCTCGTCTTCAAGTGGTCACTCTGGCAGCGGCCCACAGCGGGCCTCATCGCTTCGTTCTTGTTCGCCGCGGCGGGTACCGTCCGATTGGCGCGCTTCAACGTGCTTTCCATGGGCGAGAAGGGCGCGCCGACCAAGCCAGGCAAGTACATCGTCGGCCTGCCGGTACCCGGGGCCGCAGGGATCCTGATCTCGCTCGTGCTCGCCAACCACGCCATGGGCGACGAGCTCCGCCTTCATGGTCCGAAGTACGTCTGGGCGATGATCGTCCTGACCGTGTTCCTGAGCTTCCTGATGGTGTCCACCATCCGCTTCAGGAGCTTCAAGGACCTGCACCTCAACGCCCGCACATTCGTGCTCGTCGCTGGCGCCGTGGGCTCCAGCGCGATCGTGAGCCTGCAGACGCGGCCCGCGTTCGTGCTCGTGTGGCTCCTCTCTTGTTACGTCCTCATCGGCCTGGTCGAGAGCGCGCTTGCGCTTTCGCGTCGCGCCCGACGACGACAAGAGGCAAGGCCAAGCCTGCCTCCTGCCGGCTGACGACGCGCCCCGCAAGCCGCGCCCTGCAAGCCCGGTCGACGACCGAGACGCATCGGCTGCGCTACGGTTCGTTCGGTGCTCGACGAGCTGCACTTGTTGCGCGACAAGGCCCGTGCGGCCGCGGCGCAAGGGGACGAGGACGCGGCCATCATGGCGCTGGTCGCTGCTGCCGGCCAGACGCACGTGTCCGAGCACGAGTACGCCATCGTCTTGCGCCCTCTCGCCGAGGCGTTGGCGAGGAGAGGGGACGCGCGGGGGTCTTTGACCGTCATCGAGTACTTGGCTTGCGAAGACCCCCAGGCCTGGACAGAGGCAAAGGCGCTCTGGCAAGAGGTGCCGCCGGTTGACCGCGCCCGCGCGCTGGCGGCGCAAGGCCGAATGGCCGACGCCGCACGCGAAATGGAAAACGGTGGCCTCGTTGCGGCGGCTGCGATTTGCCGGGAAAAGGCAAAAGAGTGGAGCGCTGCGGGTGCTCTGTGGTCGCGCCTTGCGCACGTCATGGATGGCCGCAAGGACCCCTACGTGGCCGCGCTCATTCGCTTCAACCTCGCCCGGTGCGCCAGGCAGTGCGGCGACGAGAGCCGAGCGCGCGAGGCGATCGTCGCTACCGTCCGCCTGCTCGAGGAGACCGCCGACCACTTCGAATCCGTTGGCAGACGCGAACGGGCGTTCGACTGCTTTCATGTTCTCGCGCAGGTCGGCCGGGAGAGCGGCTCCTTCGAGGATGTCCTCGAGGGCCTCGTCAATTGCATCCGCGTGCTGCGCGAGGATCACCTCAAGCAGTTCGCGCTGGAGTACTTCGAAGAAGCGATCGCCGCTTCGACCGAGCGGGGTGAAACCAGCGCGGCGGCCACGCTCGCGCGCGAAGCGGCCTCCTACGCGCGATCCCTCGGCTGGCTCGGGACGGCGTGTGGGTATTCGGTGCGGCAGGCCGAGCTGTGGCGCTCGGTCGCGAAGCAGAACGTCCAGCGTGGCGCGCCGGCGGAGGTCGCGGAAAACGCGTTGCTCGCGGCGAACGTCGCATTTGGCGAAGTGGGACAATTCGCGCGGGTGGGCCGCGTTTACGGCGAGCTCGCGCAGCTCGACCTCGAAGCGGCGCAGCGCGAGCATTACGGGCGCGCCGCGCGGCGGTACGAGAACGCGGACGACGAGCACATCGAGGCGTCGAGGGGGCCTCCTCGTCCGCTTCGGAATGACGCGCAGCCCACCGAGGTGTGGCACGTCGATGTGATCGAATGGGAACAAAGGGGGAGCGCGGCCGAGGCCTGCGCGGACGTCCTCGTAGACAAGCGGATCCACCAGCTCATTCGGCGCAAGGCACTGCTCGCACGCCTGACGGCCCTCGAGGTGGAGGCGAACGAGAACGACTCCGGCCCGTCGGCCACGAGCGCGCGCGTGCGTCTCGCCGAGCAGCTCGCGCAGCTACAGCTCTACGCCGTGCTCTCGCCGCTCGAGCGCCTCTTCGAACGTCCCGAGCGGCGCGTGAAGATGGCTGTCTTGCGAGCCATGCAAACGCTCTTTTTCAAGCGCACGTTCGTCACCGTCCGGGCCGGCCTGCGAGCGGTCGAGCCCTCGGTGGTCGAGCAGGCCACGAAGGCGGTAGAGGCCCTCTACTTTCAGCATGCGGTCGACCCCCTCGCGCGAATCGTCGCGGAGTGCTCCGAGGCGCCCGCGCGCGCGGCGGCGCTGCGAGCACTCGCCCGCATCGACACCGTAGAAGCCGCAGAGCTGCTGATGGGAGTCCTCGAGCACGGAGCCCCCGTAGATCGCAACGCCGCCCTGGCGGCGCTCAGGGAAACGCGTGGGGCGAAGTTCGTCGAGCTCGCGCGCGCGTCCTTCGACCGCGCCAGCGCGCCGCTGCATGCCGCTCTCCGCGATGTCCTCACCGCACGCGGGCTCCCGTGAGGAGGAAGCGGTGCGAATCGTCAAGATGAAATATGGTCATTAATTGTGTCTGGCCGCCGCCGTGCAACATCGCATTGGAGCGCTCAACTTCAATTGACGAGCGCGTCCGCTGCACTAGTGTGGCCGCGCGCGGGTCGGTAAAGCGACCGCCGCGAAGAGCAAAATGTGGAAGAAGATCCGGCCGCTCCTCTTCGGGGCGCCCAAAGACGTTCACTCGGAACAGACTTTCCACAGTATCTCGCTGGTCGCGATGTTGGCATGGGTCGGGCTGGGAGCGGACGGCTTGTCCTCTTCCGCGTACGGACCAGAGGCCGCCTTCCGGGAGCTGGTGAGCAACGGCCACGACTTTTCGTCGTTGGCAGTAGGTCTCGCGCTCGGCACAGCGCTCACCGTATTCATCATTTCGTACGCATACTCTCGGATCATCGAGCACTTTCCGTCTGGCGGCGGAGGCTACGTGGTCGCCACGAAGCTGCTCGGACCGCGATTCGGAGTCGTCAGCGGCTCGGCTCTTCTGGTGGACTACGTCCTCACGATCACGACGTCCATTGCGTCAGGGGGCGACGCGGTGTTCAGCATGCTGCCGCGCCGCTGGTTCGGCCCCGCGGCTCTCCACCTCGCGCCCGAGGACCTCGGAACCTGGGCGGACCCGGTGCAGCGCTCGAAGCTCATCGTCGAAATCGCCGCGATCGGGGTGCTCATCGTCCTCAACATTCGTGGGGTCAAGGAGTCCGTGCAGGCCATTCTGCCTATCTTCATGGCCTTCATCGTGACGCACGCCATCCTCCTGGGGGTCGCGATCTTCGGCAATCTCGGTGAAGTCGAGTCGGTCGCGCGCGAGACGTCCGTCAACTATGGCCACACCGTCGCGACGCTGGGCACCTTCGGCGCACTGCTCCTCTTCGTCCGCGCGTACTCACTAGGCGGGGGCACCTACACGGGCATCGAGGCCGTGTCGAACGGCGTTCAGATCATGCGCGAACCAAAGGTTCGGACCGCAAAGAACACGATGGGGCTGATGGCGACGTCACTCGCTATCACCGCGGGGGGCATCATCCTCGCCTACCTGCTCGTGCACGCGCAGCCAGCCGACGACAAGACGATGAACGCCGTCCTCCTCAACCGCGTCGCGGGGGGGTGGCACCTCGGGGACTGGAAGATCGGTTACTGGTTCGTGAGCATCGCACTCGCTTCCGAGGCGGGGCTGCTCCTCATCGCCGCGCAGGCCGGCTTCGTCGATGGCCCGCGCGTCATGGCCAATATGGCCGTCGACTCGTGGATGCCGCACCGGTTCGCCGCGCTGTCGGAGCGCCTCAGCATGCAGAACGGCGTGCTCCTCATGGGTGCGACGTCGATCGTTGCGCTCGTGTACACCCACGGCAACGTCGAGAAGCTCGTGGTCATGTACTCGATCAATGTCTTTCTGACGTTCTCACTGTCGAACCTCGGAATGACGCGCTTCTGGCTCCAGCACCGGAGGACGCAATCGGATTGGTACAAGCACCTGCCGGTCCACGTCATCGGACTGGGTCTTTGCCTCACGATCCTCATCGTGACGGTGCTGGAGAAATTCACGGCGGGCGGGTGGCTGACGCTGGTGGTCACGAGCGTGCTCGTGGCGATGTGCCTCGGGATAAAGCGCCATTACAAGAAAGTCGTCGCGGCGATCCGCCGTCTGGACGTGGAGCTCGCCGACCCTTTGTCGGATGAGCCAGGCCCGCCAATACCGAGCCTTCCGAGCGTCGAGCCGGCGCCGCCGTCCTCCATCGATCGCACCCAGCCCACCGCCGTCCTCTTCGTCGGCGGGTACGGGGGGCTCGGAAGGCATGCGCTCCTGACGCTCCTGCGAATGTTTCCCAGCCACTTCAAGGGCGTTGTCTTCTGCTCGGTCGCCGTGATCGACTCGGGTGTGTTCAAGGGGATCGACGAGGTCCACGAGCTCGAGCGACGCGTCCAGCAGGCGCTCGACAAATACGTCGCGTACGCGGCGTGGCTCGGCCTGCCAGCCGAGAGCGCGTTCGGGACCGGCATCGAGGTGGCGGTGGAGGCCGATCGCCTTGCGAAGGAGCTGGTTCAGAAATACCCCAAGGCCTTGTTCGTAGCGGGTCAGCTCATCTTCGAGGAGGAGACGTTCGTGACGCGCGTGCTGCACAACGAGACCGCCTTCATGATCCAGCGGCGGCTCCAGCACGCTGGAGTGCCGATGGTCGTCTTGCCCGTCCGGCTCAACCT
>JALYHV010000082.1 GCA_030776205.1 Myxococcota bacterium | reverse complement strand
AGCTCGAGAAGATCCCACACCGCAGAGCTTCGACGTAGTTCGGTGCTGCCTAAAAGCACTGAGCCTGGAAGGCAACGCAGCCGGCAGGACGAGTTGGAGCGCCGCTTGGTCGTGCGGGGTTTAACGGCGACGGTACGCCCAGCCCCACGATGCCAACGCTCGCATGCGAGCAGTGGTGGCGCGGTCGACTGAGGTTGGCGCGAGTGCGTTTGGGACTGCAAAGGCTCGGTGAGGGCTATCACCCCGTCTGCGACGCGTGCGGGCCTGTCACCCGCTTCACAATCCGCAATGAGGGCGACGCAATCGCTTCATCAGCCGCGGTCATCTTGGTCGTAGGGAAGCGAGGACGAACCGTCGAAGACCAGGCTTCGTCCGTTCGTCACGCGACGGTCCCCCCCGCTCAATTTATCTGAAGGAGACACGCACATGGTTTCGATCGACATCATTGACGGCGAGCTCCTCGTGCGCGTGCACGGGTGGCATCGGGTGTTGGCCATGCGCGGCGTCCTGCGCATTCCGCTGTCGCGCGTCCGCGCGGTGCGTCCCCGGCCGAAGGAAGCCTACTTCGACGCAGTCATCGTCGAAGGGTGGCGTGGCATCGGCACGTATGTCCCGCACAGGGTCGCTGCGGGTCTCGTCTATACGAAGAACGGCCCGTCGTTCTATGACGTCAACGATCCGGAGCGAACGATCGCTCTCGACCTCGATGGCGAATCCGTTCGGCAGGTCGTCGTGCAGCTTGCCGACGAGGCACCCGACCACGCCGCCGAGCGCATCGAGCGCGCGTTCTCGATGGCATGAACGACTCGGCCCTTTCCGCGCCGCTTCTGGCCGTACTCCCCTTTCATGAAAGGTGGGCCTACCTGGCCGTGCGCGCGTTTGGCTACCGGAACGCCACGTTTCATTCGTCCCGTTCCTCGGAGCTCCTTCGGTTGGACGACGGAGTAAGGTGACGCGATGCCTGCACAATCGTGGAGCCCCGATCGATATGCAAAGAACGCCAGGTTCGTCTCCGACCTCGGCATGCCGGTGGTCGATCTCCTCGCCCCCAAGCCCGGAGAGCGGATTCTCGACCTGGGATGCGGCGACGGGGTGCTCACGAAGAAGCTGGCGGACTTGGGCTGCGACGTCGTGGCCATCGATTGGAGTGCCGCTCAGGTGGAGGGGGCGCGCGCGCTCGGGATCGACGCTCGTGTGGTCGACGGCGAAGCACTGCCATTCGTCGCTGAATTCGACGCCGTTTTCAGCAACGCCGTCCTCCACTGGCTCAAGAGGGCGGACCTCGTGGTCGCGGGTGTGTACCGCGCGTTGAAACCCGGTGGCCGTTTCGTCGCGGAGTGTGGAGGCGCCGGATGCGTGCGGATGATCCGCACGGCTCTCGTGAAGGCCCTCGACGCGCGCGGGATCGACGGAGAATCGCGCGTTCCCTGGTACTTTCCTACTGTAGGTGACTACGCCACGCGGCTCGAACGGGGCGGCTTTCGCGTGGACTCCGCGGCCCTCATTCCGCGCCCGACTCCGCTACCGGGAGACGTCATCGGTTGGGTCGAGACGTTCGGAGAGTCATTCACCAACGCGCTGCCGGCAGATCAGCGCGCGCCCTACCTGCGCGAGGTGCAGGCCGATCTCGAGCCGAAACTTCGCGACGGCACCGGTCGATGGATTGCGGACTACGTGCGGCTCCGCTTCCACGCGAGCAAACCTGAAGGAGCGAGAGGATGACGAATGCACGAGGACCGGATGTTCCTCGGAGCCTCGATTCGCGGCCAGGCCGCAGCGGTCGGCGATGACCAACAGCACGTAAGCTACAACGAGGTCACGGCCGAAGTTGATCACGCGGAATAGGACGCGTGAGCACCCGGAAGACGAAGAGCATCGTCAGCGGAAGTGACATCAAGTAGACACTTGCCCGGATCGCGGGCTCGTTCGCGTAGACAATGGCTGCGATGATGGCCCCTACCGAGGGAAGAAATGCCGAGAGTATGACTGTTGCCGTTCCGAGCAAGCCGACGGTGGCTTCTAGTGCCCGCGGGCCCCGCTCGCTGAGGCCCCACGCGCGAAAGGGTCCGCCCGCCGGCAGCCACGCAATCGTGCGGCCGATGATCACGCCACTCCAACGTCTAAGGCAGGGTTCGAACCAGCGTTCGAACAGGATCAGCCAGGCGATGTAGAAGGCGGCGAACGTCGCGGCGAACGCAATGATCGGCCATCGATGGAGGACCCCGCGGGAGATCGTCACAGGTGCCTTCAGCATGCGAGGAAAGGACGGAGAGGCCTCCTATCAAAGTAGTTAAAAGATGCCCTCGGCGACGGCCCGCGAGCATGGGCCTCACGAACGTTTGGAGTCGTGAATTAACGACCAATTAATGGCCCGCGACGCATTATTGAAACACGGGCTCGCGCAGGATGAAGTCCTGCTGCTGCTCGAAGGGCTGTCGACCGGTTCCGCGCGATTCCTTACCGTTTCGTGCTGCACTCATCAGGCAAAAATGAGCTCCCCTCAGAGGCGCCTTGGTCGGCCGCCCTTTGAGCGGCAGTGCAGTCACTAGAGCTTCGTGTACGCGCGCTGTTTCTGGCGAACGATGAGAACGGGGCACGGTGCGGTCTTCGCCACCTTCGTGGCCACGGATCCGAGGAGGAACCGCTGCAGCCCGATGGCGTCGTCCGTTCCGACCACGACCAGATCCGCGCTCAGCGAGCGGGCAAGCTTGACGACCTCGTCGATCGGATCCCCTTGGGCGAAGTGCCCCGTCACCGGAGCGGAGCACTGCCGGCGTGCCATGCGGACGTGGTGATCGAGGTGCAGGCGTGCCTCCTCGACCAGCTCGTTGACATCAATGCCCGCTCGCGCGGGCCGGTCGAACCGACCGGCTCTGTACACGTGAAGCACGTGCAGCTGCGAGTTCGACCAAGTACGGCGAACCAGCCTCGCGGCGTATTCCACCACCTTGCTGGCGAGAGTCGACGTGTCGACCGCCGCGAGCACGACCGCAGAATCCTCCGCGCTCGGCGTGTCTTCTGCGACGCTGGAGGCCATACGGCGCGGACACTAGCATGTGGCCGCGCCGTCGGGTCCTGGTGCTAAGGCACACCATTGCATGTCCTCATCCGGTCTACCGCTCTGGTCGATGGTGCCGTTTCCGGTCCTCGTCCTCGCGATCGCTGTCCTGCCGATCGTGGCCCCGCGCGCGTGGGAACGCCGCTTCGTCCAGTGTCTCGTGGTGGGTGCCTGCGCGGTCCCGGTCCTCGTGGAGCTCGCACTGGCCTCGCGTGTCCACGAGATAGCCGAGGCGGTGACGTCGTACCTCTCCTTCGTGACGACGCTCGCCGCGCTATACGTCACCTCGAGCGGCGTCCGCCTCACCGGGGACATCGAGGCGACGCCGGCGATGAACGTGGGGTTGATCCTCGTCGGTTCGGTGCTCGCGAGCTTCGTCGGGACGACGGGGGCCAGCATGCTGATGATCCGCCCGGTACTGTGGACCAACCGGCAGCGCGCGCACACCGCGCACCTGGTTCCGCTCTTCATCGTGGCTGTCGCCAATGCGGGCGGGCTCCTGACGCCTCTCGGCGATCCGCCGCTCCTCGTGGGGTACATCGGCGGCGTTCCTTTTCTTTGGACGCTGCGGTTGTTTCCCGCGTGGATCCTTTACGTCGGGTCGGCGGCTCTCGCCCTCTATGTGATCGATCGTCGCGCTTACGCCCGCGAGTCGGCCCAAGCGCTTGCTCGTGATCGCGCGCAGGTGGTCCCGCTGAGGATCGAGGGCAAGCGGAACGTCGCTCTCATGCTGGCGGTCGTCCCCGCAGCGCTCCTTCCCATGGGGTTCCGCGAGGCGGCCATGGTGGTCATCACGCTGACCTCATTCGCCCTGTCCCGTAAGACGCTCCACACGACGATCGGCTTCTCACTGGGGCCCATCATCGACGTGGCCATCCTCTTCGCGGGGCTGTTCGCGTGTCTCGGGCCGATCGCCGGTTCCCTCGCGCGAGCTGCGCCCTGGTTGCCCCTGCACAGCGCATGGCAGCTCTTCTGGGCCTCTGGGCTCCTCTCGGCGGTACTCGACAACGCGCCGACGTACACGGCATTCGCGGCGCTCGCGCGGGGGCTGAGCAACCCGGGGACCGGAGCGCTCGTCGCCGGCATCGCGCCGTTCAAGCTAGCCGCCGTCAGCATCGGCAGCGTCGTCATGGGCGCGACCACGTACATCGGCAACGGCCCGAACCTGATGATCAAGGCGATTGCGGAGCGCGAGCGGTTCGCCACGCCGAGCTTCTTTCGCTACGCGCTCTTCGCCTTCGCGGTGATGGCTCCGGCGCACATCGTGACGACGATGGCGCTCGCCTACTTCGATCGCTGAGGTCAACGGTGGAAGCCCGGCGTGAGGCTCGGCGTCCGAGCCGCGCCGGACGAAGCAAGATGTTAATGCCCAATTAACTCGCGTCGAAACGGGCCCGATACAGTCGGCCGCTAGGGTCCGGTTGTGGGAGGCGGTGGGCGGCTGCCACGAACGAGGTTCATGGTGGAACACTACAATCGAACGTTCTTCAGGATGCAGCGGATGATCTGGCTCGTCAGTGTGGCGATGCTCGTCCTCACTCACTCGTGGGTCTCAAGCGTGAGCGCCTTCGCCACGATGCAGGTGGGCGCGGTCCTGGGCGCGATCTGGGGACCGAGGCTCAAGGCGACGCTCCTCGGGCTGCGAGCGCGAGGCCGTGGCCTTCCGATGCGTCGTGCTTGAACCGGGCGCGACATGGGGACGGGCGGCCTCTGTGACGGCGGGGCGCTCTCTGCGTCGAAAGACACGGACGATGACGTAAGTGCGTAATTTGTTCCAAATTCCAAATAGCGAGGTAGACGCATGCTGAGGCTGGTTCGCGATCAACGACGTTGTCTCGGGCTCGTCGCCGTGGCGGCGATGGTGTTCACCGTCTTTACCGCCGCGCGGGCCTATGCCGACGCGCCGGCTGCAGCGCCAGCGGCCGCGGCGCCGTCTGCCTCGGCCGCGCCGGCCCCGTTGCCCCCGTACTTCTCGGGCGCGAACGACACAACCGGGAAGCCGGCGACCTGGCCCGATCCGACGGGCGGCGCCGCGGGCGTCTGGGCAACCCCCGCCGGTGACGGCAAGGGCGACACGCCCAGCACGCTCAGCGCGGCGGATGTGTACGACCGGGTCGTTCACAACCTCTTCTCGATCAATATGGTCTGGGCGATGGTCACGGGGTTCCTGGTCATGTTCATGCAGGCCGGGTTCGCGATGGTGGAGACTGGAATGTGCCGCGCGAAGAACGCGTCTCACACCATCGCCATGAACTTCATGATCTACCCGCTGGGTTGCCTCGGCTTCTGGGCCTACGGCTTCGCGTTCGGCTGGGGCAACTGGTTCAACGGGCCGGTTCCGCCTGGCTGGTACTCGTCACTGGGACCGGGCACCTCTGTGCTCAATCAGGGCATCGTCTTGGCCG
Source organism: Myxococcota bacterium (assembly GCA_030776205.1). Taxonomy (GTDB): domain Bacteria; phylum Myxococcota_A; class Polyangia; order Polyangiales; family Polyangiaceae; genus Palsa-1150. The sequence continues at coordinate 3,295 of JALYHV010000082.1, read as the reverse complement.
GCAAATACGGCGTAATTGGCACCAAGGGCTTCTTTCTCGGTTCGTCGGTGGCCGACACGGCGGTTCTCGGCCTGTTCTTCTTCATGATGGTGTTCATGGACACTACGGCCACGATTCCCACCGGCGCGATGGCCGAACGCTGGGCGTGGAAGAACTTCTGCCTGTACGGCTTGTGGGTCGCGGCGCCGTATTGCATTTACGCGAACTGGGTCTGGGGTGGGGGCTGGCTGGCTCAGGGCGGCGTCAACTGGCACCTCGGCCACGGCGCGGTCGACTTCGCGGGGTCTGGAGTCGTGCACGCGATGGGAGGCGTCATCGCCTTGGCTGGCGGGATAGTCATAGGACCCCGAATTGGTAAGTACGTCGACGGCAAGCCGCAGACGATCCCTGGTCATCACATGCCCATGGCCCTGGTGGGATGCTTCATTTTGGCCTTTGGCTGGTTCGGGTTCAACCCGGGCTCGACGCTCGCCGGCACGGATCTTCGCATCTCCTTCGTCGTCGTGAACACGATGCTGGCCAGCGTGGCTGGAGCCATCGCGGCCATGGTTTATCTGATGGGGCGGGGCAAAAAGCCGGACCCCGGCATGTTGTGCAACGGCATGCTCGCAGGGCTCGTTGCCATCACAGCTCCGTGCGCCTTCGTCGCTCCGTGGGCCGCGGTCGCCATCGGCGCGATCGCCGGCGTGATCGTCGTCATATCGGTCGCCGTCGTCGACAATGCCGGCGTCGACGATTGCGTGGGCGCGATCTCCGTCCACGGCGTCTGCGGCTTGTGGGGAGTGCTTTCAGTCGGCATTTTCGGAAATGGTGACTATGGCGCAGGTTGGAATGGTGTCGTGCGTGACGAGTTCGTCAAGCAGTATGGGTCGGACGGCGTGCGCGGCATCTTATACGGCGATGCCTCCCAGCTGGGCATGCAGGTCATCGACTGTGTCGTGCTGTCGATCTTCGGCTTCGTCATGGCGTATGTCTGGTTCAAGGTCAGCAACCTCATCACGCCGCTCCGCGTGAGCGCCGAGACCGAAATTGCAGGCCTCGACATGCCGGAGATGGGCGCCTTGGGCTACCCGGACTTCGCATTCAACAAGGGACCGGCAGACACAATCGCCGAATGAAGGGGACTTGCCGTCCAGGAGAGCGCGGGAAGTGCGCGCCACCCTGGACGGCATTCGCTTGTTGTCAGCAGGGCGTACGGAAGCGGTAACCGATGCCGGGCTCGTTGAGGAGATACTTCGGCCGGGCAGGCTCATCTTCGATCTTGTAGCGAAGCTTTTTCATGTAGACGCGCAGGCAATTCATCTGGCCGGCCGACCGCTGGCCCCACACGGCACGCAGGATGTTCCGGTGGGTCACGACCCGGCCGGGAGAGAGAATCATCACACCGAGAAGGCGGTACTCGATCGGCGTCAGGTGCACCTCGACTCCCGCGATCGTCACGCGCCGCAGATCAAAGTCGACGCAGAGATCACCGATCGTGACGGTGCCCGACGGAGGCCCCAACAACGTGGGCGAGACGCTGCGGAGCGCGACGCGTATTCGCGCGAGCAACTCGCCGTTGGTGAACGGTTTGGTGACGTAGTCGGTGGCGCCGGCGTCGAGCGCGGCGACTTTGTCGGCCTCCGCTCCGCGCGCCGAGAGCACGATGATGGGCACCGCGCTGCGTTCGCGGATACGACGCGTGACCTCGAGGCCGTTGAGGTCGGGGAGCCCGAGGTCCAACAAAACGACCTTCGGCTCCTGGTCGATGGTGGCGGCGACTCCCGCCGTGCCGGTGGACGCTTGAATGCAGCAGTAGCCTTGCTGTCCGAGCGTGACCTGGAGCAACATTCGCGTGCTCGCCTCGTCGTCGACGACGAGAATGACCGCGGGCTCGCTCATGACACGAGCTCGGGCGGGCCGACGATGCCGCGAAGCTCTCCGGGCCCGACGTCCCTCGCGACGGGCAGCGTGAAGCGAACGACGGCGCCGCCCCCGGCGCGATTCTCGAGCCAGATGCGACCACCGTGCGCCTGCACGATCGCCCGGCATATAGTGAGACCCAGACCACTGCCCGTGTCGCTCGGGGGGCCACGGCGCCCGCGATAGAACCTCTGGAAAACCCGCTCTTCCTCGCCGCCGCAGACCCCCGGGCCGCGGTCGGCGACGGCCACGACCACCGCGCCGCGATCTGTGCCCACCTCGACATCGATCGGCGAAGCGCTTCCGGCGTGGCAGATCACATTCTCGATGAGGTTGACGAGGACGTGCTCGATGAGAACAGGGTCGAACGTGGCGAGCGGGGTCGCCTCGGGCACGTCCGTGCGAACCGTTCGTCCCTCGAGCTGACCTTCGAGGCGATGCAGCGCCGCTCCGATGACTTCATCGATGGCCTGCGGGTCCAAGGCACGGCTGACACGCCCGGATTCCAGACGTGTCAGCTCGAGCAGAGCGGCGACGAGGCGGCTCAGGTGCCGGGCCTCATCGGCCACCGCAAGCGAGAGCGCGCGACGCTCCTCTGGTCCGAGCCGATCGTCGCAGAGCGCCGTGCTGGCACCGAGGAGCGTTCCAAGGGGTGTTCTGAGATCGTGAGAGAGGGCGCTCAGCAGGGCATTGCGAAGGCGCTCGACATCCGCCTGGGACTCCGCCCGTTGGGCCTGAGCCCGGAGCAGCTCGGCGAACACACAAGCGATCGTGGCCGTCAGGAGCATGATCACCAGCGTCAGGCCGTCCTTCAGGTTGGGTACGGCGAATTCGAAGGCCGGCGGCACAAAGATGAAGTCGAAGGCGAGGCCGCCCGCGACGGCGGCGAGGACGGCCGGCCCGATCCCGCAACTAGCGGTGACGATGACCAGCCCCGCCGGGAAGACCACGATGAAAGCCGCGGTCTGCAGAACGGGAGCGCCGGCGAGCGAGATGGCGGTGCCTGTCGCGACGACTCCCAGTCCGGCAAGATACGCGCGCAGCGCCCCCACTCTGAGTCGGGCCCCCGGAGGGCGCGTCGAGATAGCCGGTGCAGCGAACACCATCTTTATAAACCTTTAATACACCGTCCGTTTCGGCTCGGCGTCAGGACGGTATCCGGTTGACATTTACGGCAGAGCGTCACCGATCCAGCGATCGATGGTGCCCTCGATCCATCGCAACAAGATCGTGCGCGCGCGCCCCGACAAGACGAGTGTGAAGATCTACCTGGGCACGGACCTCATCGAGACGCATCCGCGTCAGCCGCCGGCGGACGCGACGATAACGTTTGCATCGAGAACGACTTCACGAGCCATCGTAGAGTCGATCGCTGTCCGCGGCGGCGTGAAGC
>JALYHV010000081.1 GCA_030776205.1 Myxococcota bacterium | reverse complement strand
CTCCGGCACCCCGCGCGCTGGCGAGACGGTGACCGCGCCGCGGGCCACCGGCATCGCCTTCGAGAACGTCGGCTTTCGCTACCCGGGCAAGGACGCCTGGGCCTTGCGCCACGTCGACCTCATGATTCCCGCGGGCGAGAGCCTCGCGCTCGTCGGCGAGAACGGCGCGGGCAAGACCACGCTGGTCAAGCTCCTCACTCGACTCTACGAGCCCTCGGAGGGGCGCATCCTCCTCGACGGACGCGACCTCCGCGACTGGGACCTGGCCGAACTCCGACGCCGCTTCGGCGTCCTCTTTCAGGATTACAACCAGTACCAGCTCAAGGTCCGCGAGAACGTCGGCGTGGGCAGCGTGGATCACCTAGAGGACGAGCCGCGCATCGAGAGAGCCGTCGAGAACGGGGGCGCGGGCGAGCTCGTAAAAGGACTCGCGACCGGCCTCGACGCGCCTCTCGGCCGCTGGTTTCAGGACGGCACGGAGCTCTCCGGAGGGCAGTGGCAAAAGATCGCGCTCGCACGCGCGTTCATGCGCGAGGAGGCGGACATCTTGGTGCTCGACGAACCGACGGCCGCGCTCGATGCCGAGGCCGAGCACGCCGTCTTCGAGCGTTTTCGTGCGCTTGCCGAAGGCAAAACGACGATCGTCATCTCCCACCGGTTTCCGACCGTGAGGATGGCGCGTACCATTGTCGTGCTCGATCACGGCGATATCGTGGAACGCGGGACTCACGATGAGCTCGTGGCTCGGGGGGAAAAGTACGCGCGCATGTTCGACCTGCAGGCCGCGGGTTACCGTTAGGGAAGACGACGGCGGACAATCGTGGGAGAGCGAGCAGCGATGAACGGCGATGACCAGGCGGGTCACCCGGCAGAATCGGGTGGGGAGGAGCCGCGCAATGCGCTCTTTCGCGCAGTGTTCGAGGGCGCCAGCGACGCCATCTTGCTCGCGGACGATCGCCGCCGCTTCGTGGACGCGAACCGTGCTGCGTGCGAGCTCTTCGGGGTCTCGCGTGAAGCGCTGCTCGGCTCGAGCATCGAGGATTTCGCCGCACCGAGCTTCGACGTGGACGGGACATGGGCCGGCTTCGTGGCGACGAACGCCCTCGAGGGCGAGTTTCCCCTGCAGCGACCCGACGGGGAGCGCCGCCTCGTCTGGTTTCGGGCCGTAACGAATGTTTTGCCCGGCATCCACCTCTCGATTTTGCGTGACATTTCCGAGCACGACCAGCACGCCAGGTTTCGCGAGCTCTTTCTGGGAATGGTGGGGCACGACCTTCGCAATCCGCTGTCCGCCATCATCACGGGCGCGACGCTGCTCCTTCGCCCGGGGGCGCTGACGCCCGAGCAAGCGCGCACCGTCGCGCGCATCCACTCCTCGAGCCATCGGATGGCTCGCATGATTGAGCAGCTCCTCGATTTCACCCGTACGCGTCTCGGGGCAGGGCTTCCGATGGACCGAGCCTCGGTCGATTTGCGCAAAGTGGCCGACCGAATCATCGAGGAAATGAAGCAGGCGCAGCCCTCGGCCACTATCGAGTTCACGACGAGCGGAGAGACCACCGGCGAATGGGATGCCGATCTCATGGAACAGGTCTTCTCCAATTTGTTGGGAAACGCGATCGAGCACGGGGATCGGCTGAACGTGCAGTTCACCATGGCTGGCGAACCCGGCGCCCTGCGCGTGCGGGTTCGTAACGGCGGCGAGCCCATTCCTTCCAGCCTCACCCCGCATCTTTTCGACCCCTTCCGGCGGACGCTGAGGCGCACCAAAGGCCGCACCCAGGGTCTCGGGCTCGGGCTCTACATCTCGCAGCAAATCGTTCGCCAACACGGCGGAACGATCACCGTCTCGTCCTGCGCCGATGAGGGGACGACGTTCGAGCTCGTCTTGCCCTACGCCCCCACGCCGGTGGCGATCGCTCATGACGAGGTGGCGGGCTGAGCGGTCGAGCGGAGCCGCGCCTCCTCGACGGAATCATCTTTCGCGTGTGTTTCCGGAGCTCGACGGCGACGGTTCACGAAGACGTCCCGTGGAGCGGGGGAGAGGGTTCGTCCGCCGGGCGTGCCGCTTCGTCGGTTGATGGCGCGGTCGAGCTCGCGCGCGCGCCAGAATCACTCCCGCGCTGCCAATGGGGACGAGATAGCCCATGCCGCCTTGCCGGACGTGAAGCTCGTCATCCAGCTCCCGTGCCTGAACGAGCGTGAGCAGCTCGCGGACACCCTCGCCGATTTGCCGCGCCACATAGAGGGCTTCGACGAAATCGAGGTCCTCGTCGTGGACGACGGAAGCACCGACGGAACGAGCCAGCGGGCCGCCGAGCTTGGCGTCCATCACATTGTGCGCTTTCCCGCGCACCGCGGCCTGGCGGCTGCCTTCGTCGCGGGCATCGACGCAGCCTTGCGCCTTGGGGCCGACGTTATCGTCAATACCGACGCGGACAACCAGTATCGCGGGAGCGACGTGGCGCGGATCGTCGCGCCTATTCAGATGCGACGCGCCGACGTGGTGATCGGCGATCGCCAGATCGCGGCCTCTCCGCACTTTTCGGCGGCCCACCGCGCGCTGCAGCGTTGGGGCTCTTCCGTCGTGCGGTCGCTCTCCGGCACGGAGGTTGCCGACGCCACGAGCGGCTTTCGCGCTTTCAGCCGGCGCGCCGCCTGTCACCTCTTCGTTCACAACCGCTTCACGTACACCCTCGAGACAATCATCCACGGCGGCCGTTCCGGGCTCGTCTTCGAGGACGTCACAGTCGTGACGAATGCCAGGCGACGGGACTCGCGCCTCTTCAAGTCGATACCCCATTATTTGCGACGCGGTATTCCGGTATTGCTCCGCGCGTATGTGATGTACCAGCCGGTCCAGGCCTTCGCGTTGCTGGCCGCGGCGCTCTTCGTCTGCGGCGCCGTGCTCGAGACCCGCTTCGGCTACTTTTACCTGACGAACCCGCTCTACAACGGCCATCAGCAATCGCTCGTCGTCGGCGTGGGCTGCACCATTCTGTCCTTCGCGGTGGCCCTCCTCGCGATCCTGAGTGATTTGCTCGCCGCGAATCGCCGGCTGCTGGAAGACGTGCTCGCGCGCCTGCGTCGGCTGGACGCGCACCTCGGGCGCGACGCGCGCGAAGCGGGGGAGCGCCTCGAGGGTATCGAGAGCACGGGGGCAGCGCCATGGCGCAGCGAGCGTGGACCCGAAAGGACGCGCAGCGTCGCGACGGTGGGGGCGGGACGTGGCCGCTGACCCCGTCGGCAACGTTTACGACAAATACGGAACGCGCAACCCGTTGGCGGCTGCGATGATGCGCGGCTTCCTGCAGAGCCTGACCGCTCTTTACGCGAGCGTCGCCGCGCGCAGCGTTCTCGAGGTCGGTTGTGGTGAGGGACGCCTCGCGACGTACCTGTTGAGGAACGCTCGGCGACCAGAGCGCTTCGTGGCTTCGGACGTGACCCTCGCGGTCGTCGACCGAGACATCGATCCGATGATCGAGCTGCGAGAAGCGTCTGCGTTGGACTTGCCCTTCGCCGATCAAAGCTTCGACCTCGTTATCTGCTGCGAGGTCCTCGAGCATCTCCGCGATCCGAAGCGGGGGCTCGCGGAGGTGACACGCGTCGCGCGTCGCGCCGTTCTGATCAGCGCTCCCCGCGAGCCGCTATGGCGGGCCCTGAACGTCGCCCGCGGGCGTTACCTCCGCGCGTTGGGAAACACGCCCGGGCACGTTCAGCACTTCAGCCGGAGGGGGCTCGAGAGGCTGGCCTCCCTCACCTTGCGCGTCGTCGAACGGCGCAGCCCGCCGCCTTGGACGGTCCTCCTGGGCGTTCCACTACAGGGTACGACGCTTGCGCGAGCCGCCGAGCAGCAGCCGCGCCATGAGTGGTAGGCCAATGATCGCGAAAGAGCCGATCGCCACGACGGAGTATCCCATGGTCGCCACGAGCACGGCGGACGGCGAGACCACTCCCGCGCGCGCCTCTAGCAATGCGATGAAGGCTGCGTCACGCGTACCCACTCCGGCCAGCGTCAAGGGCGCGAGCCCCACGAGCATGGCGAGAGGCCAGAGGGTCATCGTATCGACGAAGCGGACGTCGGCTCCAACCGCACCGAGCAAGGCGTGAATGACGGCCACGGTCATCACGCGAATAGCGAGCGACATGACGCCGGCGGCGACGAGGCGAAGGGGGGCAATTGCGAGCCCATCGAGCCCGACGAGCAGCTCGGCGAGCTCTCCCCGCCATCGCCGCACGACAGGCAAGCCCTCGACCCAGCGACGCCGCGTCCAAACCACGACGATGACGCTCAGCTCGACGCCTATCAAGCCGACGATGACGAGGAGCCATATCCAAAGCGTACGCAGCGCCGCCCCGCATGCGGCGAGGACCAAGAGAATCAGCAGATCCAGCGCCTTCTCCGTGAGCAAGCTCCCCGTGCCGACGGCGATCGGCACGACGTCCCGGACCACGATGGCGCGGAGGAGCTCGTTCGCCCGCGACGGGCTGACGACGGCGAGCGGCCATGTAGCCAGCACCGCCTCGAGGGCGCGCCCGAAGCTGAGGCGATGTCCCATTGCCGAGAGGACGAGCTGCCACCGGACGACACCGACGAGCACGCACGCGGAGGAGATCGAGAAGGCGACGGTCACCCTCGCGACCGTCGCCCCCGTTTGGAGCCTCGCTGCGTTCAACGCCGCGACGAGCTCCGCGCTCGTTCCCACCTCCCGGCAGACGACCGCAATGACGAGGCACGTCGCTCCCAACGTGAGCGCGACGCGCCAGGCGAACCGTGCCGGACGAGGCCTCCGGTCCGAGGCGCTCACTGAGCCTCCGTGCTGAGGTGGACCCCCACCGACGAGGGGGTCGAGCGTTTCGCCCGTGGGGTGGTCGTTGCGGCCTCGCTGTGGTTTGGGCTGGCGACCGCCTGGGGCCTCTTCGGGCGTGTGGCGGGAGGGCACGACGCGGTGGTCGCCGCGCGCGCGATCATCGCCGAGAACATGCTGAGATGGCGCATTGCGGGCCCGGTCCGTCAATACACCCTGCACCCACCGGAGCCGACCCTCTACTACGCCCATCATCCGTGGGGCACCTTCTGGATAATCACCGCCTTCACGGCGGCGCTCGGCAGGCATGCCTACGTCCCTCGCCTCGTCTCCGTTCTCATGAGCACCGCAACGCCCCCGCTGCTCTACGGCGTCGGGCGCGGCTTGTGGGGACCCGTCCCCGGCGCGCTCTCTGCGCTGGCGTACGTGACGCTGCCGATCACTCTCTCTTTCGGCAACTTTCCGGGCTTCGAGGTGCCGCTCGTCTTTGCCTGCCTCCTGACCACGTGGGGCTACCTGCAATCGGCGCGACGCGAGTTGACTGCGCGGCGCTCCGGCGCGTGGAGGGCCGTCAGCCTCGCTGGCGTGCTCATGGCCGTGAACGTCGACTGGGAGGCCAACGTTTTCCTGGCGCTCGTGCTCCTGGTGCTCACGGGGGGCATGTTCTTTGGCCCTCCACGTTGGTTCGACCATGTCGAGCGGCGCCGCTTTGCGCAGTGGGGATCCCTGGCCTTGGTCTTGGCAGGCGCCGTGGGCGCCGGGTACGTGGCCGTCTTCCAGGAGCTCGGCATCCTCGAAGGGTTGATCACCGGAGGGGTCGGTCGCACGCGGGGAGTCGAGACGCCGCTCCTGGCCGTCCTCAACGCGCGCCGCTACTGGATCGACGTCACGTTCACCCCTTTGGCGGTGTGGGTCGGCAAGCTGGCCCTGCCGGTCTTTTTGCTGCGTCTGCTCGTCCTGCGCCGCGCCCATGAGGTGTTCCCGCTGGCCCTCTTGGCGATGGCGCTCGTCGAGTACGTCGTCTTCAAAAACGGCGCCGATGTGCACATCTACTGGCCGCTGCCGTTCGCGCCCTACTACGCGCTCTCGGTGGGAGTCCTCGCGGCGAGCGGAATCGCGGTCTGGCGCCGAGCCCGCGCGTGGCACGGCGCGGTCGTGCCAATGGCATCGGCGAGCCTGAAGGCGCTCGCTTGGGTCAGTCTCGTGCCGCTCGCCATCTTGCCGGATGGCCTCGAGGGCCTGCGTTACGCTCGCGCCACCGGCGGACGGTTCAACGAGCGCGGCGCCAGGATTTTTCGAGACGACGACAAATCGCAGGCGCTCGAATGGATGACGGGGCGCGTCCCCACCGCAGCGGCGTTTGCCGTCCACGAAAGTATGCGCCCCAACTGGGCCCAGGAGTGGTCCCTGCGGCGACCGGTGACCGTCACCAGCGGGCTGCCCGGGGGGCCGCCGAAAGGCGCGGAGGAGCGCTACTTCGTCAGCGATCTGTCCTTCGTCGAAGCGAACGATCAGCGCAGGCTGTTCGCCGACTTTGCCGTCGTGGCGCTCGGGCGTTATGCGCTCGTCGACCGCGCTGTTCCGGCGGCGCCAGCCGACGCCTATTCGTTCGTGGAGCGCGAGCCTACCGCGTGGGAGTGGTGCTTGTTTTCGGGGGTCGACCGAGTCCGCACCGTCGCCACCGATCCCTGGTACACCTGGGACCTGCGCGACGGCTTCGCGCAGACACCCAACCCGGTTCCCTCGGGCGCGCCGCGGGGCCTCGAGCAGTTGCGGCTCGCCCACAACGCCGCCGTCTCCACGGGTGATCGGGCGCTCGCCGAGCGCTACGCCGAGGAGCTCGTGCGCCAGCTGGACACGCGGACCGCCACGAGGTTCACGAAGGGCATCACGCTGCTCGGGACAAGCTACGCGGCCGGCGTCGCGCCGACTCTCGGCGCGTACTTCGCGGCCGAAGGTCCAGCGGACGCCGACTACTCATTTGCCATCGTGTCCGTCGTGGACCAACGTCGGCTACTCTCGCTCGTGCCGCCGGATGACCGTGTGAAAGAGGTCGGGGCGCCATTCATGCGCCCGACGCGTCTCTGGAAGCCCGGCTACATTTATGTCCAGGAGAGCGAGGTCAGGCACCGCCCCGGATTGGAGCGGTTCGCCGGCTACTTCGTCGGACCGCCTAGCTCTATGCCGCCTCAGCCCGCCGGGGGGCAGGGACAGGTGCCGCTCCTAACGCTGCGCTGAGGTTACTTTTCGGAGCGGTTCTGGACGTATCGGACCGTGCCATGGACACTCTCCACGATGCGGCCTGCCTGCCGTTGCACGAGCACCAGCTGCTGCTCGTGCTCCTTCGCACCCACGGGAGCGACGAGGCGGCCGCCCTCGGGAAGCGCGTCGAGCCAGCTGCGGGGGACCGATTCGATGGCGAAGGTGACCACGACCTTTTTCGCCGTCCGCCACGCGCCGGCGCTCGCCATGGCGTCGCCGTGCACGATGGTGACCGTCGGCTCGCCTGCCAAAGCGCGCCCCGCGGCCGATGCCAGGACCGCATCGATTTCGAAAGTGATGACACGCCCTTTTGGCCCCACGATGAAGGCGGCCAGCGCAGCCCCATACCCCGATCCGGCACCGAGCTCCACGAGCTCGTCGCCCAACGCAAGCTCGAGCAGGCGGAACGACAGCAGGTACGCGTGCGGCGCGCTAATCGTCGCGAACCCCTCATCGTCGAGAGGCAAGGGAGCATCGTCCGCGCTTCGTTCGATGTCCTCGGCGCGAACGAACCGCTCGCGCGGCACGTCCAGCAGCGCCTCCAGGTGCCGCGGATCGAACGGCCCCAGCTGCCGCTCGATGGCGTCGACGAGTGGCAGCCGGCAGCCGCGCGCGACCTCCCGAAGCTCCTGGGATACCGCCGATGCGACGGGAGCCGTGCGCAACCGGTGTGCCAGCGAGGCCAGCCAATCCCTCCGTTGCTGCTGAGACAGCTCGGCCATTTTTCTCCGGAACTGCACGGTGAACAGAAGCGGCGGCGCGTCCAAAGGGGCTCCTGTGCCTACCGGGGTGCGGGTGAAAGCAGTCCTGATGCGCCTTGTGCGGCTCGGTCCCGGTGAGCCAGAGCACACGTAAGTCGCCTGATGGGCGGTGTCGACGGGCGCAGCCTGCCGTGGGCAACCGCGCGTGCGCGATCTCAGAATGCCGTGGTCCCGTTCGCACAGAGCGACTCGGGGCCCTGGCCGTAGTGGTCGAGCGCGAACTGGGTGAGGCTGGGCAAATCAAGGCACTGGGCCTTGTAGGTCCAGCCCCAGGCGGCTGCCGCGACGGGCACGTCGAGGAGCGGGTCCGGGCTGATGACCGTCCGCACGCGAACGCCCTCGGCCCCCGCGCTGCAGAGCGGATCCGTGGGGATGGCGTTGGACACGGCCCCAAGCGCGGCGACGACGTCGGGACAGCCTGCATCGCCGCAGGCGTAGAGAAGGACAACCGCGCCGTGCTCGAGATCGTGCACGTAGTAACCGCGCGGAACCGGCGTCGCGTACGCCTGGTAGGCGGCCCAGATCGGAAAGTGCTCCCCGCTCGACGGCGGGTTGGAGCTCCACGACACGACCGTCCCGATGGGCACGTGCGCTCCGCTGAGGAGAGGCGGAGACTCGATGACGACGGGGCAGCTCGCGTCCACGTAAAGCGGGGCGTCCAGGCGCTTGGCGCCCGCGGCTGCGTCCGGCGCGCCGGCGCCGCCCCCGGCCGAGCACGACGAGCTGGCAGCGGCGATCCCAGTCCCGATGGCCAATGCCATCGCCCTTGCGACGGCCCTCGCCAACGCGCGTGCCCGCACCCTCCGCCCCTGTCCCGGAACGCAAGTCCGCACGCCGTGAGTATGCGGGAAGACGCGTTGACCTGCACGCGCCGGCGTGGTGACTTGGCTGGCGTCGTGCTGGTCCCCGCTGCGACTCGTCCGCGCCGCGACCGGCCGATCCTCCGCGCCGCGGTCCGGTCCGTCGCTCGGGCGCACCGCTTCGGGCGGGGTCTCCAGGCGCACAACGCGTTCGAGGCGGCGGCGGCGATCGCGTTCTGGGCCTTCCTCAGCCTGGTGCCGCTTCTCGTTCTGGTCGGATTTCTCGTTGGTCGCTTCGCCCGCGCGCGTGGCGTGGACGCGCTCGTGGGCCCATTGCTCGACGTCGTGCCGGGGGCGGCCGACGGGCTGATTCGTAGCGAGGTGCTGCGCCTCGCCGGAGCGGACGCAGCGACGCTCGCACCGCTGGGCGTCGCCGGCTACTTGTGGACCGCGTCCTCCGGGCTGCACAACCTGATGGACGTCTTCGAGACCGCTGTGAGGGTGAAGCGTCGGGCGTGGTGGAAACAGCGGGCGATCGCCCTCGGCTGGGTCGCGATGGGCCTCGCGGCAACCTGTGTGCTGGCCTGCGCGCTCGTCAAGACCGACGCCATGGTCCGGT
>JALYHV010000080.1 GCA_030776205.1 Myxococcota bacterium | reverse complement strand
CCGCTGCCGACCCCGCGCCACATCGTTCTGCCGCATCTGCCGACGCCGACGCCGGTGCCGTACGCGCTCAACGCGCCCAAGGTCATCGTCGCCGCGAGCACGCAGCTGCGGTGCTCCCGCCTCACGGACGCCGCCGCCAAGGCCGAGTGCATCGCGCGCGTGCGCAACGGAGAAGTGCTGGTGAGGTGGACGTGGCAGCGGACGCCGTGCAACGCCGTCACGTGTTACGAGGCGGAGTCGTACGTCGTCAGCGGCGGTGCCGCGCACGTCGCCCTGCCCGCGGCCGAGCGCTCCGTGTGGATACGGCCGGATGATTCGGACGGGTGCGTGCAAGTGACGGCGCTGCACAACGTCCCGACCGTGACCGCAAGCGGCTCGGGCTGCCCGCGGCCGCGCCCGCCCAAAGGGCGCCCAATTTAGTAGCTAGAGCCGGGCGACTGGTAACGGCAGTGAAATCACCTGTGTTGCGACATGACATTTTGCCGGCCGCGAACGACCATCGTGCCCGGCGACCGTCAAAGAGTCGCTCGGATCGCCGGAAGCGGGCTCATTTGCATTCGTCGCCCTGGGCCGACGCCGAGTTGCGCCGTCCCACCGCTTTCGGCCGGCGCGATGTATGAACGGTTACGCATGTCATGCGTTGCCCCGAATCAGGAAACGGTGCGATTGAAGGCGATCTACCGCACGGGCTTGGGTCGTGGCGCTTTGGAGCGCCGGCCCTCTTTGACCGCCTCCTCCACCCGCTTTCGACGCGTTTCCGGTTTAACGGCCTCGTCGATCCGACGAATCAGAAAATTTCGCCGTCCAGGCGTCAGGGCATTAAAGGCGCTTGTAATGGCCGCAACCCGCAGGGCAGAGACCAAGTCGGCGGGGTAGGTCACGTCCTCCCGATCCAGCACCGTGAATCGGATGCGTACGCCGTCCCCGATCTTGGTCCCAGTCTCTTTTCGAACCTTGGCTTTGATGCGGATGTAATGCTTACCGCCGCCGACCGGAAACAGGCTCACTTTAAACGGCTTCGAGTCGTTGACCGTTGCCATCACCAGAACGGCGGAGCGCGTCCCGAGTGCCTCGGTGATCTTTGCCGGGACGGGGACGGCGCAATAGTCCATGCCCTCTGCCCAGTTCTCGAGCGTCGCATCGAATGCAAGTCGCTTGCCAACGATCCGCGAGGTGTTCATGCGCCCAGCGCGCCTTCGATGGTCGCGCGCCCGTGTTCCTCCCCATGAGCAACGCGGCCGCGAGCGCCTCATCGCCGCGCGGTGCTTCCGTTCCGTCAGGGTGGTCCAGCGCCTATAATGACGCGTTCGATGAGCGACTAACAGATTTTGCTCGCGGATGCGACCTTCGAGTGCTATGCGAAGACCATCAAGCGCGCGGTCTTTCTCACCGAAATGGATCGCATCGTCCCGTGGGAGCGACTGCGAAAGCTCGTCGAGCCGCTTATCCGCGAGGCCGGGCGTGCAGGTGACGGCGCTGCACAACGTCCCGACCGTCACCGCAAGCGGCTCGGGCTGCCCGCGGCCTCGCCCGCCCAAAGGGCGGCCATTTTAAGCCCGGATCACTCCTCGCTCGACGTCCAGAGCCCGAGCACGGCCCCGGTCGGATCGGCGATGATGCTGTAGGTGCCGTGGCCGGCGATCTCGGTCGCCCCCTTCCAGATCGTCGCGCCGAGGGAGCGCGCTTTCTGCGTCGCTTCGGTGACGTCGTCGACGGCCACGTACGGAATCCACGCGGACGGATCGCCGGACACCGGGTTCTTGACGATCCCGCCCCCGACATCACCGCCGGTGTCGACGGCGATGTAGGGTTCCGAGCCCATCGGATCGTCGTCGAATTGCCAGTCGAAGAGCCGGCTGTAAAAAGCCTTCGCCGCGGCGACATCGGTGGTGTTCAGCTCAAACTCGACGAACGGGTTCGCCACGACGCCGGTCTCCTTTGAATAGTGGTCTGCAGTCCCGCGACGTGAGACAGGTCATCTCCCAAACCCTTCATGAGGTTTTGGTCCGCAATCAATCATCGTTGAGACGAGCGGTGTGCCGGATACTCCCAGCGTTATGGCGCCGCAACGGTCGGTGCGGTACACGCCGGCGCCCGCCGTTCGGAGGTGAGCCAGCGTGACGGGGGCCGGGTGCCCGAACAGGTTGTGCCGGCCGACGCTCACGAGCGCGAAACGCGGCTTCACTTCAGCGAGGAACTCCGGGCTCGAGGAATATGCGGAGCCGTGATGGCCGACCTTGAGGACGTCGGCATGGAGATCGATGCCGCTGTCGACGAGCCGCTGTTCGGCCTCAAAGCCCGCGTCGCCGGTGAAGAGGCCGCGGAAGCCGCCGAATTCGAGCATCGTGACGACCGAGTTCTCGTTGACGTCGTTCTTGCCGTCCGCGAAGAGTGCGCCGCATGGCGAGAGGACCGACAACGTCACGCCGTCGTCGCTCGACCAGCGAGCGCCGCACCGAACCGGCCGCACGGGCACGTTACGCAACGCCGCCTCGTGTAGCCCGTCCTGAAAGGCGCGGCCGCCGTACTGCTGTCCGCTGTCCACCACCTCGGCCACGTGCAGCGACCGCACGACGACCGGGAAGCCGCCGACGTGATCGCCGTGCGGGTGCGTATTCAGCAGCACATCGACGTCGCGGATCCCCTCGCGTTTCAAATAGGCGAGCACCACGCGCTCGCCCACGAGCTCCGCGGGTGAACGGCCGTCGGACCCCGGACCACGTTCGAGGCGGCCGCCGCTGTCGATGAGGATCGTGTGGCCGCGCGGCGTGCGCACGACGATTGCGTCGCCCTGCCCGACGTCGAGCATCGTGATCGTCAGCCTCCCGTCCGGTAGACGCAGCGTCGTCGCCAGCACCCCCGCGCTCGCGATCGTCGCCTACGACGTGGTTGCGGTAATCGCGGCGCT
>JALYHV010000079.1 GCA_030776205.1 Myxococcota bacterium | reverse complement strand
GGCCAGGGCAGCAACCGTCCATCGGGAGTGGAACGCGAGCGGTCCCGAGCTGCAGGCTCTCGTTCGCGCCGGACTGGTGGATAGAGACGAGCTCGATCGCCTCGTCATCGCCAAGTACAGGGAGGGGGTATGTGCCTTTGCGGGCGGTGGTCGCCACGTCGTCAGGGGAGTGCTGGACCACGCGGTGGACGCGTCTGGCCTCCTCTCCCTCGTGCGCAGGCGGGCGGAGACGGCGGGGGTCGTATATCTCGACGGCCACGCTGTCGTCTCGCACGCCGCGGGGCGCGATCGCGTTGCGGTGCGCCTCGCCAGAGGCGGGACGACGCGAGAGTTGCTCGCGCGCGTGATGGTCGACGCGCGAGGGGTCGCGAGCTCGTCGGCCTGCGCGGACCTCGTGTGTCCCACGGTGGGCGGCGTCTTAGCTGGCCTCGCGGAAGGAGACGGGCCGGACGAGGTCGATCCCGCGGTAGGCGAGATTCTGGCCACCATCGACGGGGTCGACGAAGGTCGACAGCACGTGTGGGAGGCGTTCCCCGGTCGTTCTGGCGAGACGACCGTCTACCTCTTTTACTACGGGCGCGATGCAGAGCCCGCGTCTCTGGCGCAGCTCTACGCGCGCTTCTTCGAAAGACGCGCGAGCTACAAGCGCGGCGATGCGAGGCTCGTGCGCCCGACATTCGGCTTCATCCCTGGCTGGTCGCGCCTCACGCCGGCCCCACGCTCGGCGCACCGTAGGGTCGTGCTCGTGGGCGACGCGGCGGCTCGCCATTCGCCGCTGACCTTCTGCGGCTTCGGCGCGATGCTGCGCTCGATTGTGCCCGCTGCCGATGCCATCGCCAGCCTGGCCGAGGACCGGTCCGGCGAATCGCGCGCGCCGGCGGTCGCGCACGATGCTCCGATTCACGCCCTCACAGGCGCGCTCGCCGTCCTGATGGCGTCCCGTGGGTTCGAGGGCCAGGCGCTCAACGAACTGCTCGATGCAGCTTTTTCGACCCTCGGCGGGATGGGCAACCAAGCCTACGCGTCGCTGCTCCAGGACGAGATGCGACCCGCCGAGTTCGCCCGATTTCTATGGCGGCTCGCGGAGCGGCACCCGAGCGTCTGGGCGCGAGCGATGCGGGGGATGGGCCTCGGGCCGGCGGCGCGCTGGGCGCTCACCGTGGCGTCTTCGCTACTCGCGAGCCCTTGATGGTCCTTACGCGCCGAAGCTCCCAGGGGCCAAAGAAAAATCCGAAGGGCGCGCCTCCGCGCAGGGACAGATGGTGCACGCGATGAGCGCGAACGATGCGCCGCAACCAGCGCAGACGAAGAAGGCCGCTGACGGGAAGCCTCCCGTGAACGAGGCCGTCGTGGAGGACGAAGTACATCGCGCCGAACACGCTCATCCCCACTCCGATCCCGAAGAGCAGCTCCCTTCCTGCGCCCGATCTGCCCACGCAGCCGTAGAGAACGAGCGCGACCGCAACGGGGGCGTGGAGCGCCGACAGGAGGTCGTTCGTTTCGAAACGGCCCGTGCGCGAACGATGGTGTGTGCGGTGGACCGGCCACAGACGGCGATGCCAGATCCGGCGGTGCAGCAACGCTGCCCAGAGCTCCATGAGCAGCAGCGCCGTCGCGGCTATTGGGAGCCAGATGGCGGCATGTCGAACGATGTCGATCATGAACCGCCAGCCCAGGGCGTCTCGCGATGATTCCCGCTCAAAAGAGTCTTCTCTTCTCGCGATGGTTCGGCTGGGTGGCGCAGCGCCGCATCGCGGGCACCTTCGGCGCCGTGCGCATTCGCGGGCTCGCGTCCGTCGCGGCGCTCGTCGCGGCGCGTCCCGTGCTGGTCGTCTCGAACCATACCTCCTGGTGGGATCCCCTGGTCGTGTTGCTCAGCTCCCGTCTGCTCGGCGCGAACGTTTACGCGATGATGGACGCGAAACAGCTGCGCGCGCTTCCCTTCTTCGCCCGCGCGGGGGCCTTCGGGGTAGATCTTGTCGACCCGCGGGACGGCGCCCGCGCCGTGCGGTATGCGGCCGGACTGCTCGACCGCCCGGGCCGTCTCGTGTGGCTTTTTCCCCAAGGGCGGGAGGTGCCGACGACCGCGCGGCCGCTCGCGTTCCG
>JALYHV010000078.1 GCA_030776205.1 Myxococcota bacterium | reverse complement strand
CCATTGTCGCGAGCACGGCCTCCGCCCGCCCACCGGCACGGGCGTCGATCTCGACCAGACGGCGTACGATCTCGACGTGCCCCGGCGCGCGCCCCAGCAGCTCGATGCAGACCGAGCGAGCTCGGGACTCGTCTCCGGCGAGTAGGGCGTCGTCCGTCTCGCGTAGGAGCACGGCGACCTCGCGCGCGCGAAGGGCGTCTTCGCTCGGCTCTGCGAGGACGCCGCTGCGCGCGGCGCGGAGGGTCCAGCCGTTCGAGTCCGCAGCCAGCGATGTCCAGCGCACCCTATCCGATTCAGGCACGCGTGCACCCGCTTGAGGCAAGAGTGAGCGCGCTACCGCGTCAGCTGCTCCGCGCACGACGAAAGTCGCTCCCGCGCGCACCGCGGTGGAGCCGAAGAGCGCCTCCGCGCACGCAATCGCCACGCATGTGGCGCCGGCGGGCAGCTCCGAGCCCCGCGCGCGCTCGACTATGAATGCCAGATCATTGCCGACTGCCAGCGCACGAACCTCGAACGCGACGATCGGTGGCCGGCGTGCCAGGTCGGCATCCTCCAGTTCGGATGCGCCGAACACGCACACTGTCGCGCCCGCGGCCCGAGCACAGAGCCAGACCTCAGGCATACGCGCCCCAACGATGCCGCGCAGGCGCGGCGCCGCCCAGCGCTCGGCTGCGCGCACGTCTAGCTCGAGCGCAAGGCGCTCGAGCACACCCCTCCGATGACGAAACCTCGGCACACCACCCGAGACATCGATAGGAAACCGTGTTCCGGGTAAGGTCGCGACGAGCTCCGTCACCGAAAGGCACCCGAGCTGAACCGGATGTGCGAGCTCGATGCCGATCCCTTCACGTCCAATGGCGAGGCGCAAGGTCACACGAGGCGATGCGGCAATTCCTTCCGCGAGGGCGTCGTGCGCCGTTTGCCCGCGCATCGCACCCGCCGAAGCCGGCGAACGCGCGGATGGGCCGCTCTTAGGGATGCGTTTCTCAGCGGGAGTCGCCGCTGGAGTAGGAGTCGCGCCCGATCGCGTCGGCATAGCGGGAAGACGCCGCACCGGAGCAGCCTACCAAGCACTGCTTGGAAGCGCGACTTTGCGTCTCGCGTCCCGAAGGAGCGCGGCGCGATGCAGCGGCGTAGCAAATCGTTCTGCTCTTCCTCCGGTCGCAGGTCGCGGCCGCTGCCGCGCGATTGCTGGCGCCGGCGTGCGCAGACGAACACGCGGGCGGTGTGGCCCTAGAGCCCGCGCCCGCGAGGCCGCTCGGCTTGACCGTTGGAGGCGCGCGTGTGATCAAGCGGAGGGCTACCCGCCGCGTGTCTGTCCGCGCGCGGCGCCGAAGCCGCGGGAGAGCAGGATGCGAGCGAGCGCGCATCGTCGATGATCGCGAAAGACACCATATCGCTTGTGCGCGACCGCACGGACATCGTCGCTGTGGTGTCGGAGAGCGTCCCCTCGTTGAAGCGCCGAGGACGACGCTTTCTCGGCCTTTGCCCCTTTCATAAGGAGAAAACGCCAAGCTTCAACGTCAACCCGGACTCGGGCATGTACCACTGCTTCGGGTGTAAGGAGAGCGGCGACGTCTACCGCTTTCTCGAGCGTGTCGAAGGCTATACGTTCGTCGAGGCCTTGCGCGCTCTGGCGGAACGCGCCGGAATCGCCATCGAAGAAGACCGTGGCGAGGCGCCGAGCGACGCGGAGCGCCACAAGAAAGACCGTGAAGCGCTTTTTAGCGTTTTGCAGATGGCCGCCACATGGTTCGAGGAACAGCTGCGCGACCATCCGCAACGCCAGTACGCGATCGACGAGCTCGCGCGCCGCGAGCTGACGCCTGATGCCCCGGCCGTTCAGGCGTTTCGGATCGGGTACGCGCCGTCGGGCTGGGACGGGCTGACCTCCTTTCTAAAGAGACAAGGCGCTTCCCCGGCGGTCGCCGAGACCGCGGGGCTCGTCGTCCCGCGGTCCAGCGGCACGGGATACTACGACCGCTTCCGCCACCGGCTCATGTTCGCCGTAATTGACGCGCAGGGGCGGGTCGCTGCGTTCAGTGGTCGCGCCCTCGCGGACCTTGCTGACGAGCAGGCGCCGCGCGACTCGCCGCGTGACCCCCCGCCGAAGTACATCAACTCGCCCGAGAGCCCGGTCTACGTCAAAGGGTCGATCCTATTCGGGCTATGGCAAGCTAGGCACGCGATTCGTCGCCACGAGCACGCCATAATCGTCGAGGGAAACTTCGACGTCGTCAGCTTGCACGCACGTTCGGTCGAGAACGTCGTCGCCCCGCTCGGCACCGCATTCACCGCCGACCAGGCCAGCCTCTTGCACCGCTACGCGACGCGCGCCATCCTGCTCTTCGATGGGGACGCCGCCGGGAGAAAGGCGGCACGTCTCGCGGAGGAGCCTTGCGAGCAAGCGGGCCTCGATGCAAAAGTCGCCCTCTTGCCCGATCGTAGCGATCCCGACGAGTTCGTTCGAACGAAAGGCCCGGAGTCGCTCAAGCACGTGATCGGGCAGGCGCATGGCCTTCTCGAGTACCTGATCGACGTCGAGCTCGATGAAACGTTCAACGCCGCAGACTTGCGAGAGAGCGTCGCGCGCGTGGAGCGAGTCATGGCGATTCTCGCGCGCCAGAAAGATCCCGTCGTGCGGGGGATGTTGAAGGCCTACGCGGATTACGCGGCAAGCCGCGTCGATCTGGTACGCTCCGCGCCGAATGCGTTGGGCGCCTTGGAGCGAAAGATCGTGAGCGCGGCGCGCGCAGCAGGAGTTCCCGTCGGGAGCCAACGCCCTTCGGAAGCGCGAATCAGACCGCGCCGTCCTGGTCAGGAGGAGCGAAAGGCCATCGTCGGCGCGCTGCTTGACTTTCCCGTGTTGCTGGACGATTCCGACGTGCAGGGCGTGCTTCACCTGCTCGAGGGCGAGTCGGCACGAATCGTGGCAGCCATGGGTCAGTCGCTGCGCGTCAGCGACCGGGGGCAAAAAGTCCTGGACGTCGGGGAATTCCTTGCGCAAATGCCTGCCACGATCCAAGCCTTCGCGTCCGCGCGTCTGGCCGCCCCTGCCAACGAAACGATCGACGACGCGCGCATCGCCATAAGTGCGAACGCCAAGAAGCTTCGAGAGAGCAACGTTGCGCGAGAGGCCAGCGAAATTGTCCGTGAGCAGCACCGGGTCGTCGGCGACTGGGAGACCGAAGTGGAGCTGGCGAAGCACGTGCACACGCTCGTCCGCCAACGGCAAGGCTTGATCCGCAAGTAGGGGTTCGACGGGACGGAAGCGACCGAGCTGGTTGCTCGACCGTCCATGGGCAGAAGCACCGAGGTAGCGATGGCGACGAAGAACCGTGATCGGAAGGAAGTCCAACAGCTCATCGAGATTGGGAAATCGAAGGGCTTTCTGACCTACGACGAGGTGAACGACGCGCTGCCAGCCGACATGGTCGCGGACCAGATGGACGACGTCCTGGGCGTATTGGGGGACGAGGATATCGAGATCGTAGACGCCGCCACGCAGGTCAAAATTGCGCCCAAGCGCATCCTCGAGGAGCAGGCCGAGCAAAAAGTCTCGCGTGAGCGCGAGCAGTCGCCACCGCACCGCAAGACCGAAGAGGAGGTCGACGGCCTCTACTCCAAGAGCAACGACCCCGTCCGCATGTACCTGCGAAAGATGGGGAGCGTCTCGCTCCTCACGCGGGAAGGGGAGGTGGAGATCGCGAAGCGGATCGAGACCGGCGAGCACACGGTGCTCTCCGCGATTCTCAACTCGCCCGTGGCAGTGCGCGAGATTATCGACCTGGGCGACAAGCTCAGGAAGCACAAGATCCGTGTCAAAGACATCATTCGCGACGCGGAGGACGACAACGCCGAGTTCGATGAGGAGGAGGCGGACCGCCGCATCCTAAGGCTCATCGACAAGGTCAAACACCTGGACAAGGTCGGCCAGGACCTGAGCGCGAGCCTGAATGATTGCACGCCTTCGCGTAAGAAGGGGATCGACGCCGAGCTCGAGACGAATCGCCAGAAAATGGTCGAGACGCTCGAGGAAATGCGTTTGAACAAGAAGACGATCGATCGCGTCGTCACCAAGCTCCGGGGATTGATCCAGAAGATCGAGCGGGCCGAGGGCAGCATCCTCGATCTCGCCAAAAGGGCGGGCGTCGAGGTCGATCAGCTGCGGCGCGAGGCACGCCAATCCCGTGCGGACGCCGGCGCAGAGCGCAAGTACAAGCGCAAATACGGGATTACCCCGGAAGACGTCATTGGGGCGCACTCGGCGGCGCAGAAGAACTTGCGCAAGGTCGAGGAAGAGCTTCAGCTCGACGTCAAGCAGCTCCGCGAAACTTATGAGGCCATCCGGGACGGCGAACGCATCGCGGACAAGGCCAAGGGCGAGCTCGTGGAAGCCAATCTGCGCCTGGTCGTCAGCATTGCGAAAAAATACACGAACCGCGGGCTGCAGTTTCTCGATCTCATTCAGGAGGGAAATATCGGCTTGATGAAGGCCGTGGACAAGTTCGAGTACAAGCGCGGGTACAAATTCTCCACGTACGCGACATGGTGGATAAGGCAGGCCATAACGCGCGCGATCGCCGATCAGGCAAGGACGATCCGCATTCCCGTCCACATGATCGAAACGATCAACAAGCTGATTCGCACGAGTCGCTATCTCGTCCAGGAGTACGGCCGCGAGCCTACGCCTGAGGAAATTGCCGAGAAGATGGAGCTGCCGCTCGACAAGGTACGCAAGGTCCTCAAAATCGCGAAGGAGCCCATCAGTCTCGAAACACCCATTGGCGAAGAAGAAGACTCTCACCTCGGAGATTTCATCGAGGACAAGAGCGTCGTGTCGCCCGCGGAGGCGGTCATCAACATGAACCTCGCCGAGCAGACGCGGAAGGTGCTCAAGACGTTGACGCCGCGCGAAGAGAAAGTCCTGCGCATGCGCTTCGGCATAGGCGAGAAGAGCGACCATACCCTCGAGGAGGTCGGTCAGGACTTCGAAGTGACTCGTGAGCGCATCCGGCAGATCGAGGCCAAAGCTTTGCGGAAACTGCGCCATCCCTCGCGCAGCAAGCAACTCAAGAGCTTCATCGAGAGCTGAATCGCATTGGTGATCCGTGGCGACGTCTACGGCCACGTTGGACGCGCGACGATTTTCGCGCTGGCGCTCGGTTGCAACCGGCCGGTGGGATGCGCACCGGTCGGTGACCTCCTCGAGTCCCCATCGGAGCGGCGGGGCGCGGCTTCGCAGTCGATGGGCGCCGGTCCGGTGGTGGATTGTCCGGACGGCCTTGCCCGCTGCTCACAAGGTGTCGTGGAGGTCTCTCGCCTTGCCACGCTCGCGCTCCCCTGCACGACGCCGGAGAAGAGTTGCGCGTGCCCTTGGCAAGCGGTCGGCGCCTGCGCAGCCGGGTGCGCCGCCGAGGGGGTAGAAATCGTTGTCGCCGAGGAGCTGAGCCTTAGGCAACTTTGCGCGCCCGCGCATGGTTCGTCGAGTTTCGCGTTCGCCCCGTTAGGCCCGATCGCAGCGGACGCTTGTGAGGAAGCGCAGCTTTACCGCTGTGCGGGAGGAGGGGTGATCGACTGCAATGCGCATCGCGTCGTGGCGCTGTGCAGTCACGGCTGTTCTGCCGAGGGATCGTTCGTCGACGACGAATGGCCCGTCGGACGCGAAGCGGCGTTCGCGATTCTTTGTTCGCGGTGATGCATACGACGGTTCCCTGACAGGGGCGTCCCGCTCACCTTTTGACGCGCGCAAATTTCGCGCGGGCTCGACACGTCAGGCGAGCACCGAGCCGTGAACAAATGCGGGGTTGCGAAGGCCGGTTGTGTGGGCGAGAGCGCGAGCTCGCCGGCACAAAGCGGGTGTATCGCCCCGCGAACCAGCGGCCGCGCCAGATCGTCTGTTCGCTTGCGCGCCGCGGTAAGCCACACGGATCGGCGTTTGCTTCTATCCAAGAGCGGCCTCATTAGGGAGGCTGAAGTCAAGAAAAAAAAGCGCGGCCGGCGCTCGACGTGGTGAGTCGAAGAGCGTGAGAACGGTCGCGGGGAGAGCGTGCGCGTCAAAACCGCTCACGCGCGGGCAGTGCCATGCGTCGCAATCGGGCGTTCGTCGGATACGGTGGGTTGCTGGCGGCCGTGGCGCTGTCCGCCTCGACTGCTCGATCCGAGGCCCAAACGCGCGGCCCGTCGCCGAATCCCGCCCCGGAGGTGCAGCCGTCCGTAACCGGGTCGCCGCACGTCCTCTTGCCCGCGTTGGCCACTTTGGGCCTCGACGAATGGCTCGGCGTGTGGCCGCTTTCGTCGATGGCGCCGTCGTCGGGAGCCTCGGGACCGTCCGGCACGCCGCTGCGCATCGTCGGCGGCTCGGTGCCTTTGGAACAGCCGGTCGACCGACCGTGTCCGCCCGATATGGTGGACGTCGAGGGCGACTACTGCCCGATTGTCGAGCAGACGTGCCTGCGCTGGCGGGATCCAACGACCATGTTGCAATGCCTCGAGTTCGCGCGGAGCAAGACGCCCGGCGGTTGCCCGACGAAGCCTCGCGGCCAGCGCTTCTGCATCGACCGTTACGAATGGCCTAACCGAGCCGGTGCGCTGCCTCAGTACATGACGAGCTGGAACGAGGCCAAAGCTTCGTGCGAAGGCATCGGCAAGCGCCTCTGCTCGGACACGGAATGGACCCTCGCCTGCGAAGGACCGAGCCGAAGGCCCTATCCCTACGGCGACGGGTACTCGCGCGATGACCTCGCCTGCAACATCGACAAGCCGTACATCTGGCCTCGCGCGGAAAGAATCAACGATCCCAAGTTGCAGTCCGAGGAGCTTGCGCGCCTCGACCAGCGCGAGCCGAGCGGCTCGCGAAGCACGTGCGTGAGCCCGTACGGCGTCTATGACATGGTGGGCAACGTCGACGAGTGGGTAGTCAACGAGTCGGAAGCGGGAAAGCCGTTCCACAGCGGACTCAAGGGGGGCTACTGGGGACCGGTGCGCACCCGATGCCGTCCCATGACCACGGCCCACGATGAGTCGTTCCGCTATTACCAAATCGGTTATCGATGCTGCGGCGACTCACGCCTGCTCTATGCCGGGCCACCGCCCGTTCGCGTAGAGGTTGCGGATCGCTGAAGGCGAAGCCAGATTGGCCGCCCGAAGCGCGTCAATCGCGCGCCACATCGACACTGGCGTCGATTATCGCGTTCTTCCGGGTCGGGGGATCGCCGTACTCACGTCGCATCTTGGACGCGAGCGAGTCGAGCAGGACCTGCTCGTGGTAATGGGGCATCTGCGGCAATTGCACAAGCACGCTCACCGGGGCTTCGGGGTCGCGGTGCCGCACGAGCTCGAGCGAGCCGGGAGTTGCCTTCGAGCTCTCCGGCGAGGTGTACTCGAAGAGGAGATAGCCGTTCGCATCGTCTTTTTCGGTGATCTTCCAGCCATCGTCAACACGCAGCAGCCGGAGCGCCGCGTTCCACGTGCGCTCGTACCCGTAGGGGGACTGGTACGTCGACTTGGCATCGGCGCGAAGACCGGTCATCGAAATGAGAGCTGTCACGGCGGCCGCGCCGATGGCGCCTACGAGCGCCGCCTTACAGGGACCGGGAGCCATGCGCGATAATGACCTCTGGCGAACCGCCCGGCCAAGTGTTTCGCGGGAGCCGCGCGAAGCCGGCGCGGTCGCAGCGCTACGCCGCGTCTGCGGGCGCGGCAACGATCCCCTGCTCAGCATCCTCGAGCTTTCCAAGACCGCCGCGCAGGCCGCCGCCGCTCCCTTCGGCTATGAGGCCCCAGGCGCCCATGGCGAGCTGGAAGACCACCTGCGAGGCATACATCAAGAAGACGTACGCCGCGCCTGACCCGATGACGACCTGCGTCGGGTAATACATCGTCATCCCCGAGTAGATGCCGGCTTGAAAAATCCCGAGCATTCCTGGCGGCCCAGGGATGAGGATGGCGCAACCGAGCATCCCCATGAGGGCGCACGCTTCGCCAAAGGTTCCTGCCGTGCCGTCGACGTGTACCACGCCCGATCCCCACGCCAGCAGCCACATGCCCGCCGCGTTCATGCTCCAATACGCGGTCGTCTCGACGAAGAAGCCAAACGCGTCACGCCCGCGCCCAAAAATGTGTAATCCATCTGCGAACTTCTCGAAGGTATGTGCAAGCTTTTCGGCAAGAGCCCGCGAGACCTTACCGACGATTATCAGGGTTGCCCTGTGAGCCCATGATCGCGCGAAATAAAAGACGGCCACGGTCCCAAAGAGAGCCCCAAAAAGACCAAGCATCGCGTATCCGCTCATTCGCACCTGCGCGACGGTGACGGGGATACCTACGACCCGGTCGGGGAGGGGATGGACAGTCGGCACGAACAAGAGGGCCACCGCGAGGACCAGGCTCAGATAAAGCCCGTCGATAATCCGCTCGGCGACGACGGAGCTGGTAGCCGCCGTCATGGTGATGACCCGCTCACCCTCGCGTCGGTCGCTGGGACGGGTGCGAATCAGGTACGGCCTCACGATCTCGCCGATTCGAAACGGAAAAATCAAAATTGCCGCGAACCCAATCGCCGAGACCGCGAGCAAACGCTTTCGCGGGACCTCCGCGATGGACCTGAGTAAGTAACGCCAGCGCGTGCTCCGGAACCAGGTCATCGCGAAGAGGCTCACCCAGTAGAGCGGGAGCGTCCACCAGCGGACGGACTGAAAATCGGTCCCTTCCGGTATGAACTTTAGCCCTCCCTTGTGCACCGTGTAGACGACGCCGCACGTGATGAGGACCGACGCGACGAGCTTGATGGCGTGTCGGCGCATCAGGCCCGCCCGGACGGGCTTGCCGAGGGGGGCGGAAGAAGATTCGACAGGTAACGAGTGAGCCACGGAGGGCTCCGTATAGCACGCAAGAGGCCACTTCCTCCGAGGGGGCGCGCTACAAGCTCCAGTAACGAATTCCCCGCACGACGTTCGCGGGCTTGAGGACGCCCTTCACGTCGACCATGACACCGCCGTCGCGAACCATCGATGACAAGCGCATCTGACCCAGCTCGAGATACCATTTGTGACAGACGGCGAGGATCAAGGCGTCGAGCTCCACCATCTCGTCGATAGGCACGAGCTTGGCCCCATACGTGCTCATCGCCTCCGCCGCGCTGGCCAGAGGGTCGTGCACGGCGGCTTCGATGCCGAATTGCCGGAGCTCCCGCAAGATATCCGGCACCTTGCTGTTACGGATGTCGTTGCAATCTTCCTTGAAGGTGAGCCCCAGCACCCCGACGCGCGCCCGCTTCACAGTGATGTCGGCGTCAATCAGCAGCTTGACGACGCGCGCCGCAACGTAAGCGCCCATGTTGTTGTTAATCCGGCGGCCTGCGAGGATCACCTCGGGTTGGTAACCAAGCTGCTGCGCCTTCATCGTTAAGTAGTACGGGTCCACGCCGATGCAGTGACCGCCCACCAGCCCCGGCTTGAACCTGAGAAAATTCCACTTTGTCGCGGCTGCATCGAGGACGTCGCTCGTGCGAATCCCCATGCGGTCGAAAATGATAGCGAGCTCGTTCATGAGCGCGATATTCAAGTCTCGCTGCGTATTTTCGATCACTTTGGCCGCCTCTGCGACCTTGATGCTCGGCGCGCGGTGCACACCCGCATCGACCACGGCCCCGTAGGTTGCGGCGACCCGCTCGAGTGTCTCAGGGTCCTGGCCGCTGACTACCTTCGTGATCTTCTCGAGGGTGTGGTCCTTGTCACCGGGGTTGATGCGCTCGGGCGAGTAGCCCAGCTTGAAATCGACGCCGCATTTCAGTCCGCTGATCTTCTGCAGGATCGGGCCGCACACCTCCTCTGTGGCGCCCGGATAGACGGTCGACTCGTAAACTACCACCGCGCCCCGCGTAAGCACGCGCCCCACAGTCTCACTAGCGCGCTCGATGGGCGTGAGATCAGGCACGTTGTTGTCATCCACAGGCGTCGGAACCGCGACGACAAAGAACGTGCAACCCTTCATGTCGCTGGGGTCGCTCGTGATCCGGAGGGTGCTCGTGCTCAGGATTTCATGGGTGTGCTCGTGATTTCGGTCGTGTCCTCGTTTCAGCTCCTGCACCTTCTGATCGTGAATATCGAACCCGATCGTGCCCGGGAATCTCCGCGCGAATGCGAGCGCGACGGGAAGCCCTACGTAGCCGAGCCCGACAACGGCGATTTTTTCATTCATGGCCATGCCCGCTCAAAATTGCTCGCGGCCCGTCCGCGAGCAGCCGTTTCGCTTCCTTCGCACCGACGAGCGACTCCAGCCGGTCGATCGCGCGGACGACCTCGTCGATGTCCCGAGGCTTGTGCGCGTCCGAGCAAGCCGCCTCGTAGGCCTGTTCATCCAGGAGCTTTTCGGCGGCGCGCTGGGGAGCGCGACCGTATTTTCCCACGAGCGCCGCGACGTCGAGGAGGAGCATGGCCCCGGCGTCGAGCAGCGGGTCGAGGCAACCGTCGTCCATCCAGACCGGCTGGTAGCGTTCGGGGTGCGCGAGAACGGGGCAGAGGCCCGCCCGGCGGAGGTCGAAGAAGCGGTGCTGCGCGCGTATCGGGAACGCAGCCGGTCCGAACTCGACGAGCACGCTCTTTCCGCCTGGGTACGGGAGGGCTTCTCCGCGCAATAGTCGACTGAAGACGACATCATCGAAGAAGTGCTCGCTGGCAAGATACACCGTAGGCAACGACTCCGCGGCGGAAGCCAGAAGTGGCTGCATCGCCGCGTAGGCGAGCTCGAGCCCGGCCTTTTCATTGTTGAAGAGGCCGGGACGCATGTGCGGAGTTGCGACGACCACGTCGAACCCGGCGGCGCCGAGGCCGTGCAGCATGGCGATCCCCTCCGCGGGGCTCCGCGCGCCGTCGTCGATTGCGGCAACCCAGTGGCAATGCAGGTCGACGTACCCGCGCATCAGTCAGTTCATCTCCCTAGCACGGCGTCCCGCTCGTGCGCGTCTTACGCCCAGCGGATCAACGACGTCTCGTACGGGTGGCTCATCGCGGCATTGTAAGGGATTACGCGCGCCGCGAAGGCATGCGCGCCGCTCTGGTCCGTCGGAATCTCTCCGTCGAAGCGCCAAGCGCCGTCGGGATTGCGTGCGATCGAGCGCATTCGGACGATCTGGCCTTTTTCGATCTCCTGCCCGCCTGCGGTCGGCCCATGGTAGAGCTCGACGGCGACGTCGTCGGGGGCCAACGTGCCAAGCTGCACCGTCACGCACACGCGTACTGGCTCGCCCACGGCGACCTCATTGCACGAGTCGACGCGGATCTCCTTGACCACGACTTCGTGCCACGCCTCGCGTACGCGGTCCTTCCATGCGGTGAGGGTCTTGGCCGCCGCGAGATCCTCGTTGGTGAGGTTGCGTGCGAGCTTCACTGCCGGCACGTAGAACCGCGTGGTGTACTGCCGCACCATCCGGGCGGTGTTGTACCGGGGCACGAGCTTCGCGATCGCGTTCTTCATCCGACGGGTCCACGCGCGGGGCAGGCGTCCCATGCCATCGCGCGCGTAGAACAGAGGAACCACCTCGTGCTCCAGCACGTCATAGAGGAGCTCCGCCTCGCGCGCGTCGCCGCTGGCATCCGCGTACTCCTCCCCGCGGCCGATTGCCCAGCCGACCTCCCAGCCGTGGTCGCGCCAGGCCTCCGCGAACCAGCCATCGAGGACGCTCACGTTGAGCGCGCCGTTGGCCGCCGCCTTCATTCCGCTCGTTCCGCTCGCCTCAAGCGGCCGACGCGGGGTGTTCAACCATACGTCGACACCGCTCACGAGGACGCGCGCGATGCTCATGTCGTAGTCCTCGATGAAGACGACCCGTCCCCGTAGGCCAGCGTCGCGGCTTACGTGGATGAGCGAACGAATCAACTCTTTGCCGCCGCGATCCTGGGGGTGCGCTTTACCGGCGAAGACCAACTGCACCGGGCGTTCCGGATCGCCGAGAAGCCTCTTGACGCGCTCGAGATCCGTGAAGAGGAGCGTTCCGCGCTTGTACGTGGCGAAGCGCCGGGCAAAGCCCACCGTCAGGGCGTTGGGGTCGAGGACCTCGTCCGCCAGCGACAGCTCCTCGGAGCCGGCTCCCCGCCGCTCCGCCGACGCGCGGAGCCAGCGACGGGCGCCTTGCACGAGGCGGTGGCGACGGTGCTCGTGCACTTGCCACAACTCCGCATCGGGAATCTCGTAGGCGCGCTGCCAAAGCTCGGCGTCGTCCGTTCGCTCCGCCCACGCCGGACCAAGGTAACGCGTGAAGAGCGCGCCCATCTCCGGGGCAACCCACGAAGTGGTGTGCACACCGTTCGTGATGAAGTCGATCGGGATCTCGTGTGTGGGGAGCTCCGGCCAGAGGCCTCGCCACATTTTGCGCGAGACTTCCCCGTGCAGCTCGCTGACGCCGTTGTAGTGGTCGGACGCGCGGATTGCGAGAACGGGCATCGTGAAGGGGGCGCTCTGATCGCGTGGATCGATGCGACCGAGCCCCAGCAACTCCTGCTCCGAGATGCCGAGCGCCGCACGATACGGTTCGAGGTAGCGACGGATGAGCGCGGGATCGAAGGCGTCATTGCCAGCCGGCACTGGCGTGTGGGTGGTGAAGATGTTGGCGGCGCTGTTGGCCTCGCTCGCCACCGCGAAGGAGACTCCCCGCGCCCGCATCACACGCCCGATGCGCTCGATTGCCAGGAAGGCCGAGTGGCCTTCGTTCATGTGGCACACCGTCGGCGAGAAGCCGACCGCCTCGAGCGCGTGCATCCCTCCGATGCCGAGCATGATCTCCTGCCTTACGCGAAACTCCTGGTCTCCCCCGTAGAGCGGTCCTGTGATCGAGCGATCGGCGGGGGAGTTCTCCTGCAAATTCGCATCGAGGAGCAGCAAGGGCACGCGACCGACCTGGACTTTCCACAGCTGCGCCACAACGACGCCGTGGGGGTACTGCACGCGTATCAGGAGGCGTTTGCCCGCAGTGTCGAGCACCGGCGTGACGGGCATGCGATGCCAATCGTTGATTGGGTAGCTCTCGCCCTGCCATCCGTCGGCGTTGAGCACCTGGCGGAAGTACCCTTCTGCATAAGCCAGTCCCACCCCTGCGAGAGGAAGCCCGAGGTCGCTCGCCGTTTTGAGATGATCGCCGGCGAGGACGCCCAGACCGCCCGAGTAGATCGGCAGGCACTCGTGAATACCGTACTCCATGGAGAAGTACGCGATGCGCGCGCCGGCAGCCTCGGGGAAGGTCTTGCTGAACCAGCCCTCGCGCTGCATGTAGCGCTGGAAGGTATTGTCGACGGCCTCGAGGTGACTCAGAAACGCGTCGTCGGTCGCTAGCTCGTTGAGGCGAGCCTGGTCGACGCGCGCCAAGAGCTCGATGGGGTTTCCGTGCACCTCCATCCAGAGATCCGGGTCGATTCGCACGAAGAGCTCGTGCGCGACGGAAGCCCACGCCCACCAGAGGTTGTAGGTGATGTTGCGAAGGCCCTCCAAAGCGGGAGGCAGGCGCGGGACGACTGTGAAGTGCCTCAACGTGGGCATGCTCGTCTTGCGTATCTGAGCCGTGCGGCGCCTTCAACTACGACGTCTGTCCGCTGGTGTTTTGATGCCACGAACGCGGAGCTTTTCGCACGACCCCATCGTCGGACGAAGTAGGCTTGCCTTCATGCGTTGGCGTATCCCGCGCGGAGCTTTCGTCCTCATTGCGGAGATCGCACGACACCTGCTTCGCCGTCCGGTGATCGGTATCGTCGCGGCAGCGCGGACACCGGACGGTCGCTGGCTGCTCGTTCGGCGGGCCGATCTCGGCGAATGGGCGCTCCCCGGGGGCACGCTCGAATGGGGTGAGACGCTGCGGACCGCGATCGTCCGCGAGCTCGCCGAAGAAGCCGGCGTCGACCGTTGCGAGGTGGTCCGACTCGTGGGCGTCTTTTCGCGTCCCGATCGGGACCCGCGCTTCCACGCGGTGACGGTCGTCGTCGAGTGCCTCGTTGAGGCGCCCGTTCGAGCGGCCTCGAATCCGTTCGAGATAACCGAAGTAGCTCTCTTCGCACCGGACGCCCTGCCGCCGTCGTTGGCGATGGGCATGCAGGACATGCTGGCACTCGCCATGCGCGGGACGGCGCCGGTCGTCGAGTGAGCTGGCCGCTCGAGTGAGCTGGCCGCTCGAGTGAGCTGCCGGGGGACGCCCGCGGCAACGGAGAGCTCGTGGCCAGGTCCACTGAACTGATGTACCGTTGCGCAACGAGGTCCGGCCGTGTCCCTTCGGAGCAAGCTCTCGCGCCTGTGCATCGTCGACGGGGCGCCATCGGCGCCCTCGTGCACGGCCGACGCCGTGCGCGCGGTCGCTCTCGATGATCTCCGTGCGCGCATGCAGGCGACGCTGGAGCGGGTGGCCAGCCGGCCGGCGACGCCTCTGCCGGAGGTCAATGCCTTCGACTTGCCCTTCGCCACGGAGGTAACGTCGCGCGGACCGCTCCATGTCCGCATGCAGCGCCTCTCGGCGGCTCACCGCACGGGGCGTGCGTCGGTATCCGCCGCGCGCGAGGCGTGCCCCGAGCTCTTGTCTCTCCTCGCGCTGGACCCGTCTATTTCGGAGTGCGATCCAAGCCGTGCCCTTTACCTCGATACGGAGACGACTGGCCTTTCTGGGGGCACCGGCACCGTCGCGTTTCTCGTAGGCCTTGGCTGGTGGGAGGGCGCTACGTTCGTCCTGGAACAAATCTTGGTGCGTGCGCTGGGAGAAGAAGCGCCGATGTTGGAGCGCGTCGCAGAGCGCGTTGGACGTGCCGCGCTGCTCGTCACGTTCAATGGAAAAAGCTTCGACATGCCTCTGCTGCGGACTCGCTTCGTCATGGCGCGCGTGGCGCCTCCGGCCGAGCCGCCTCATCTGGACTTGTTGCACGTCGCACGGAGGGTGCACCGCCGGCGTGTCAAGCAGGGCTGCCGTCTGGTTGCGATCGAGCGGGAAGTGCTCGGCTTCGAGCGCATTGACGACATCGAATCCGGCAACGTAGCCGCCTGCTATTTGCATTTTCTACGCACCGGAAATGCGCAGGCGTTGCACGGCGTCATCGAGCACAATGCGTGGGATGTCGTCGCCATGGCGGCGCTCGTCGGCCTCTACGGAGAACCGCTCCAGGCGGAGCTCGCGGCGAGTGACCTCGTGGGGGTGGCGCAGACGCAACGCCGCGCGGGTGCGCTGGACCGTGCGGCGGCGACGGCAGACACCGCCTTTGCCCGGGAACCTTCGCCGGACTCGCTCCGAGCCCGGGCCGACGTAGCCAAGGCGCGTGGCGACCGCGCACGTGCGCTCGCGCACTTCGAGGCGCTCGCGACATCGGTCGATGATGCGTCGGTTCGACTCGAGCTGGCCAAGCTGTATGAGCACTGGGTCAAAGAGCCTGACCGCGCGATAGAGTGGGTGGCGCAGGGCACGGGCGAGAGTCCCGCCCAGGTGCAGAAACGGGCCGAGCGCCTGGCGAAAAAGGCGGCGCGGGTCCGGCAGGTCAGCCTTGGGCTGACGCCAACCCGAAGCATCAAATAGTCTCGAAGCACACGGCCGTCGGCGGTTCGATCAGCGCTTGAAACCGAGCATGCGCCCCCGCGACTCCACGGGCGTCTCCAACGGCCGGTGCAGGACGATTGCCCGCCCGGCCTCCCGTCCGTGCAACCACGCGTCCGACCGGCGCTGGCCGGCGTGACGCACGTGCCGGACGAGTGGGTGCCGCTTGCGGAAATAACTCACGAGATTCCCATCCTGGATCCAGACCAGCCCCTCGCCCCGATGTTTGACATTCTGTCGAGCGAGCTTGTCCGCAAATCCCGTCATCACGCCGGCGAGGTACGTGCGGCGCTCCCTATTGGACGCAATGCGCGCGGCGGATTGGTGCGCACGCCAAAGGCGCTCGGCCGTTTCGTGCAGAAAGCCGTGGACGTACTCCGCGATAGAAAGGTTGCCCCACGTGCCGCAGATTTCGAGCACACTCCCACGCTTGCCCTCGAGTGCGCGAAACACCGGGATCCAAATGGTTTCAACGAAGAAGTGCCTGCCCAGGATCATGGCCACGAGCCGCTCATGCTCCGCCACGCGCCCCGTCGGCTTGCCGAGCTGCAGGAAGGAATAGTCCCGCGGAGTCGCGGCGTGCGCGGCGTCCAGATTGTGCCTCAGCATGAGCCGCTGGGCTGTGGCCATTGCCGCCTCCGCCTCGTGCCGATTGGGGCTCTGGGCCAGCGCGAGAAGACGGACGACCCGCAGGCGAATCTTTTCGTCGGGGTCGGCGGCGTCCGCCGACGACGGGCGCGGGAGGCCAGCCGCTCGCGCATCGATCCCCAGCCGCTTGCACACATCGCGAAACGCCGGACCGTGGGCGGTCTCGCACTCGGCCAGGACCTCGTGCACGAACTGATGAGCCATTTCGTGTTTCAGCACTTCCACGACGGCGCCCCAGCGCTCAGTTAGGATCAATGGCCGCGAAATCTCGATGGTCCGACTCGTCGGTTGCCAGCGTCCGAGCGTCGCCCGCGTATCCACGAGCTCGAGCGTTGGTGGCGACAGCTTCGCCGCGAAATGCGAGGAATTGATCTGGTGCCACGTCGCGTGGAGCTCCCGCAGCAACGCCGCCTCGAGCGCGGGGTCGAACTGCGCCGTGCTCGCATCCATCGCGGCCAGTTTGGTACACGGCATCCGCCCGGACCGCCACAGGCGAAATGCGCAAGAAACCCCGACTCGGCTGCCGGTTAGCGGCAATTGGCCTCGGCGTGTGGCGCTTTCGCGCGCACCGCCCAGCAAAGCGCCCGCAAGGCGCGGTCGAGCCGCTCGCCTCCTGCGTTTGGGCCGTGCTCGCGCGGTCCGCGGCTCGGCAGCTCGGCTGCGCACCGGTCTTGCACTGCGACCGTCGCCATGAACCGAACGAACGAAGAGCAGCCGCAACAAGACAACCACTCGCAGCGCGAAGAGCGCAAGGCGGCGCGCAGGGCCGAACGGGAGCGAAGCGCGCAAGGCGGCCAAGCGGACGAGCGCGAGCAGGGCAGCACGATTGAAATCGCCAAGCTGCGTGACGTCGGACGCAACCTCGGATCGCAGCTCGAGGAGCAGACGCGCAAACGGCCGTACGTCGTCGTAGGCGCTGCCGCGGGCGTCGGTTTCGTTGCGGGCAGCATTTTGGGATCGCGATTGGGGCAACTAATTCTTGCCGCAGGGCTCGGCTACGCGCTGAAAAACGTGTTCCGCGGGGATCTCCTCGAGGAGGGTATGGGCAAGCTCGCCCAGGAGCAGCGCGCGAAGGGCTGAAAATCCGGAGTTGGCGGCCCCGGTCCCGGCCCTTCCCAAGCGCGTGCTGCGGTCAGGCGGCGGTCGGCATCGAGCGCGCGCTCGCAAGAATGCCCTTGGCGATGGCGTCTACGACGGACGCGAAACGCGAACGGTCAAAGTTGCTCCCGCTGTAGAGCCAGTCGATATGCCGCGGCTCTTTCCCGTCGACCTGAGAGGGAGTGGGGCGCGGAGCAACGTCCCTGAAATGGCCGAGCACATCGAGGTGGTCGGCGTACCCTGCCCAGACGACGTCCCCCCATATCTGCGAGCGCACGGGGACGACGCCATCGTTGGCGCGGATGCCGAGCTTCGTGCCAAACCACTTCTCGAGCAGGCGCTCATCGGTCGCCGATCGCTCGGGAGCCGCGCAGGGGTATCGCGCGTCGTACCGCGACGAAATGCCGTATAAAGTAGCGAAGATAGCCCCGCTCATCGCGCTCCACGGCCGCCCGAGCGCGCGGACGAGCATGCCGGGCGCGGGGGTAGGCGCGATCGATATCGTGGACTGGCAAAGCACACCGGGGCAATCCTCGATCCCGGCAGCGAAGAGGTCCATTGCCTCGGGCATGAGCTGGACCATCGCGCCTTGATCGCCCTTGATGCCGTCGACGTACTCCCGGAGGTCGGGGCTGCGCGCGTCGTCGATCAGCCGCAAGAAGCCGTCGGTAGCGCGATCCAGCACCTTGACGTCCAGGCCGAACGCGCGGTCGAGGCGACCTAGGGCCGCGACGAGCGCGCTGACGGCCAGGAGCGGTGGCGAACCGACGGAAAGCGCGATGACCGTCAACGCGCTGAGCGCCCGCAGGACCCGTTCGCCGCTGACGGTGGCGAAGAAGCTTGCCAGCGGCGTCCCGAAATGCGGCGTGTTGATGGCCGTGATGCTCGCGAGTCGATGCCGCCAGGCCAGCGCCTCGGGGGCGATGGACAAGGAGACGCTCGGGGAAGCGACGAGGCGGGCGTCTAGACCGCCCGTCGAATGGCCGACCAGGTGAATTGGCCCGCCGTTCGGCGCGCCCGGGTCGCACGTCTTTGCAACCATCTCCGCAAGCTTTGCCGCCCGCCGACGAATCGAGGCAGTGGGTGCTGCGTGCACGACGTGCGTTTCGACCTGGTCGCCGGCGGCGACGATCTTCTGCGCGAGTGCCCGCTCGAGATGGGCAAAGTAGTCGTACGAGGCGAGCCGCCCGAAGCCGAAAAACCCGGGCGAAAAGTAGAGTCGGTGCAACATCGAGGGGCGGGGAGCCTAGCGTGCCGAGCTGCACAACGCGACCGGGGTCGCATGCGGAAACCGCCTTCGCCCTTCGGCGCCATGGGTCGCCGCATCGAACGGGTTCGGCTCACACCGGCGGCGCGTCAGGGTCCGTACGCGTACACGATGGCCGACGCGCGCCACACGCCTCCGCTGTCGATGCCGTCGATAGCGAAGCGAAGCGCGTGGGGACCCGGCGCGCCAAACGCGCTATTCGCGCCGAGTGTCCACGCGAAGGGCGGGGTGACGCTCCCCGGACACCAGTTAGCGCGCGAAGCCTGCACGCTCCCGATCGCCCCGCACGGGTTCTCGGCGCAGTAAGGGCCTTGGCCGAAGGGGCCGCCATCTGCGAGCGTGCAGAGCGTGGCGCAATCGGTCCGCCACGCGACCTTGCGCCCGATCTCGGTGCCATCGACGTACACGTGGTGCACGCGGCGGCAAAACTCGTCGGCCGGGCCGAGGCAATAGGTGAGCGAGCCGGCAGCGCCCCCATGGCCGGTAACGCGGTACTCGACGCGCGTCGACATCGTGCCGGCCGGCAGCGCG
Organism: Myxococcota bacterium; assembly: GCA_030776205.1. Lineage (GTDB taxonomy): Bacteria > Myxococcota_A > Polyangia > Polyangiales > Polyangiaceae > Palsa-1150. Next base: position 3,839 of record JALYHV010000078.1, on the reverse strand, counting down.
AAGGGTAAATCGGCGATCGTCTGTCCGGCGATGACATCTCCGAAATAGAGCGGGATCGCGGCAAGCACGTTCGAGGGAGGCGCCCCCGGCGTGACATCGAGGTGCGCGCTCACGAACCAACCGCCCTTCGAGCCGCTTATCTTGCCCGCTGCATCGAGGTACGCCCCGAGGGCGACGTGGAACCTGCGCGTCGCAGGGGTGGCGTTGAACGCGTCGGTGACGTCCTGCTCGATGTGCAGTGGGCCGCCGAAGGGGGTGATGGCGCGGACAAGCTCGATGCCAGGCGTGCCCGCGGGCGCGGCGGTGTCGACCAGCGACATCTCGAAATTCCGATCGAAGGCGTCGCAATCGGCGGGCCAGCTCTGGCCCGGTGGGGGCGGATCCATTACCCACTTGGCGAACGGAAAGCACGGCGATTCGAGGTCGACCACGAGGGTGACGCGGGCGAACGGGCCCGTGAGCGGCAAATCGGCGTCGGCGCGCTGGAAATCCGGCAACGACGCGTCACTCCCGATGTGCACGCGGTCCAGCATGGCGACCGTGTACGGCGCCGCGGGGCTAGGGGCACCGCCGTCGGCTGCAGCCGCAGCGCTCTTCGACGGCGAGCCTCCCGCCGAGCAACCACTGGCCAAGACAAGGCTCAGCAGCACGGCGAACGAACCTAAATCGGACCGATTGGCGTGCGGCATGCCGCAACACATACCGTGTCCCTCGGCTGCCGTCCGAGCCCTCGCCAGGAGCTGCCCTGTATGGTACCGACGCGCGGATGCGCGCCGTCGTCGTCGTATTCCCTGGCTCGAACGCCGAGACCGAGATGATTCGCACGCTCCGCGACGTGTGTGGGGCGTCGGTGACCGTGCTGTGGCACACGACTGTCGATCTTCCGTCCGGCACGGACCTCGTCGCCATTCCCGGTGGGTTTGCGTTCGGCGATTACCTGCGGTGTGGCGCGATCGCCAAGGGAAGCCCCGTCGTTCCGGCCATTCGCGCTCATGCAGGGCGCGGCGGGTGGGTGCTCGGGGTATGCAATGGGTTTCAAATCTTGACCGAGGTTGGGCTCTTGCCGGGCGCGCTGACGCGCAACGCGGGCCAGCGCTTCGAGTGCGGCGACTGGCACGTCAAGGTGACCGCCGAGGGGCCCTTCACCGGCAAGGCCGACGAGGTGTGGAAGCTTCCCATCGCGCATGGGGAGGGTCGCTACCAGGCCGACCCGCTCACGTTGCGCCGCCTCGAAGGCGAGGGACTCATCGGCCTACGCTATTGCACGGCCGACGGTGTCATCGCCAGTGCGGCCAATCCGAACGGCAGCCTCGAGGCGATCGCGGGCATTTACGGCGGCCCGCGCAAGAACGTTTTTGGCCTGATGCCTCACCCGGAGCGCATGAGCGACGCGATGCTCGGCGGCACCGATGGACGGAGAATCTTCGAGGCGGTGCTGTCGCAGCATGCGGCCGCGTAACGTTTCCTTCGGATGCTCCCGCCGGCGCTGGAGCGGGAAACGGGGTTCGAGGCTTCAGGAGGCGGTGGCGACTTCAGCCGAACTGGTGACGTACCGTCGTCCCCAACGTCAGCACAAGCACAACGGACAGCGCCCTGCTGGTGCCATAGCGGCCAGCCCCTCGAGCAGCGTCTCTGCCGCTCGCTCAAGGGCGCCCGCGCTCCGAGCGACCGACAATCTACTCCACCAGCACACCCTCGACGCGCGCGGATGAATTCTGGCCCCATCACGCGGACGGCCGCCGACGCGACTCACATACCGCGCAGTGGCCAGGATCTCAAAGTCAGGCGGAATCCCGGGCTCCTGCGATACCGGCTAAGCCTGGGACCCTCAAGGACCGATAGCGACACGCGGGGATATCTGGCCCGCGAATTCCGTGGTCACTGCGGGGTTTCGTCGATCGGCAAATGGCCACGCTGGCCTTTGACGCGCTCGAACCACTCCCGGAGCGGGACATATGGCTTCAGGTCGAAGCCCCCCGCTTCGGCGCAATGTGTGTACGCATAAAGACCAATGTCGGCGATCGTGAACCGCTCGCCGACCAAGAAGCCGTGCCGAGCGAGGTGAGCGTTCAGCACCTCGAGGGCGGCGTGGCCTTCGGCGAGCCAAGCCGCGAATTCCTCCTCCCGCGTTGGAATTACGTGAGGAAATAGGCGACGGAATCGCGCGCGAGAGATCACGCCATCCACATGTGTCTGCTCGAAGCACAGCCACTCGAGAGCGCGGGCCCGGAGCAGTTTGTCGATAGGCAGAAGCGGCGTGCCCTCCGCCAGGTATGTGAGGATGGCGCTGCTCTCCCGCAAGCACGTGCCATCGTCGAGCTCGAGGACGGGGATTTGGCCGAACGCGTTCTTGGCGAGAAACCAAGGTGTCCGTGACTCGCCCGCGACGATGTCGACCTCCCGGTATTCGAACGGAATCTCCAACCAACGCAGGGCGAGCCGCACTTTGTAGCCGTTACCAGAGGTCAAATAATCGTAGAGGCGCATCGCGGGTGCGCTAGCATGAATGCCGGCGGCGCGATCGCGGAGCAACCGCGGGTGGACGGATCAGGGCTCTAATTTGGCCTGCGGTCGTCGCCTCGCAACGCTGAGGCGGCTCGCGTTTCGCGTGTGCCCGGCCACGGCGCCGAGAGGCGGTCTTTCTCGCGCGCAGCAACTGGCGCGCAACACCGGCGAGGGGGCAAACCGCGGGGCATTCCGCCGTGTTGCATCGTGTCGCGTGCCCGGCCGGATGGCAGATTGGCTCTGTGTCGCTGGCGAAGCAGACAGGATGCGCTCGGAAGACGTGTAGGACGAAGCGACGTGAGGCGCGGGACGGCGGGGGGTGTGGCGCTCGCTTGGACGCCGATCACGGGGCTCCGGTACGAACGTCGCGGACTTCGGCACCGGCATCGGCTCAATCGTGTCTACATCACGTGGGCTGGAGGCGGCCTTCTTCAGGTGTGCCGCGCACGTGTCACGTCCGCTCACGGTGCCTTCTCCCCTGATGCGAACAGGAGTCTCGCGGCATAAGGATGCCTTTCGGTAGTGACGGTTGCACAATCATGATGGCCGTGTGCACCCGAGCTCATGGGACGGGCGTGTCCTTCGCGCAGGAGGGCACGCAAACATCGGTGCGCTCGTCGTGGAAGCAGACGGCATCGGTGCGCCCTCCTCGCGGGCCGGTGCGTCTCTGCCGTGAGACCCGTGAAGGGATGCCATGGGATGCCGGACGGCACGAAACACGCTCGCGCGCGAGTTTGCGTGGTAAGTGCTGCGATCATCGCGGAAACCATGAGAGAACGCGCGTCGTCGATGAAGAAAGCAGATGAGGTACGTGCAGCTTCCTTGCGAGCAATGGGAAGCAATCATCCTGATTGCTATGGGATACAAGGCACGTTCGGGCATGACGCACGACGAATGGGTACAGGAAGCAAGCGGTCCTCGCGACGAAGCACTGCTGCTCGATGTGGGAATCACGTGATCCTCCTGCACGAAGCACTGCTGCTCGATGTGGGAATCACGTGATCCTCCTGCACGAGACACTGCTGCTCGATGTGGGAATCACGTGATCCTCCTGCACGAGACACTGCTGCTCGATGTGGGAGTCACGCGATCCTCCTGCACGAGACACTGCTGCTCGATGCGCGAGTCATGTGATCCTCCTGCACGAGACACTGCTGCTCGAAGTGCGAGTCATGTGATCCTTGAGCGACCGGGTGCCCCCTTGACATTTTAGACCGGGTGCTTGGTTGACAGGTCCGGGTCTTGACAAACCACAGACCTTGCGGCGGCGCCACCCAATCCGGGTGCTTGGCTGACGCAAACCGAGCGCCCGGTGACACGGACCGGGAGAGGGA